>CAVFPQ010000062.1:0-13248 GCA_963624415.1 Acutalibacteraceae bacterium | reverse complement strand
CATTGCTAATTGCTAACTGCTAATTGCTAATTGTATAAGTCCGCAGGACTTCCGAAATTGTTAATTGTTTTTGAACACTCCGAACATCGGCAGGCACGCCGAAAAAAACGCTTTATACGCCTTGCAGTAATCCCTGTCCGCCCTTTCACGCTTACAGCCGCCTGCACGGCAAAGAGGATAGAATCTGCAGCTTTTGCATTTTTGCGGCACAACAAGGCTCTCTTTTATAAAACTTATCGCTTTCGGTGACTCGGCGAGGCTCTTTAAGCTTTTCTCGTTTATATTCCCCAGAAGAAATTCATCCGTACAATAGAAATCGCAAGGATAGATATTTCCGTTTGCCTCCGACACAAACTGATGCGTACAATGTCCCGCGATACCGCACTGTTCCGGAGACTGTCCTAAGTACATTCGCACAAGGTTGTCAAAATATCTGACACTTACATACTGTCCTCTGACAAAATCCTTCACATACAGATTGAATATACGGATAAGATAATCGGCATACTGCTCCGGTGTCATATACAGCTCGCTCTCGCTCTTGTCCCCAAACGGACGAAGACACGGAATAAACTGCAGGTATCTGCACCCGCTGTCACGAAAATATCTGTATATTCTCTCACAGTTATCGGCACACGCCCCCGTCAGTACGGTCAGTATATTAAATTCCGTATGATGCTTTTTAAGAAGCCCCATGCCACGCAAAATACGATAATAGGCATTGTTCCCCTTTTCATCAATTCGAAATCTGTTCGCCGTGAAATCGCCGTCAAGGCTCAGCCCAACAAGAAACTCATTATCCGTAAAAAACTGCGCCCATGCGTCATCAATAAGCGTTCCGTTTGTCTGAATGCTGTAAAAAATACGGCTGTCTTTTGCATTAAGACGGTTCACGGTATCGACAAAATGTCTGAAATATTCCATTCCCGCAATAAGCGGTTCGCCGCCCTGAAAAGCAAAGGCAATGCTCTCTCCATCGGCAAATTCCAGTGCGGAAGAAATAAGTCTGTCTGCGGTATCATTTGTCATTACGCCGTAAAGCTTTGTCTCGCGTCGGTCGGTAACATCGCCGTAGAAGCAATATCTGCAGCGAAGATTACACGAACCCGATGCGGGCTTTATCATTATAGACAGCGGCGGCATCAGCTTAAAATGCCTCTGGGATTCTGTTCAAAATCCGACTGAACAGACTCAAGCTTTTCTTTCATTTCAACGGCAACCGACGGATATACGGTTGAACGGTTATAGTTCTCGCCGACATCATCGGTCAGAATGTGAAGCCAGTTCTTGCGGAACTTATCAAAGAAAGCGGAATTGTCGTTCTGAATGCTCTTGAAATATTTGAATGTGATATATTTGTTATCGGTCAACACCGGATAAGTATAGTCCTTATACTCGTCACGACTCAGAATATCGGCTGTTTCAACGGTATACTGCACCGCTTTTACCTTGCGGCGTTTCATATGAAGAATGGGTGACGATGAGTCATGAATAACACTGTCGTCTTTTATCAGAGAGGTCATATCCTTGCCGTCAATTGTTCTGTCGCTCGGCAAAGGATTGGTATTGCCGTCGGCATCGGTAATACCGGCAAGATTTATAAGCGTCGGGAACAGATCAACAAGAGTTGCGGACTGTGTGCGTGTGCCGCCCGACTCAAACAGACCGTTATTGTTATCCCATCTTATCATGAACGGTACTTTCTGACCGCCCTCATACGCCAGATATTTGCCGCCTCTTAAAACGCCTGTGGAGCCCTGAAGTGCCGGGCCGTTGTCGCTCGTAAAGACTATAATCGTATTTTCAAGCTCGCCCATTTCCTCAAGCTCATCAAACAGAATACCGAGATAGGAGTCAAATTCCGTTACGCAGTCAACATATGTGCCCATACCTGTCGCGCCGTCATACTCATTGCCGACATAAACGGGCGCATGCGGCCACGGTGTGGTATAGAGTGCATAGAACGGATCGTCACTCTCGGTAACAACACTCTTAATCCACGAAGAAATTTCTTCATGAATGTATTTTGTTGCGTTCGACTGATCCTTAAGCTCATCTGTTCCGTGAACGATAGTATACTCGCCGTTTTCTTCTTTAACATGATAGAATGGCTTCATATCGTTTACATGGTGACTGCCGTAGAACACGTCAAAGCCCTGATTTGTGGGAAGATATTCGCCGTAATCGCCGAGGTGCCACTTGCCGAAGCAGCCTGTCTGATAGCCTGCCGCCTTAAAAACCTCTGCCATTGTAATCTCATCGCCGAGCATACCGTCGGTATTATTGAGCATTTCAACACTGTTGTATACACGAGTCTGAGCGAAGGGAGTAAAGCAGTTGACAGTGGGATAGATAACATTATCGGCATAGCCTCTGTAAGGATATCTGCCTGTAAGACACGCAAAACGCGCGGGAGAGCAAACGGAATAGCTCGAATAGAAATTAGTGAAATTAAGCCCGTTTTCGCCTATGGAATCGATATTGGGAGTGTCATATATAGCACCGTTGAGCGACACATCGCCATAACCCAGGTCATCCATAAGAACAACAAGAACATTGGGCTTTTCGGATGCGTTCTCGTTGCTTATTTTATTAAGATAATCGTCCTGCCCCTCCCACAGTCTGTCTGTCACGGGAGTGGAACGCATATTCATGGTGAGAACATAGAAAACGGAAGCACCGGTCAGAAATACACCTGCGGCAATGCACGAAATCTTTTTTGCGGCAAAGCCCTTGAAGCCTTTTTTCGCAAGCAGCCACAGAAGAACAAGAAATACGATAACGGGCAGCATGATTATAAGATTGCCGAGCATTCTTGTAAAAATATTGCCCTCACCCGAAAAGAGTGTATTTTCGGCACTTGACCAGCCGGCCTTGCCCGATGTGAGCGCACCGAAGCCTGCGTCAGCACCCCATATAACATGGAAAATATACGCACCGCCCATGGATGAAGCGATACCGAGAAGCTCCCACATATACACCTTTTTCTTAATGAGAAGTGAGAGAACAATTATCGCACCTACAACACAGCAATAGCCTGCCGATACAACTGCGATAAGATTCTGTCTTGTGATAAGCTGAACGACAGCAAGCAGTGCGCCGAGAATAAAGACGATAAACGGAAATACCTTTATCTTTGAGTCAAATTCAAGGGGCTTTTTTGTTTTGGTTTCTGCCGCGCCCTGTTCTGCGTTTTTATTTTCTTTGTTTCGCATTTTTCCGCCTCCGAAATAGATATATATAACTATTTTACTATACACATTAAAAAATGTCAACGAAAACACATCACACCTCCCTCCCGCAAAGCTTTCTTTAATTCAAGACACGAAGTGTCTTCCGACATTATTAATTGCACTACTGTATTTAGTGCAAAACAAGAACAAATCCCCGCCTCTTGCCACAAGATATAGTATTATCGCAACATTTGATACAAAATTACCCTCAAAATATTGTTACATATTCCGAAAATGATTTTCTTTGTTCTGTCACCTTGATTTGACACCCCGACTGTGATATCATATGAACCAATCGAGCGAAGATGCTTCGAACAAATGTTCACTAAACGGGCACTTATCCGTGCCGCTTTTTGATAAAAATTACAAGGAGGAAAAACATGTCTTATCAAGTCAGAAAAAGAGACGGCAATGTCACCGAATTCGACATTGCGAAAATAGGAAATGCCATTCGCAAGGCATTCGAAGCGCAGAACAAAAACTATCACGACGGCGTTATAGATTTTCTCGCACTTAAGGTCACATCGGATTTTGAATCAAAAATCAAAGACGACCTTATAAACGTTGAGGATATTCAGGATTCCGTTGAATCCGTTCTGGTTCAGGCAGGCTACGGAGATGTCGCAAAAGCGTACATTCTCTACCGCAAGCAGCGTGAAAAAATGCGTATGATGCGTTCGACAATTCTCGACTACAAAGAGCTTGTCGACAACTACGTAAAAGTATCCGACTGGAGAGTTAAAGAGAACTCAACCGTAACATATTCAGTCGGCGGTCTTATTCTGTCAAACTCCGGTGCTATCACAGCAAACTACTGGCTCAGCGAAATTTATGATGAAGAAGTCGCGAATGCCCACAAAAACGCCGATATTCACATTCATGACCTTTCGATGCTCACAGGCTACTGCGCAGGCTGGTCACTTCGCCAGCTTATCGAAGAGGGTCTCGGCGGTGTTCCCGGAAAAATCACTTCTTCCCCGGCAAAGCACCTTGCGACACTTTGCAATCAGATGGTAAACTTCCTCGGAATCATGCAGAATGAATGGGCAGGCGCACAGGCATTCTCATCATTCGACACATACCTCGCACCCTTCATAAAGGCAGACAATCTGTCATATAACGAAGTAAAGAAGTGCATCGAGTCGTTTATATACGGCGTAAACACTCCGTCACGCTGGGGCACACAGGCTCCGTTCTCAAATATCACACTTGACTGGACCGTACCCTCCGACCTCGCAGTAAAGCCCGCAATCGTAGGCGGCAAGCCCATGGATTTCACATACGGCGACTGCAAAAAAGAGATGGACATGGTAAACAAGGCGTTTATCGAAACCATGATCGAGGGCGACGCAAACGGCAGAGGCTTCCAGTATCCCATCCCGACCTATTCAATCACATCCGACTTTGACTGGAGCGAGACGGAAAACAACAAGCTTCTGTTCGAGATGACCGCAAAATACGGCACACCGTACTTCTCAAACTATGTAAACTCCGACATGGAGCCGAGCGATGTAAGAAGTATGTGCTGCAGACTTCGTCTTGACCTTCGTGAGCTTCGCAAAAAGTCCGGCGGCTTCTTCGGCAGCGGTGAGAGCACAGGCTCTGTCGGCGTTGTTACGATAAACATGCCCCGTATAGCATATCTTTCAAAGGACGAAAACGAGTTCTTTGCCCGTCTTGACAAGATGATGGACATTTCGGCACGTTCCCTCAAAGTAAAGCGTACGGTTATAACAAAGCTTCTTAAAGAGGGTCTCTACCCCTATACAAAGAGATATCTCGGCTCTTTCGACAACCACTTCTCAACAATCGGACTTATCGGTATGAACGAAGTCGGTCTTAACGCCAAGTGGCTCGGTGTCGACATGACACACAAAGAGACACAGGAGTTCACAAAGAAGGTTCTTAACCATATGCGTGAGCGTCTGTCGGACTATCAGGAGCAGTACGGCGACCTCTATAACCTTGAGGCAACTCCGGCGGAGTCCACAACATATCGTCTCGCAAAGCACGACAAGGCAAGATATCCCGATATCATCACTGCGGCAAAGGACGGCGGCACACCCTACTACACCAACTCCTCACACCTGCCTGTCGGCTACACCGAGGATATTTTCTCGGCACTTGACATTCAGGATGAGCTTCAGACTCTGTATACATCCGGCACCGTTTTCCACGCTTTTGTCGGCGAAAAACTGCCCGACTGGAAATCGGCCGCAAATCTCGTACGCAAGATTTCCGAAAATTACAGACTTCCCTACTACACAATTTCTCCCACCTATTCCGTCTGCAAAGACCACGGCTATCTCACCGGTGAGCAGTTCACCTGCCCCAAGTGCGGCAACGCAACCGAGGTTTATTCCAGAATTACGGGCTATTATCGTCCCGTACAGAACTGGAACGACGGCAAGGCACAGGAATTCCGTGACAGAAAGCTCTATGACATCAAAAACAGCGTGCTGACACACAAGGGCCCCATCACCGAAGAGAACGCACCCGACACCGGAATTGAGGAAATGCCCGCCTGCGAACCCGACAACACGGTTGTTCTTTTCGCGCAGGAGAACTGCCCCAACTGCCGTCTTGCGGAAAGCTGGCTCGATAAGGCTCTCATCGGCTACAACAAGCTGTTCGTATCCGAGCACAAGGACGAAGCCATTCGTTTAGGCCTTAAGCAGGCTCCCTCGCTTGTCATCACCAAGGGCGGCGAGACCGAAATTTTCTCGGGAATTGCGAATATCAAGAAGTTTATTGACAGCGTAAAATAAAAACCCGGTCGAAAAAGTCCTGCGAAACTGATTTATAAATTCTTCACATCCACCGGATTTTACCGACTAAAGAAAACCGTCTTTCGAGAGAGTATCTCGGAGGCGGTTTTTTGTAATAATAAAAGCTTCACAGAAGATACGACTTTTCATACAATCTTATCTTCTGCGAAGCTATATAATTCAAGACACGCAGTGTCTTCCTCAGTCACTGACCACTGACCACTAACCACTAACCACTAACCACTAACCACTAACCACTGACCACTAACCACTAACCACTGAGTACCGACAACTAAGCGCCGGTCACTCATTACTCTTCAATGACCTTAAGCACTGCGCCGTCAAACGCCCGCTGTATCATGGCGTCTTCATCGGGGAGCATATTTTCGACTTCACGAGCAAGCTCGGGTGTCGGGCGTGTTCTGGGATGACGGGGCGTGAACACCGTACAGCAGTCCTCATACGGACGGATTGAAATATCAAACGCTTCCATTTTGCGTGAAATTTCAACAATCTCGTTTTTGTCCATACCTATACACGGACGAAAAACCGGCATATCGGCGCATTCGTCGGAGCATCTTATCGCCTTTATTGTCTGACTTGCGACCTGTCCCAGACTCTCACCTGTTACAAGTGCGTCACAGCCCTGCCAGTCGGCGATTTTTGACGCAAGACGCATCATAACACGGCGCATGGTAACGGTGAACATTTCTTCGGGGCAATTGTCTTTTATCGCAAGCTGAATTTCGGTAAACGGAACGGTAAACAGATTAACTCTGCCCGAATATACCGCCACTTTGCCGAGAAGCTCATGCACCTTCATTTCGGCAAGCTCGGATGTATACGGCGGGGACGCAAAATGAATCGCGGTTATTTTCGCTCCGCGTTTTGCCATCATATAGCCCGCAACCGGGGAATCTATACCGCCCGATATAAGCAGACCGACACGACCGCCCGTACCCGAAGGCATTCCGCCGGCGCCCTTTATCTGCTTGCCGTGGATATATGCCGCGGTGTCTCTGATTTCAACGGACACGGTGACATCGGGGTTGTGAACATCGACCTTCAGATGATGAAATTTCGACAGAATCGCACCGCCGACTTCATCGCATATTTCGGGCGAACCCATCGGGAATTTTTTATCCGCACGCTTTGCCGTAACTTTAAATGTGCGTGCCGTTCTGAGATCATCCGAGAGATAGTCGGGGGCAATCTGCTTTATAAGCTCGATATCCTTTTCACATACGGCACAGCGTGAAATGCCGACAATACCGAAAACCGTCTGAAGCTTTTCTATCGCTTCGTCCATATCGATATCATCATCATTCGGCGTTATCGTAACAGTCGACTGGGCTTTTCTGAATGTGAAATCGCCTGTATTCGCAAGCTTCGCCTTCATATTTTTTATGAGAATATCTTCAAATGTAGAGCGGTTAAGCCCCTTTAAGGCAAGCTCACCGTCTTTTATAAGTATAATTTCTTTCATTCTGTTCTCCGTTTATTTTCTTCTTAATGTGTTCATGGCATCGTTTACGGCGGACACAAAAACACGCAGCTCGTCCGCTGTTGTAAAGCGGCTCATAGACACACGAATGGCACTGTCTATTCTTTCGGGGGCAAGCCCCATGGCGGTCAGAACCTCGCTGCGGTGACCTCTTTTGCACGCAGAACCCGACGACACATATATTTCTTTTTCGGACATAAAATTGACGGCAACCTGACTCGGAATACCGACCAATGATATGTTTAATATATACGGCAGACCGTTTTCGGGGGAATTTATTTCAACACCCGGGATTTTAACAAGCTCGTTTCTTAAAAAAGAGTTCAGCTCACGCATTGCGGCAAGCTGTTTTTTTGAATCGGGCAGAGCTTTTACAGCCGCGCCGAGACCGGCAATCGCGGGCATATTTTCCGTTCCCGAAAAAAGACCGTTCTCCTGTCCGCCGCCCAAAACGAACGGACGGATATTAAGTCCTTTTCTTACATACAATGCGCCTATCCCCTTGGGGGCGTGGATTTTGTGACCGCTGACACTGACAAAATCGACACCGAGCTTTTTTGGGCGAACATCAATTTTGCCGAACGCCTGAATTGCGTCAATATGAATAAGCGCCGGGGACTTTGCCGCATCAACAATCTTTTTTATACATTCAACGGGATTTATCGCACCTGTTTCATTATTGACATACATAGTGCTGACAAGAACAGTCTTGTCGTTTACGGCATTCGCCATTTCCTCGACGGAAAATGAACCGTTCTCGGTCGGGGACAGACGGATTACCTCATACCCCTCATTTTCAAGCTCATCCATGACTCTTGCGACACTCGGATGTTCAAGTGCGGTGGTAACAATTCGATTGCCCCTGTTTTTTCTCGCTTTTACAGCGCCGAAAATCGCCGTGTTGTTGGCAAGCGTACCGGAGTGGGCAAAATAGATCTCATCCGCCGAAACGCCCATTTTGTCGGCAACACTCTTACGGGACTGTTCGAGCACGGTTTTAGCCCGAATGCCTGTTTTATGCGTTGATGACGGATTGCCGTAATTATTCGTCATGACATCCAGTGCCGCCGCTGCCGCCTCGTCACAGACCTTTGTTGTGGCGGAATTGTCGAGATAGAGAGCCATAAACCATCCTCCCATTTACAGTTATAAAAAAACAACTGATTAACAATTAATAATTAACAATTTCTGATTGTTTCGCCATATCAGACGGCAAGTTTCTTAGCACACCCAACCATGTGCAGTGCCGACTGTTTATCGTAGGTATATCTGTCGTTTTTCAGATATTGAAGAAGAAGTTTCGCGAGTTTAAGATAATACGGAGAATTCGTCCTGTAATAGATATCCGAGATGCAGAACTGTTCAACTGTGCTGTCGAATGCCGTCAGAGCGACCTGCGCACCCTCATAATCCATATGAATTCCATCGGGAATACTCAGCACATCGGTATTTATAATATAAAGCCTGTCATTTTCAATCTCGCTGTATATTCTGTCAAGAACATCACGCCTGTTTTTCGCGGGAAGTCCGTGAACAAATACAGGGGGTATGTTATAAAAATTCCCGGTTTTGGCGAAATCCAGAATACCCTTCTGTGTTGTATAGTATGTTTTGCCGTAAATATTATTACAGCTTGAATAATGCGCATAGCAGAAATCAACAAGCGCTTCTGCATTCGGAACATCATTACCCGATGCCGCCATATCTTCTTTGGAAAGATAAGTACCGACGCACGGATAAATACCGACACAACCCATTTCAACGGTTTTGTTCTTTTCGGGAGCTCCGAATGAAACACATTCAAGAATACTCTCGAGCTTTCTGCCGAACTGCATAGCCGATGCTCTGATATTTTCTGCCTTTTCGACAACTTTGCGTATCGACTGCTTGTCGGATGAAATTATGCCGAACGAGTCATTGCACAGAACATATCCGTTTTCGGCGATAATAAAATAAGGAAAAATATCCGTGCTGTCAACACTGTGCGGCTTTGCGACAATATAAGGAAAGCTTTGATGCCTGAAAAATCTGAGTGTACGCATAAGCGCACGGATACTGTCTGCGTCGGGTGTTTCCTCTTCCTCAAAAAATCTGATTAAATTTATGTTCTCTTTCTGCAATAAAGCGAAAAAGAAATCATCAAGTGCCGCATCCGTAAACGGAATATTTGTGTAGATATTGCCGACTGCGTTTTCGCACAGAGTGACTATCGCGCTGTCAATCTGTTCTTTATTCGCAAGACAGCCGTCTGTCGGTGTGTCCGCCGATTTTTTCACGGGGAATGGCGAAGCGTCCTTCATAACATTCGGCATTTCGGCTATGACTGTTTTTACCGCTTCAAGCTCCGCGGATGAATACATTTCCGCAAAGTACAGATCGCAGAGCCTTGTATATTCTTTATCGGACACGCCCATCGCCTTCGCAATTCTTACTAACGTGTCAAAATCTTTTATTTCCCTTTTGCCGCTTTTATACTGACTTATAATCCCGCCGTTGATTTTCGCAATACGACCCAGTCCGTTAACTGAAGGATTATATTTTTTGAAAAGCTGCTGTAAATATTTTGTCGCTGTCACTTTATTTTCGACCTTCCGTTATCTGACATCTTGCAATCGCCTTGGCGTTTTCAATGTAACGCAGGGCATTTTCTTTTTCATAGACATAGCCGCAGTTTATAAGATACTCCGGCAGAAGACTGAACGCCGAGATAAACTGAGGTGTATCGACAAAACTGAAAAATGTGCTGCCGAGAAAATCGCCGTCGTCACCGAAAACACTGACACCGCTGTCATCAAAGCCGATAGATATTTTGTCGGGAATTTTTATTTTTTTGCTGTCAAGCACAAAAGCTCTGTCGTTTTTTATACTCTCGGCAACTTTGTCAAGAAGTTGTATTCTCATTTCGGGAGAAAACGGCTTTGAAAAGTTTTTCGGAGCTTCTATAAATCTGCCGGTAAGAGCAAATTCATCAAGTCCCTCAACAGAACAGAATGATAAGTTTAATTTATTTATAAGCTTGCCGTAATTTTCGTAATAGGAATAGAAAAGCAGCACCTGCTGTTCGTATGAAAACGGCAGATCCAATTTGCCTTCGGGTTTGGCGACAGCCATAATGTCGTCCAATGACAGATAAAAGACTATGCACGGATACGCCTGAATAGAATAATACTGAGTGATTTTTGTTACCGCCGAAGCCGATGTCACATTCTTAAGCTCGAACAAATTGTTAATATGGACACCGCACGGTCTCGCGTCTTTTTCAAGCTGCTTTACATAACCGTCAAATGCGTCAAGAGCCTTTTTGTCTCTCACAAGAATTCCGATATCGTTTCCGAAAAACACAATACCCGAATTGCCGTAAACAAAATACGGCAGAGGAGAAAAATTATTGACCTTATTTTTTACGGACAGGCTGACTGGTATTTTTTCAAGATTCATATATCTGAGCGTACGCATATACGTACTTATATTGTCCCCGGCGCCGTCTTCATTATAAAATTCGATAAAATGCACAAGGTGAAGATCTTTATTCTCTGCCGCCAGCGAATAAAACATATCGTCAAGAACGCCGCCGTCATAATCAAACGGAAAATTTGTGTATATGCTTTGAGTGCTCTGTGTTATGTCATAAATCGCGGAATAAATATTTCTTTTGCCGTCAAGGAAACCGCCCTCCGGCTCCTCTTTAAGTCCTTCGGTTATTTTGAAATTTGTGCGGTTTTCATCGATTTTATTGTACTCCGCCAAAACCTTTTCGACCGTGCTTATTACATTCTTGCCGTACATTTCGGAATAAAAAGAAGAATAGAATTCCTTTCTCTCCTCAGCTGTAAAAGGCAGAGCCGACAAGAGCTTTTTGAAATTAGCATGGCTCATATTGACTTCGCCGTTTATTATTTTGTGAAGTACGCCCTTACTGACACCGCTCATTTTATCGAGCAGACTCATGGACAGCTCATGTCTGTTCATTATTTCATCAAGAAGTTTTGCCGTATTGGGCGTTTTAGGTGTTCTTGAAGATGCCGTTTTCTCTATGTTTTCAAGGGTTGCATTTTCCGAAGAACCCTTTGCCGCTTTTTTTGCTTTTGTTGCTGTTTTTGTCTTTTCTGTGCTCATTCTTTGTCCACTCCATAAATACGCAGTATGCTGCGACTTTCTCATAAACAGAGTAATTTTACCGCAAAAACATCGGTGTGTCAATGTGCAAAGTCGGGCATTATATACGAAAAGGAAGAAAGCAAGAAACTCTTGCAATGATATATTGCTGTCGCAAGTATTAAAAAAAACGGACGAAAACCATGTGGCTTTCATCCGTGTAAGCTTTGTTGTTACGCTCGTGACCGTAAACGGGACACGGCGTGTGACTGTCCGAATCGGGGACAAATCAAAAAGTGTCTGCGTGAATATCCGAATCGGGGATATTCAAAAGGATTTTGCATGGGGACTTATCCGAATCGGGGACAGCCCCGTGTATATCAACGTTCCGTAAAGGAACAGCGGTTTTCGTCGACTGCCCGAAGGCAGCCTGTTAAAGAGGAGAGGAGAAAAATGTGAAATATGTAATGTTCCCGAAGGAACCGGGATTATCGCTGACCGACCGAAGCCGGTCTGATAAAAAAAGATAGGAGAAAAATGAAAAATATGTAAACGTTCCCGAAGGAACCGGGATTATTGTTCGGCCGACCGAAGCCGGCCTGTTAAAGAGGAGAGGAGAAAAATGTGAAATATGTTAAGTCACAAACTTTTACATCTGTGACACCGGAATATCAAGGCTCCGTTGGGTAACGGGCTGTGATGCGGGAATAAATTACTTGTTGTAATTCATAAGAGCGTCAAGCTCGATTACCTTCAGAAGTTTCTTAAAGGTGAACTTCTTCATCTTTCCGATCTCTTTGATAAGCTGATCTTCTCTTGAAGCTATTGCTTTGTCACAAACCATCTTTAAGACTCCTTTCGTTTGATTACAGTTGTAATTATACTCAATTATTTCAATTTGTCAAGACATTTTGCACAACTTTTTTATTTCGTATTTGTGCAACTTGCACAATGATTTGATTTTACGCAGAATAACAAATTTGATTAAAATAAATCCGGAGAATAAAATGCATTTGTTTAAATTTGACAATGAATTGTTGCAATCTTGTTGCAAAATGACGAAACGGAAATTCCTACCTACCGATAAAGTAGAAAATAAGAGAAAAAGTTTGTGGAAAATTTATATGAGGCGAGCGAAGCGAGCGGATTGCCCGAGCCAACGGCGAGGGCATGGCCGCGAGGAGGCGGCGTAAGCCGATGACGAGCGGCACGCCCGAGCCAACGGCGAGGGCATGGCCGCGAGGAGGCGGCGTAAGCCGATGACGAGCGGCACGCCGGCGAGGATAGCGAGCCGGCGCCCCTGCCGTAAGAAGCGTAAGCGTATTACGGCAAGCAATGCACCGATGGCTGCGAAGCCGTAGGCGGCCGCTCAAAGTGGCACCTGTCTGTTCGGTCTTATATTCGACATTCTCCCAAAAAAAATAACCGTCCGAACAGACAGGTGCACTGCAGAGCGGCCATGCTCGCCGGTACGGCAAAAGCCCCACCATGCGAAAAAAAGCCCACACAATGCGAAAAATCATTCACCGGATGATTTTTGTCTGCGACATTATGCATTCTGCATTCTACATTATGCATTATCCGACATTGCTGATTGCTAACTGCTAATTGCTAATTGTATAAGTCCAAGTCCGCAGGACTTCCGAAA
>CAVFPQ010000061.1:0-13253 GCA_963624415.1 Acutalibacteraceae bacterium | reverse complement strand
TTCGGACAAAGATATGGGAGATTTTTCGGAGAGAAACCAATACTTCGTTGTCAGTGCGTGGCTTAAAAAAAGCGAATAACCACATATCAATTTGTTCAATTTTTCGGCAGCATCGCCCAAAATCCAAAAAAATTACAAATTGCCGACTGCCGATTACAATGCCCGGATTCACAACCCAAATCCGCCGGATTTCGTTAGCCAACCCCTTTCATTGCTAATTGCTCATTGCTGATTGCTAATTAAAAAAACGCCCTGTCGACAGAGCGTTTTTTCATATTCTATTCGTCCGCTTACTCGCCGAGAAGCCTCATAACGTCCCCTACGGTCTGTATGTTCGCCGCATCTCTGTCAGAGATAGTCACGCCGTATTCCGACTCAAGCTGAACCGCAAGGCTCATAAGCTGAAGGGAGTCAAGTCCCAGGTCGGCTCTTATGTCCGTATCCTCGGTTATTGTCTCCGGTTCTGCGTCTACGTACTCGGTAAGCAGTCTTACAAGTTTCTTATCCAACATTATTCTTCCCTACCCTTTCGATACGCAAGGTACATTTCTTCAACGTCCCTGCGAATGATTTTCATTGTTGATGTCTTATTAAATTCACCGACAACGGTCATTACATCCGATATTCTTTCATACGGCGGCAGACTTCTGTTAAGCCTTGCGACCGCACTGTTGACATCCGCTTCAAGCTGTTCTTTTGTTCTGTCCCCGACTGTCTCGGGGTCAACCGCAACAGCGAGTGCGAGATGTTTTTTTGTTTCGTGAGGATTGTCATTTCCGGCAACAAGCACAACAGCCTCTTTTATTAGTCTGTCACCCTGCATGAAATGCTCCTCAAGCTCTTCGGTATAGATATTCTTTCCGTTATCGAGAATTATAATATTTTTCTTTCGTCCGGCTATATACAGCTCTCTGTTTTTGCCGAGTCTGCCGTAGTCGCCGGTCTTGAACCAGCCGTCGGGAGTAAACGACAGCTTGTCGGCTTCTTTATCTTTATAGTAGCCGTGAGTTACGTTCTTGCCCCTGATTTCTATTTCTCCCGTGCCGTCTTCATCGGGGTCGGCAATGCGAATTTCACACCCCGGGAGACACACTCCCACATTTTTGGCATCCGCCGCGACATTGCAGTTGAGTGTAACAATCGGACTGCCCTCCGTCAGACCGTAGCCGGCATAAATCCTAAAGCCGACAGCTTCGAGGAATGCCGCCTTTTCACAGTCTATCGGTGCGCCGCCGACTGATATTATAGGCAAAGCATAACCGAATTCTTTTATAATATCCTTAAAAAGTATATGCCTTATATCAATATGATGCTTAAGAAGTGTACTGCTCAGCTTTACGCCTTTTCGGAGCTTTTCGAGTCTGCCGCTTTTTTGTGCGCTGTCTATAATGCCGTCATAGATTACGCTCATCAGCTTAGGCACAGCCGCCATCGCCTCGGGCTTAAACGATTTCATATTCGCCTTGAAATTGCGCAGACTGTCGTTTATATAAAGAATGGTGTTCGTATAAATCGCCGTAAGCTCTATACAGCTCAATTCGTATGTATGATTCATCGGCAAAACGGAAATTGCCGTTGAAACCGGTTTTGACAGAAGCGCAATATCCGAGAAATTCGAGCAGAAATTTCCGTGACTCAGGCAAACGCCCTTGTTCGCACCGGTAGTGCCGGATGTAAACACAATAGCCGCCGTGTCATCCTTATCGGATGTTATGCTCTCAAATTCCGTTATATCCGAAATCTGCGACTTAATCTCTTCCGCTTTGTAAAATCCGTCACCCCGTGGAGTGCCGCTTATACAAATTGCGTGTCTGCCCTCGCCGCCCGACAAAAACAGCTTTGCGGTACCGGAATAGGACGGTGTAAAAAACATAACCTTGCAGTCGCCCTTTTCGGCAAGCTCAACAAGCTTTTCGTCACTCAGCTCCCTGTCAAGAGGCACCGCAACATTGCCGGAGCAGTTAATCGCAAAAAACGCCGTAAGCCAGGCGTAGGAGTTTTCACCCACAATCGCCGCGTTTCCTCTGTGCAGTCCCATATTAAGAAGCGACTGACCGAGCTTTGACACATCGTCATAGAATTTGTCGACGGAATAATATACCGTCTCTTTTTTTATCTTTTCGGCAAACTGAACCCTGCCGGTGTAATGCTTTTTCGAGAGAGTAAGCAGCTGTTTAAGGGTAGTAACCTCCCCTTCGGCATACATCTCTTTTCTGCACGCCTTTAAGCCGTCAAGAAAAGCCTTGTCCGGTTTTTCCATCAGTTTTCCCCTCCGACAAGCTCGTTTATGCTGATATCGGGATTTTCAATTCCCCGCTTAATATACATTACCGCATTTTTATGAAGTGAACGCACATTTTCAAGTGAGAGCGTATTTGTGCGGTACATATACGACAGCTCAAGACAGCCTGTATCGGGATTTACAAATGAGAAAGCGTACATCGGCACAACATATCTGCCGAGGTTATAGCCTCTGATCTCCGGCGACAGCTTCGAGAGCTTTTCCGAAAACTCAACGGGCAGCCATGTGTACATCATAAATGACGGCCCCTGAGCCGAGGAGAGTCCGTACAGATCCTGCTGAATGCGTCTTGAGGACAGATACGGGAAGTCTTTGTGCCTGAACAGCTCGTTTCTTGATGCGGTGCAGGCATCAACAGTCTGTCTGAAGGTCATATCACCGCTGTAAATAAGGCGTGTCATAAAGGGCTGAGCCATACAACCGCCCGAATTACGTTCTGCTCGTGTAACTCGTCTTGAGCAGAGTGTTATCATAAACGTATCGTTTATATCGTTGTTTATATGCGATGCGTGAAGTCTGAACGCCGTCTGAATGAGCGTTTCGGGCGCGATATTGTTCGCTTCGCAAAATTCGAGAATTTTTTTTGTTGTGTTTGCGTCAATTGACGAAGTGTAAAGATCGCTCTTGTCGTGAATGGGATCAAGAAGTGACGGCACTCTTAAAGTGGGGTCGTTTTTCTTCTGTCTCTGCTTTTCGAGAAGCTCCGGGCCGTGAAGACCGCAGTAATACGGACAGCCGCCCTTGCGATGATACGCGCTTATCGCCTCTGCATCGGATGCAAAGCGTGGGCTTTTGGTATATTCAATCTCTTTTTGCACAATACTCTCAAACGCAGTGATCGGTTTGGGCATTTCACTGCCGCTTTTGAGCGCATCGTACACGGCGAACAGATCACGATAGAAATATGTAACGGCAACGGCATCCATGGCAAGATGACTGACGTTAAAATATACGCCGTTTTTCTCGTTGCACGTAAAGAAGAAAATTCTGAAAATTTCGCCTTCAAAGAATTTTATCGGAGTGGACGCATCGTTGTCAAAATATGTCTGCATCTGACTTTCGTCAACAAAATTAAGGTGGCGAATGCCGTCAAGCCTGTATTCATCAAGAAAATACTGCTTTACGGTTTTGTCGTCCTTGAAGAAACGAAGACGCATACAGTCATTTCTCTCGATTTCGATATTTACCGCACGGGCAAGCGTTTTGAAATCAAGCTCGCCGACAACCGAGAATGAAGTGGGAATCTGCACAACCTGTTTATGAAGACTGTATTTTATCATAAAGTACATGGTCTGCTGCGACGGAGTAAGAGGATATATATCGGATATGCCGCCGTTTGGTATAACAGGCTCTTTTTTTATTAAATCGGTAAGAATTGACATAACATCACCGCTCTTTCATCTGAACATATTATCTGATGTCCGTGTTAACATTTTATACTGTTTCAATGAACAATATAACTGAAAAATTTGACGATTTTGTTAACAAATCATAAATAAGCACATTTTATATCGACGAAACTGTTATTTTTGTCTTTTTAACAAAAAAGTTTATTAAAAAAACTGTCACAATTTCGTTTTCGTACCATAAACAAGCCCGATATGAAGAGCGCCTGCATTCGATAAAGCCCATTGAATTTTTGCAGATTTTGCTGTACTTCGGTAATTAAATAAGTGTAGACTTTCGCTCAATCTCTCACTCTCCGGAAAAAATATTCCGTCATAGGTTCATGGACGGTGCATTCCGTTACAGCGAATTTGCCGGACGGCGAAAGCGAAAAATACAGCAATGATGCCGAAAAATGCGATATACTGTTTGCGAAAGCCGAAAACGGGCTTTATTACGGATATGAAAAGGGTGAGGACGCAAACAAACTGTATATTTACAGTCAAAAAACCGCCTCGGCTAAAGCAACGCACTGACAACGAAGTATTGTTTCAAAACAAGGACAAATTATCAATAACAACATTTTTAAATGTCAAGAAAAACCGCCTCGGCTAATCCGAAGCGGTTTGTTTATTTATTTAGTTTTATAAATTATCAGTATGCCTTCTGAACAACTGTTCCGGGGCGGCGGGAGTCGACAAGGTCATAGAAATTGCCTATGAATGTGTTTGCCGAATATTTGCCGTAGGAGATAAGACACCATGTGTCGGAGTCGAAGCTGTCTTCCTCGGGGTTATACTGAACGCCTGCCATTACATAGTTTTCGGGGTTGGCGACATAGCCGGCGGCATCGTTCATAAGGTCCATTATAATGGTATCCTCACCTATTGCTGTTCTGATAGGAGCATACATGAAGCCTACCGCACCGTAGCCGCCCTTGAGAAGCTCGGTGAATGTCTCGCCGGGGCTCATGTAAACTTTAAGCACATCGCCGATTTCCATATAGCCGACTTCGGATACTGTGTAAACTCTGCCCAAAGTATCACGCAGAACAAGGTTATCGGAAATGGATGTCTTGCCGATAAGACCTATTGCGTTATTTGAAATTTCAACTGTAAATGCCTTATTTGCGACATTAAGAACAGGCTTAACCGCTGTGCCTCTGTCGGGAGTTGAGGGAAGATTTTCGTAGTCGTACCACTTTGTGTAGCCGTCAACATTGCCGTACTGTGCAATCTGAAGTCTGTCGCCGGTTCTCTCGTTAAGCTCGATTCTTTCGGCACGTGTCATGCCCATACCGAGAAGGAAGTAGCCTATCTCGTAGCCGTAGCGAACAGCGGAATCGTGTGCATCCCTGTCTTCGGGGATATTGTCGCCTGTGTTGCCGCGGGAAGATGTTGTTGTGCTTACGTTGCCCTGAAGATATATGAAGTTATAGTTCTCGGAATTGAGAAGCTTTTCGATATACCATACAAAGTCAGCCGTAAACTTGGTGTCATATTCCGTTTTGCCGTCAACCTTCCTGTTCCAGTCATAGCTGGAGGATTCGGGATGGCAGCCGAATGTGGCTATAATTGTGGAATCGATATCGGTATCGGCAGGTACAAACTCAAGCTTATACAGATTTTCATCATATGACTTGGGTGATGTACGGTCACGCAGATAGTCTGAAATATCCATCTTGGAATAGAGAAGTGTGCCCTCTGTCATGGATTCTGTCGCTTCAATTACGGACTCCTTGCAGCCGTTTATAACAGCATCGAGGAAATCGGAGTCAACACCGGTTGTAACATCGTCAAGACGGTTGAGTGTGTTGTGGAACAGATCACCTGCGGGGTCGCTCCATACGCCCTGAGAGTCGATGCCCGTATGAATGTGCGTGCATGAAACATTTATGCTTACTATGTTATTCGCATCCGCAAACTCCTGAAGAGCGACACGGATTTTTCTTACATCGGCATTTGCAAGTCCCATTGCGTCAACTGCGCAGAAAGCAACCTTGCCTCTGCCCGAGCCGTCATCGAGAACTATTGTGCGGACACGAAGCTCTTCTGATACGCCGTCATCATCCTTATACATCTCGTTGCCGAAGATATAGGGAAGATATGCGCCCTTTGCGTAGCTCTTCTCGCCGAAGTTTGAAGGCATAATCGACTTGCGTGAATAACCGAGTGACCATACGGCATCGCCCTGAGGCTCGTCAATAAACTCGGTCATACCCTCGGAAAAGCCCTCATACTCATCAAGATTGAAGTCATTGAGCTTCTGAACTGTCTTTGAGTCGGGGATAAGATATTTGAGAGGTCCGGCAACCATAATATTGATAAAGAAATTGCTTATGGCATTGAGAACCTTTGCAAACATTTTTTTGATTGCTACAAGAGTGCTGTCAGTGCCGTCGGACGTGTCGTCATTGCCGCAATCAAGATTTATTGCGTTTACGCTGTCGGTATCGGCTGAGGCATTCGCCTGAACCTTGTCAACTATCTGCTCGATAGTTACGGTTTCGGTTTTTGCCGTGGTCTTTGCCGCAAAAGCGGGAGCGACACACGAAGCCGCAAGGCATACGGACAAAACAATCGCAAGAAGCTTTTTTGTCGTTTTTTTCATTTTTTTACACTCCTAAATCGGACAAAATTACAGCTTGAGTATACCACTTTAACCTCGGTTTTTCAATCACAACACGCATTTTCGGCATTTTCAATAAGATTAAGCATTCTGATTTGTCGCAGTTGACTACAAAACAAGGCATTATAAACAAAAACCGTGCTCTTCTGCCGTATAGCGGAAAAACACGGTTGTGATATCGGACAAAGTTATGGGAGTTTTATTAAAAATCCCATTCTTCGTTGTCAGCGTATGGCTTTTACTGCGGAATTATTTCAACAAACGCCGCTGTGTTGGCATCTGTATCCAAAGTAAATGTAAGAGTATCAGCGACTTCGACCGTCTGCGTTACAGGTGTCAGCACAGACAGCTCCTTATATTTTTCACGAAGCTCGCTTGTATATTTTTCACGAAGCTCGGAGTTTACGATATCATTGTCAAGTGCGAATGAGTCCGGTGACCACGATGTGGCAGTGCCGGCGGAAATATATTCTGCGGCATCCGTCTGCCACTCATCAAAGAAATTGCAGTCGTCATTTATATAGTATGTGCGAATTTCAACTGTTCTGCCTTTGAGAGAAGAATCATTAACAGTGATTTTCATACTGCACGGCATAAAATGAAGCTTACTGAATTTGTAATTATACGCGGAAATATAGATAGCTCCCGTTTCACTGTCTTTTGCGGCAAAAGCGTTCTTGTCGGTTTTCTTGCCGATTTTTGCGGATACCGAAACATCGAGCCTGTTTTTGCCAGCTGTTTTGGCGAACAGTGAAGCCTGATGATAAGCCACACTCGCAAATCCGTTTACGGCACCGCCCGTGGTGTATCCCCATGAGGAAAACCATGACGCACCTGCTTCGATTATTTCTTTATAAAGCTTTGCGTCATACGCCGCCTGTGAAGAATCACCGACACTGCGAAGTGAAAGCGCGGAATCATCTGCGCCGGCCTTACCGCTTAAAATTCTGCCCTCATCAAATCCGTAATCAAGATTATTTAGTCCGTTTTCTTCGGCAGCCGCACGCAAAAACTCTATACATTCGTCAGGTCTCTTTCCGTCTGCCTTTTCATAAATTCCGTTATCGTAAAATGACGATGTAAGATAACAGATTCTCGTTCCCGTTTTGCCTGTCGCATAATTTATGCCGGATGCGCAGTGCTTTATAAAGTCACGCTCATCCCAGAGCCCTTCGGTAACTGTCATTGAATGCGCACCGACATATACATTATTTCCGAGAGTATCGGTAAGTGCTTTAACTGTGTAGTCATAGAGCTTGCAGTATGCGGTATATGTTTTATCGGCGTCACCGTCAACACTGAACCACTCCTCGTTTTCATACTCGGTAAGCACGCCGAAACGCCATGTTCTGACTTCATCAACACCGAATTTATCGGTAAGAGCGGTCAGATATGCACAGATGAATTTATACCATTCGTTATAATCCTTCGGCGGGCAGACATTGTAACCGAAGCCGCCTATCACGGGATTTTCACTGAGCTTCAGCGGAACATTTCCGAGAATAAGAAACGGCTTTGCTCCGAGATTAAGCACACCCCGGCACGATGAAACAATACGGCTGAAATCATAGTCATCAAGCACACTTGTATCGAGCGGATTTACAAACGGATCGTTTTCCTCGCTGCCGCCCGTCGCCGTCATAAGCTCAATATAATCAACAAAGGACATTACATCATTTTCGCTGTCCGGCTGTGTGTTTTCATCAAATGCGTAAGGATTCCACACATTAAGAGTATTCACGACTGCGGGAACGGTATCGCCCGGATTATCCGCGTCGATTGTTACCGTTGTGCTGTTTACGCCCGAAAAAAGGTTTGAAATAAGCATAATAAGCGACATCAGCAGTGACAGAAGCTTTTCGACATACTCAAAAATTACATCGGTCATAATATTATTTCCTCCGTCTTTTAATAAATAGCGATTAAACAAAATAGCATATAAAAATTTTCTTTGTCATATTACCACAATATTATATATTTTTCAAGCTGTTTTTTGTTCATTCTTGTGACATTTGTCGAAATATAAAAAATCCGAGGAATGCCGCACGGACAAACCCCGGATATTCTGCAAAAATCTGTTTGCGTTAAATTACTTAAGAGTAACCTTAGCGCCGACTTCTTCAAGCTTAGCCTTGAGGGACTCAGCTTCGTCCTTGGATACAGCTTCCTTGAGGACCTTGGGAGCAGCTTCAACTGCAGCCTTAGCGTCTGCAAGGCCGAGACCTGTGATCTCACGAACAACCTTGATAACCTTAATCTTAGCGGCAGCGTCGAAGGATGTGAGCTCAACGTCGAACTCTGTCTTCTCTTCTGCGGCTGCGGCTGCGCCTGCTGCGGGAGCTGCAACTGCAACAGCTGCTGCTGCGCTTACGCCAAATCTGTCTTCAACTTCTTTTACGAGTTCTGCAAGCTCAAGAACTGAGAGAGCAGCAACTTCATCAACAATAGCAACAATTTTCTCGGATGCCATTTTAATTTCCTCCAATAATGTTTAGTTTAAGTATTGTGCAGTCGTAATTATTCGGCTGCTTCTTCTGCTGCGGGTGCAGCTTCTTCTGCGGCAGCTTCGCCCTCGCCGTTCTTGTCGACGATAGCTTTGATAGCACGTGCGAAGGATGCCATGGGAGCCTGGAATGCGAAAGCAACGGATGTAAGGAGCTGTTCCTTTGAAGGAAGCTTTGCAAGAGACTCAATCTTTTCGAGAGAAATAACTTCTCCGTCAAGGAAACCTGCCTTGATTGTGAAAGACTCATGATCTTCAGCGAACTTTGACAGAATCTTAGCTGCGGCTACATAATCGCTTGAGCTTGTCGCAACAGCTGTTGTACCGTTAAGTACATCGTCAAAAGCGGCAAGAGCTGTGCCGTCGACAGCAAGACGGATAAGAGTATTCTTAGCTACGCTATACTCAACGCCTGCTTCTCTGAGCTCTTTACGAAGCTTTGTGTCGTCCTCAACCGTTGTGCCCTTATAGTCAACGATAACACCTGCGACGGCATTTTCGAACTTGTCTTTAAGAACAGCAACCTGAGCTTTCTTTTCTTCTAAAACCTTTGCGTTTGGCAAAATGAATTCACCTGCCTTCAAAATAATAAAAAATATACCCCTTCGCCCGACACGACGAAAGAGCAGATAAACACAATATATAATGTTTATGAGCAAATTCCTCGGCAGGCGGTGAATACCTTTATGCTTAAAAAAGCACCTGCTGTCTTTAGAACAGCAACATTTAAATTATATCACAGGATATAACCTTTGTCAAGAGTTTTTTCGGGCGGAGGCGATTTTGCGACCGCCCGAAAGAACCTTTAATCTTGATTATTCGGCACTCTTAAGAACCTTGTTGGGGTTAATCTTAACGCCGACGCCCATTGTTGAAGTTACAACGCAGGAACGGATATACTGACCCTTTGAAGCGGCGGGCTTAGCCTTGATGATAGCGTCCATAAGAGTTGCATAGTTCTCATAGAGCTTATCTGCACCGAAGGATGCCTTGCCGATGGGGCAGTGGATAATGTTTGTCTTGTCAAGACGGTACTCAATCTTACCGGCCTTAGCTTCGTTTACAGCCTTAGCGACATCGGGTGTAACCGTGCCTGCCTTGGGGCTGGGCATAAGTCCGCGAGGTCCGAGGATTTTACCGAGACGGCCTACAAGACCCATCATGTTGGGAGCGGCGATGCAAACGTCGAAATCCATGAAGTTTTCACCCTGGATTCTTGCTACGAGATCCTCAGCGCCGACGATCTCTGCGCCTGCTGCTTCCGCTGCCTTAGCTTCGTCACCCTTTGCGAAAACGGCGACTCTTACCTTTTTGCCTGTGCCGTTGGGAAGAACAACCGCACCTCTGACCTGCTGATCAGCGTGACGGGAGTCAACACCAAGACGTACATGAACCTCTATTGTCTCGTCAAACTTTGCCTTAGCGGTCTTTATTGCGAGATCAAGAGCTTCGGGAGACTCATAATATTTTGTGCTGTCGACAAGCTTCTGGCTGTCAACGTACTTCTTACCGTGTTTCATTATCTTCTGCCTCCCTTATCAGTCTACAACAGTAACGCCCATGCTGCGTGCTGTGCCGGCTACCATGCTCATGGCTGCCTCTATGCTTGCCGCATTAAGGTCGGGCATTTTCTGCTCTGCGATTTTCTTTACCTGCTCCTTGGTGATAGTGGCAACCTTTGTCTTGTTGGGAACGCCGGAGCCGCTCTCGATGCCGCAAGCCTTCTTGATAAGAACTGCCGCGGGGGGAGTCTTGGTTACGAATGTGAAAGAACGGTCTGCATAAACAGTGATAACAACGGGGATAACAAGACCGATGTCATTCTTTGTTCTTTCGTTGAATTCCTTGGTGAACGCCATAATATTTACGCCGTGCTGACCAAGAGCGGGACCTACAGGGGGCGAGGGAGTTGCCTTACCTGCGGGGATCTGAAGCTTAATAAAGCCTGTTACTTTCTGTGCCATAGTGCACCTCCAAAAAAATGTGGTAGTGGCGGGGCGGGGCGTTTCATACGAAAATCGCCTCGGCTCCTCCCACAGCGTCAAAAGACGCCGTAAAAGGTCAATAGACCATATTACCGAAATCAGTCAACTGCCGATTCAACCTGGTCAAGAGCCAGCTCAATCGGAGTATCGCGTCCCATAATGGGAAGCATAACGCAGACACTGTCATTGTCAACGTCAATTTTGCTTACAACGCCCGAATAGCCTGTAAATGCGCCGTCGATAATCGTGACGAGATCGCCTTCGGCAAATGAAAGCTCAATTGTGTGTTTCTCAACACCGAACTTCTCTATTTCGGATTGTGTAAGCGGAACGGGGGTACCTTCGGGGCCGACGAAGCCCGTGCATCCGCGTGTGTTGCGGATAATGTACCATACTTCGTCCGTCATTCTGTCTTCGCCTGCTTTTTCGTGATAGCTTACGGCAAGCTTGACAAGAACATACCCGGGCATAAGCTTTGACGTGGTGGATTTGATTGTATTTCTCTCTCCGCCATGTTCGATTATGTCACCGAGACGAACGGTTTTTTTGCCCTTGCCCTTGAAATAATCATCGGGCCAACGTGTAATTTTTGTTGTATAGAACACCTTGTTTTCGGGGCCGTCCTGCATTTCGAATTGGGAAGAGTCCGCACTTTCGAAGAAATAGCAGCCGGGTACATACTGCTGGCAATCGGTATTGAGTCTGTAAAGCGAATTCTTTACGCCGTAGTGCTGGAGCAAATCCTTGCGTGTTACGGTGTCTTTGCTTTCAAAAACAATATCGGATGCCATCTCACGGATGACATACATCTGCTCTTTTACGGAGTCGGATGTAAGATCGCTGCCCTGCATTTCGGCGGGGAGATAATAGATAGCGCCTTCACTTTCCTTTACTTTTACATAAGGAATTGTGTTGTCGGCTGCCTTTATCTCGGCGTTTCTGTCGGCGGCCTTGTCCTTGTACGCTTTGAGGCTGTAAAGTGTCTCGGTGGGTACAATAGCCTCGACTATCTGATCCGTAAGGTTGCGGTTAACCGCCGCCTTAAGTACGTTGTCGGCAACTTTGTTTTCGTAGCCCGAATATGTGTGGACCACATACCATTTGTAATCTTCTGCCATGCTGTCCTCCAGAAAAATGCGAAAAATGATTTCGCCGAGTAGTCAGTTCGTTTTGACGAATTAATTATTCAGCCGCGGTTTCTTCAGCCGCAGTCTCTTCGGCTGTTGCTTCTTCAGCCGTTGCTTCTTCAGCCGTAGCTTCTTCAGCCGCCGATTCGTCTTCTGCGGTTTCTTCCGTCTCTGTCGTGTCCTCTGCTACTGCGGCATCGGTCGCGTCATTGGCTGCCTTTTCTCCGAGATTCTGCGAGAGACTTGCACCCTGCTCAAACAGTGCGGTAAGTCCTCTGTCGAAACCGAAAATAACAAGACCGACAACGATGATGCTTGCAAGAACAACACAGCTGCTTTTGAAAACCTGTTTAGGACCGGGCCAAACGACCTTTTTGCAAGTACCGGTGAAATCTTTCCAGAATTTTTTGATGCCTTTGCCCGCACGTGAGAAAGCATTGCCTTCTTTTTTGGGCTTGGACGCCTTAATTCTTTCTTTTTTTGCCTTTTCGGCAGCTTTTTCAGCTTCCTTAGCAGCCTTCAGAGCTTCCTTATCGGCAGTGTTTTCAGCCATGTAACTTCATTCCTTTCGATAGAATTACATCGGGGGTTTTACTTTGTTTCGCGGTGAAGAGTGTGTTTTCTGCAGAATCTGCAGTACTTGTTCATCTCGAGTCTGTCGGGAGAATTCTTTTTGTTTTTCATTGTGTTGTAGTTGCGCTGCTTGCACTCAGTGCATGCAAGAGTGATCTTAACTCTCATAACGGCACCTCCATATTTAATGTTAGCCTCCCTCTGACAAAACGGCAGCTAAGGTCAGCCGTAAAACCGGGTACAAAAAAAAGACCCTTTTTCAGAGGTACAACAAGTGTATCACAGAACGGGTCGGGTGTCAAGTAAATTTTAAAATTAGTTATCATAAAAAGTGGGCAGTGAAGTCGGGGGCGAGGAGCTTGCGCAAGCAAGCGACGAGCTTCATGCCGAGCGAACAGCTGTCTGCATGCTGTTAAGCAGGCAGCTGTGAGCGAGGCCCGCGCCCGGAGTGAGCAGAATTTGTGATGCTGTCCGTGACAGCAGGACAAATGAATGCGAACGGAGGGCAGCCGCGAGGAATGCGGCTTCCGAAGCAACACACTCGCCTACACATATTATATAAGATGAGGAATGTCGCTGACGAGCGGCTGAGCCCGCCGGTACGGCAAAGCCCCGCAACGCCGAATAAACCCACCTTTTGCGAAGCTCATCGACTGATATATATCCGGCAGCTCCGCCAAATTGAAAAAAGCTATCATAAGCCACGCACTGACAACGAAGTATTGGTTTCTCGCCGAAAAATCTCCCAT
>CAVFPQ010000060.1:0-13272 GCA_963624415.1 Acutalibacteraceae bacterium | reverse complement strand
CGAAGTATTGGTTTCTCGCCGAAAAATCTCCCATATCTTTGTCCGAAAGCCTCGTAAGGCATCATCATTGCTTCATTTCCCGGCTTCGATATGGAATTTTTTTCTTGGCAACGAAACTGCTTTGCATTTCAAAACAAAAATTCAACAAATTTGCAAACAATATTTTTGTTGTGAACAACAGACATATTATACATTATGTTGATAATTTGTACTTGTTTTGAAACAATACTTCATTATCAGCACGTGGCTGACTCCCGAAGTGATTTTTTGTGTCACCCCGGGATTTTTTTTCGTTTTATATTATGCGGATTTAATAGTTATTTTTTCGTTTATCTTTGTTTCGATTTCGACTTCCCCGGTGTCAAATTCCATTTCTCCGTCGGAAGTTATAACAACGCATTTTTTGAACGGATTTGCAAATCTGAGTTT
Source organism: Acutalibacteraceae bacterium (assembly GCA_963624415.1). Classification (GTDB taxonomy): domain Bacteria; phylum Bacillota; class Clostridia; order Oscillospirales; family Acutalibacteraceae; genus RUG806. The sequence continues at coordinate 12,843 of CAVFPQ010000060.1, read as the reverse complement.
TTCACCGCACTCAGAATAAACGGTAATATCTCCGATTTTTCCGTGTTTTATTGAGCCGTCAACAACAAATCCGCCGTATGCTCTGAGGTGCTTATACTCGCAGTCGATTGACTTGTCCCATACCTCAAAAAATCTGAGAATACCCTGATGGCTGATAAGCGCCATTTCACTCAGTGTATTCGGAATAATCGAGCAGTTTTCAAGACAGCCGCCGCCGTAGTTAAACAGCATATTGGGAAGTCCCTTTTTTGCGACATTCTCTGTCAGATTTTTTGTAATAATCCCGGGATTTATGCCGATGCGAACGGCACACGGATAGAATGAACAGCATGAGTTGCCGTCAAGCCAGCGCCCGTTCTGCCAAAATGAATTGCGGGCGATTTTAAGCGTCTTCTTATCTGACGACAAACCGATACACCCTGCCGGGTAAATATGCTGAAGTCCTATATCATTTGAGTCATTCCATGCCATTCCGATTTCGGTATATCTGAAAACTCTTTGGAAATGTCTTATATACGTCGGGAAGGGCGTAAGATGATCGAGCATAAACTGCCACATCTCAACTCTGTCAGCGTCAATTTCAAGGGTGTTTGCCATATCAATCGCAGTTTCAAGCCCAAGACGGAGCATTCCGAGAGTTACAAGATTGTTTGTGTCGTTTATATAAAGCTCATACTCTTTTTCATCAAAATCTTTTGAGTAATACGGAATTTCGTGTGCGGCATCCTTCTTTATCGAGAAGCGGCCGTCCTCAAACACCGCATAATCTTCGAAAAACTTAAGGCACTCTTTTATAAAAGGATAAGCGTGTTCACGAGCATACTCTTTATCACGGGTATATTTCCATCTGAATGCAAGAATATCTGCGGCGTGAATTGCGTTGCTCTTCTGACCGAGCGACAGACGCTCAAACGGGAATTTTACATCGGGAGTATACTCCGAATAAACACCGAACGGCAGCAAACCGACCGGGAAAAATACACCGCCGCAGTTAAGCTTTTTTGCGTCACGCTGCCCTTTAGGCACAAACTGTTCAAGCGGAACATGATAACCATCCGTAAACTCCACATGGTTTGTTATGAACGCTCCGTAGAACGGCCCCTGATAGTTATAGTTAAGGTGATAGTCACTCGCCCAGTTTATGTTTTCTTTTGTAATAAAGTTCGCATACAGTCCCGGCGGGAATTTTGAATTACCGGAGCAGACTGCCATAAGATAAATTGATGCATACCACCAGTTTTCGAGCAATTCATCCGAAAGTCTGAATGATGACTTGTTCCAGAATTCACGCCACGCATCATCATGCTGTTTTTTAAGCTGGGTGCATCTGTCCTGCGTGATATTTCTCGCCATGTCGAGTACATACTCTTTGGGATTTTCAGTATCAAAGTTTGTAGCGGCACTAAAATAATATTTTTTGTCGGATACTTTTCTGAGTGCGCAGTAGCCGAGGGTATCAAGCAGAATTTCTTCATCCTTGAAAAACCTTCTGCCGGAAACGCTTATGTCACCGTCATTAAATTTGTCAACGGTCTCATCACTCGCTTCATCGGGCGGAAGAATGGATACGGAAGTTTCACCGTAGTTGCCAGAAATTTCAATTGTGCCGGAATTTTCGGTCTTGTGTACACGGACAGTTATAAGCATTCTTTTTTTGGCATTTCTGAAAAGGCAGCGAATTTCGGATCTGTCCATATCCTGCTCGACATAGTAGTTATCATACATATCCTGCGGCACTTCAATGTCTATATTGCACAGGGGTTTCAGTCCCTTCGGGCCTGGCATTTCTCTTATAAGCCACAGGTCACTTTTCGCTATATAAAGTCTTAAACCATTGGGGCTGTTGCCCAGAATACACGACAAATCACCGTTGCCGGTAATGGCGCCGTCGGGTGTGGACTCCTTGCCGCTTAACACCGGTTTTTTTGTAATATAAGCTATATGCTCCATTTGTCTTTCTCCTTTGTGCGGTTTGACCGCTCACAGATATAATAAATGAAAACACACCTGCGGTCAAGGACAAAAAGAAAATTTAAGAAAAAGTCAAAAACGCAATCAAAGATAATTTTAATAAAGCCCAAAGGGAGAGACAATCTTTCGACATCTCTCCCTTCGGGTTTATGGGAAATAAAAAGAATCGGAACTCAGAAAAAATTACTTCTGATTTTTGTTTCTTATGATTTTGAGTGATGTGGTCTTGGGGAACTCCTCGTCACGAATGACAATTCTTGCGACCTGCTTGTAGTCGGCAAGCTTTTTGTTAACTTCAAGGACATCGTTTTTGAGGCGTTCACGGGCATCGGGGTACTGATCCTCGTCAAGGAAGAACTCCCCTACTATTCTGCCGTTTTCGCCGTAGCATATAACTTCTTTTACGTATTCGATATTCTGAAGATGAATTTCAATCTCTTCGGGGGACACGTTTTTGCCGTTTGAAAGAATGATAAGATTCTTTTTGCGTCCGGTAAAGAAAATATAGCCGTCTTTGTCAATATAGCCGTAGTCGCCCGTTTTAAGCCACTCGCCGTCAAATGCTTCGGCAGTCGACTCGGGGTCGTTATAGTAGCCTATCATAACATTGGGGCCTTTTACGTAAATTTCGCCGACACCGTCTTCATCGGGGTCATTGACTTTGACCGTGCAGCACTCAATCGGCAGACCGACAGAGCCCATACGATAGTTATACATACGTGTGATTGAAACGCACGGCGAGCACTCGGTAAGACCGTATCCGGTAAAAATCGGAATGCCTACATCATGCATGAATTTTTCGATTTCGGGATTAAGATATGCGCCCGAAGAAATGATATAGTGAAGGTTTCCGCCCATTGCCTCATGAATTTCAGAGAAAATCTCACGGCGAAGATCAACACCGGAAAGGAGCATATTGTTGCTGAGCTCAATTCCCTGCATAAGCTTGTCATATGTGCCGTTACGCTTTGCCTTTGAAATAATGCTGTTGTAAATCATCTCGATAACAAGCGGCACTGCGGCAAACTGATACGGTTTATATTTTTTTATATCATCGTAAACATGACGAAGATTTGTTGAAATATAACCCCACTCAACACGAAGAAGGCTTGCGAAAAGTCCGGTAGCCCATGCGTATGTATGGTTAAGCGGCAAAAATCCTATTGCGTTTTCGCCTGTAATGGCATGAAGTGACGCATTAAGATCGGTCATTATGTTTTTGTGAGTAAGCATAACGCCCTTTGTTTTGCCCGTTGTGCCTGAAGTATAGCATATACATACAAGGTCATCGGGAACGACTTCCTCGTCCATAAATTCCTTCAGATATTTTTCATCGGCTTCCTCGCCCTCTTTGCAGAGCTTTTCGAGGTCTTCGATGGGATGATATTCTCTTACGACAACACCGGGAGTATTTTTGATTATTTCGATTTTTTCCGCGTTTGCCTCACTGTAAAATACCGCTTCACAGCCTGTTTCCGCAAACTGACCGGCAAGCTCCTCGGCAGGCAGACGGGGGTCACTGGGCAATATTACACTGCCGTTAAAAGCAAGAGCATAGTAAAAAACATGCCACTCATATGAGTTTTCACCGAGGACAGAAACTTTTGTACCCTTGACAATATTATGCTTACGATAGAATTTGCCTATTTTGTTTACATCGTCATTTACCTGTCTGAAGGTACGTTCATGAGCATTGCCATGCTTGTCTTCCCATATAAACTGGCGTTTGTCTCCGCCGCGTTCTGCACCGGAAGTAACAAGCTCCTTTATAGTGCCGAGGATAGGAAAATCGTCATAATGTTCTCTTATAATCATCAGTTAAATCCTCCGTTGATATTATTTCATGCCGAGAGCGGCGGCAAGGTCATCAACGGTACGAAGCTGACGGATATTTATTGTGTTCATATCGATATTGCTTGATTTGCAAAGATCCTCAACAAGGCAAGCCATATCAAACGAGGAAAGACCGCAGTCATTTTTGAGGAGTGAAGCACCTGTTATTTCGCAGTCGGGCTCCACATATTCGAGTATTTTGTCAATAAGCTTTTCCATTTTTAATCCCCTTTTTACAGTTTAATTGCGTCAAGAATTTCTTTTATTGTCACATCGGGATTTTTTGCTCCCATCATTATGGCTTGGAACATCTTTTCATGAACAATAGCCAGGTCTTCAGCGGCGCCTTTTTCTTCGGTCTTATATTCCCAAATGACATCAAAACCGTTGTCGGAGCATCTGTGCTTGATTGTAAGATAAAGATTCTGCATTGAGAAGTTGTTGTTGTACCAGATGCCGAGACTTGACTTCTTTACTTCTTCATTCTCGTAAGGAAGCTCAATGGGAGCGTGATAAGAGAATGTAAGACTGTCGTAAGTCTGACCGAGAGCCGCTTTGTTTACGGAGTTCTTAAGATAAACCCATTTGAGGAACGGATAGTTGCAATGATGATACACAACATCTCTTGACTGTTCAATGATTTCGGTAGCCTCTTTGAAAGTCTTGTCTTCACCCACTACCGAACGAACGGAGAACATCTGCCATCTGTTGCCGCCGGACTTCTTTTCGAGAAGTGTCGAACGACGGGCAAGCATGAGTCTGATGCTTACATCCTCCTGTCTTTCGTTGAATACCGAAAGTGCGGAACGAAGACCGAGCATAAGAACACCGACAACGGACATATCTCTTTCACGGCACGCTTTTAATACGGCGTTTGTGTCTTCCTCTGATATATGATAGATAAGCTGGCGTGACTCTGTGTTCTGAGTAAAGCACTGAACATAACGGCGATCGGGCTGATTATACTCAACGCGTTCCTTCATAAGACGGTTATCACGAAGATAATCACAGAAATAAGGCTCGGACTGCGTCTGGAAGAAGTTAATCCAGAAGGCCTGATCCTCTTTGCACTTGTCGGAATTGAGATAATCAAGCTCCTGCTGAATCATATCGAGATACGGCTTCATGGGCTTGGGATACGGCGCTCCGACCTTCTTATTAAGATAGATAGCCATTATATCGGAAAGGAATATCTTGGTTGAATAGCCGTCAAATGTAACGTGATTGAGCTTTACATATATACCGTTGAGGCCATCGGGCAAGTGCATAATCTTGATAGTATTAAGAGGTTTCTCAAAAAACTCAGCGCCTACCGTAGACCAGCTTTTAATTATCTTATAAGATTCGTCATAAGTCAAGTTTGTATGATCAACTTCCTCTATAACGGCTTCCGTTTTGGGGACGATATACTGCAATGTGCCGTACTGCTGATCTTTTACAAAGCGAAGACGGAAGCACTCCGTACGCTCAATGCCCTCGGCAATCGCCTCACGCATAAGCTCGGTGTCAAAGTCACCCTTCCAGTATTCACCTGTGCCGATGTTGAGAGTGGCGGGGACCTGCCCGTAATTGTTGAATGCGAAGAACATGAACTGCTGTGCCTGTGTAAGGGGATACGCATCGACTATCTGCCCGTTTGAGAGCTGTGCTTTAATCGGTTCCATTGGTTACCTCCAAAAAAAATAATTTATATTCATTGTTAATTGTTAATTAAGTACTCACTGCTCATCATCAACTTTTATTGATACCTGCCGCCTTTTATGCGCTCTTCTGCGGTCTGATGATTTTGCCGGACGATGTGCGAGTAAAGGGCTCGTCACGAAGAACGATTTTATCAATCTCTTTTGCGGCTGTGCTCTCGGCGTTTACACGAGCGACTGCCCGCTCGAGATAGCCCATTATATCGTTAATATTGCTCTTTTTGGCGAAATCATAATCCGGATAAATCTCGGCTACAATCGAATTGCCCTCACCGAAAACAACCATTTCTTTTACCATAGGTTCATCGGCATATTTCTTTTCGATTTCTTCGGGACTTACATTTTCGCCGTTTGAAAGAATGATTATATTTTTAAGTCTGCCTGTAATGAACAGTTCGTCTGTATCTGTAATTCTTGCCATGTCGCCTGTCATAAGCCATCCGTCCTCGGTGAACACCTTTTCGGTCTCTTCGGGACGCTTGTAGTAGCCCATAAACAGTGACGGTGTTTTAACCTGAAGCTCGCCGCCTCTTATACGCGCCTTGCAGGTGGAAAGAATTCTGCCCACGGAAGAACCGCAAGTGTCGGGCTGAGGAACGGAAAGACGGGGACCTGTCTCGGTCATACCGTAGCCCGAACGAACCATAATTCCCATCTCGGCAAATTCCTGAGCGATTTTTCCGCTTAACGGCGCGCCGCCTGCGACTATACGCTCATATCTGTCACCGAATACCTGTTCTGCGGCCTTGCGAGGTTCCATATCGGGATTATTTCTTCTGATTATGCGGGTTTTGCGAAGAAGCGACTCGATAATCATCGGCACCATACGCATAAAGTGCGGACGGAAACGGAGCAAATTTTCCTGAAGATATCTTATGTCTTCGTTAAGACATACCGTTACTCTGTCCTTCATATTTTTAAGGAAATCCGATGAGAAGCAGAATATATGATAAATGGGAAGAACGTTAAGAGTTGTCTTGCCTGTGTCGAACTCCTCTTCATAATAATAAATATTGGAAAGCAGAGAACGGGAGGAGTGCATTGCACCTTTGCGAGCGCCCGTGGTGCCGGAGGTGTAAATTATAACCGTGCAGTCATCGGGATCGATTGCGACATCCGAAAGGGATGCGTATTTTGAATTATCATCGTATTTTGTATAAATATCGTCCAGAAGCTCCTGTGTGATTTTTATGTAATATTTGACTTTGGGGCAAAGCTTTTTGAGCTCTTCTATTCTTGAATCATAGCTTTCATCATAAAATACAAGCTCGATATCGGCATCATTTACAAGATAAGCATTATCTTCGGCAGGTGCATCCGAAGACATGGGAACGGCAACATTGTTTGAAATAAACACGCCGTAGAAGGACATCAGATACTCATATGTTGTTTTGGCGATAAGAGCCACGTGCATTCTGTCGGGATTAATCGTGCGGATATATCTTGCGGCTGCGTAGGAATTGTTTTTTACATCTATATAAGACTTTGAAAAAATCTCTCCGTTTCGATAGTACTTGTAGCAGTCGTCATCCTTATGATTTGCAGCCGCCCAGTCAATCAACTGTCTTACTGTTTCAACATCGTTTGTCCACGGTAATGCCCTTGAATTCATTGTTGTCCTCCTGAAAAATATTGTAGCTATTATTCACCGTGAGAATTATTAGTCATTGTGAGAAATATTATACACGGTGTTGCATTTTTACGAAAGTTATTATATAATGGCATTAACAAAAAATCAAGCGACAAATTAACAAATCGTGAACAGTTAATAAACACATTTTGGCTTTGTGTCGATTAGGGGGAGAAAATTATGGCAGCCGAAACAGTTGACAGACGAATAAAGATAACTAAAATGATACTCAGGGATTCGCTTATCGAGCTGATGCAGGAAAAGCCGCTTCATGAAATAAGCGTAAAAGAAATTTGTCTTAAAGCGGATGTAAACAGAAGTACATTCTATCACCACTACGGTTCTCAATATGATTTATTTGACGATATCGTAACGGATGCGAGTGAAAATATATGGAAGATAATTTCGGCATCCAGAGAAAAAGATGAGAAGTTTGCCAAAATGCTTACGTCCATTCTGACATACTGCGAAAACAACCGCGCGTTGTTCCTGGCGCTTCTCGGTTCAAACGGTAATTTCAATATAGGTGAAACGCTCGCAAAAGAAATAGACAGATTTCTCGACAAGAAAAAAAATTCCGAAATTTATACATACTGCACGCAGTTCTTTTCAGCGGGAATATCAAGCATTCTGTGGGCGTGGCTCAGCAAGGAAACAAGAGAGTCCCCTCGAAACATCGCAATGATGCTGAACGCCATAATAATGTACGGAATAAAACGCGCTATGGTAATTTCAAATACATCGGATGCAATAAAATAAAATCGAATATAAAAAACCGTATCACGGGACAATTTCCTGCGGTACGGTTGTTTTTATTTATTATACAAAATCAGACGGAGAGAAGACCTGCATCGATGACGAACTGAGAGCCGGTTGCGTATCTTGCCTTGTCACTTGCGACAAACTTGACAAGCTCGGCAACATCCTCAGGCTCAATCCACGGCACGGGAAGAAGATTTCCGGCGGAGCGTTCGGCAATTTCAATGGGTGTCATGCCTTCCATTGCGGCAAGACCGTCATTCATGGGAGTGTTTACGCCTGTCGGATGAATGCTGACAACTCTTATGCCGTAGGGTGCAAGCTCAATTGCCCATGCTTTCGTAAGACCGGTAAGTCCCCATTTTGAAGCGGTATAATGTGAAAGTCTGTTGCCGCCTCTGAGCCCCATAACAGATGAATTGTTGATTATGACACCGCTCTTGGCTTCTTTCATATACGGCACAACACGCCTTGCGACATTGAACGGCCCTTTGAGGTTAATATCAATCATGGCGTTCCACTCGTCGTCGGTCATCTTGTCGACTTCGGCATATGCGCAGATGCCGGCATTGTTAAAGAGTATATCTATTTTGCCGAGCTCCTTAATCGCCTTTTCGACAGCCGCAGTAACAGCCGCGTCATCACGCACATCGCCGACTGCTATAACAGCCTTTCTGCCGAGCTTTTCAATCTCTTCTTTAAGGCTTTCAAGCTCGGCGTTTGAGCCGAAATCATATGCGGGATATTCAATTTTTTTGGCGACATCGAATGCCACTATATCCGCACCCTCTTTTGCGAGTGCAATTGCGGTAGCTCTCCCCTGTCCGTGTGCCGCACCGGTAATAAAAGCGACCTTATTTTCAAAATCTTTCATTTTATATTACTCCTTATTCTTGTTTTCTTCACTGCGGTAATTTAACAGAATTTCATCAAGCGGAACCTTTGCGATGGTATTAAAAAGATTTGTGGCGTACATAATACCGGCAAAAGACAGGAGATTTACTATCTGTTCGGTAGTGAATTTCTTTTTAAGTTCGTCATAAATCCAATCGGGTATCTCATGCGGATTTACACAAATGGCGGAACCCAAATCCATAAGAAGCTGTTCGGTTTCGGATATTTCGGGATTATCGGGATCATCGCCGGAATCTATAAGAATCTTACGGAAAAACGTGGAGCAGATAAGGCACTCATTACCCTTTGAAATGGCATAGGAAAACAGCGACATCGCACGCTCACCGACAACGGGAACAAGCAGATCATACAGTGTATACCACTCCATATACGCTTTGAATGCGGGGACACTGTGAAGAAGCGTCCTTTTCATATTTGTAATTCTTCCGTGCTTTGCAATCTGGTCGTCATATTCACGGCGAACCTCTTCGCTTGCGGAATCATAGTCCGTCATAGGCAAAAAGCTCATAATTAACCTCCGTTAAATTATTATTCGGATATATACTAATACTTAACTGTTCATTTTTCAAGATAAAATAAAAAATCTCCGAGAAAATTTAATTTCCCGAAGATAATTTTTATGACCAGCAAAAATCGGTATATTCGATTTTGTTTATAACCGTTCCCGTTGCGCTTATGCCCTTTGTTTTGAAAAGAATCAAATCAAGATTCAAGTCAATATCGACATTTACAACCATTTTCTGTGACAGATAGGTCATTCTGCCGTTGTCTTTATCAAATCTGCATTCAATTTCGTTGCCTGTATAATTCATATCGAATTTATAGGACGACATATCAAGCACAACAAGATATTCTTCAATGCCGCTTGCGATTGAATTTGTCGCAATAGGTGTCATGATTTTAGAAAATTCGCTCGTTTCGGGGTCGGGATTCAGATGATCGGCAACGGTAATTACTACCTTGTAGTCTTTGTCACTTACATAACATACGGCGGAAGTGATAATAGAAGTATCGGTCACATCACAGCCGACATCTTCTCCGAACAGCGGAAAAGATTCCCGAACGGAAATATCATCCCCGTATTCAACGGTAAGCTGATTATTGTTGCCCGTAGACTGTAAAAGCTCGGTTGATATAAGATTAAGTATTCTGTTCGCGAGCTGAAGAGCACCGTCACCGGCTTCAACATTGTCAACTGTCTGTGTCTCGGTCTTTGTAAAGCCGGGGCAACGCTTTTTCACGTTATCCATGGCGTTTTTGTAGACCTTTATGACATCGTCACGAGTCATTGCGACTTCTTTATATCCGCTGTTTACGGTAATTCTGCCGCTTGATTCAATGTTTGTCGTATTCTCGGTCGTTGTTACTTCTGTCACGGGCACAGTCGTGTTTTCGGGCGAATAAATACCTGTCTGCTGATTATAATCGGCGGTCGGCGACTCGGTTGTTGTCTGATTTTTATTTGTGCCGCATGAAGTAAATGCCGTCACAGCCATAACGACAGCTGAAATAATTGCGAGGGTTCTTTTTAACATTATCACTCCCCCTTAAAGGGATATTACTGACGCATTGCACGTCCGCCGTCACGGTAATATTGCGTGTGGGTTTTGGGGTGCTTGGTTGTGTTCCAGATTTCATCCGCAACGCCTGCCCACTCATAGGCGAAATCATCACAGCGGCCGCAGAGAGTCTCGACATCCTCGGCATTCAGCAGATCGGTTGATTTTGCGCCGGTCTCGTGAATAATCGCACGAAGCTTGTCGGGGTTTTCGAGCATTGGACAGGGGCGAAGATGGTTATCGTTAAAGGGCTGCCCCTTTCGATATGCCATAAACAGAGGCTTATGAAGTGCCTCAAGCAGTGTGTCTTTTCGGATATTCGAATCGGAATAGTGAATAAATACACAGGGTTCAATGTCACCTGCGGAATTAACATGGAAATAGTTTCTGCCGCCTGCAATGCATCCGCCGACATACTCGCCGTCATCCTGGAAGTCAATAACCATAATGGGCTTGCCTGTCTTTGAATTACGCATCTTGCGAAGCCAGAAGTACATCATTTTTCTCTGTGCCGGAGTGGGAATAAGCTCTTTATCGGCACCGTGACCTACGGGCATATAGTTGAAGTACCATGCGTACTTTACGCCCATTTTTATCATAAGGTCGACAAAATCGTCGCTTGTGACATAGTCAACATTCTTGCGTGTGTAGCATACTGAAATGCCGTACAGACAGCGGTGTTCTTTAAGAAGCTCCATTGCCTTCATGGTGTTCTGATATGCGCCTTCGCCTCTGCGGAAGTCGTTGCTCTCTTCTGTGCCTTCAATGCTGAGGGCAAAAGCGAGGTTGCCTACACGGCGAACATCATCGCAGAATTTATCATCTATAAGAGTGCCGTTTGTGTATGCCATGAAAGCGCAGTCCGGGAACTCCGCACAAAGCTTAAGTATATCGTCTTTTCTGATGAGAGGCTCGCCGCCTGTGAGCATATAGAAGTGTGTGCCGAGCTCACGGCCCTGAGTTACAATGGACTTCATCTCATCATAGGTAAGGCTCTGACGGTAGCCGTATTCAGCCGCCCAGCAGCCCTTGCACTTAAGGTTGCAAGCGCTTGTGGGGTCAAAAAGAATAATCCACGGAATATTGCAGTTATACTTTTCACGGTTTGCTCTGACCTTTTTTGTGCCGAAATAGCCTGCGTCAACACCGAGAGTAAGAAGCATATGCTTAAGAAGCCCTCTGTCGGTCGAACGGAGAATATTAAGCGCCAGCTGAGTATAGATATTGTTGGGATCGGCGGCTCCTGCTTTCATTTTTTTGAAGTTTTCGGCGGGGAACATTCTGCCGGCGAAAAGCTTTTCACTGAACGAAAGTATTTTCTCGAAGCCCGTTTCGGGATTATTGTCGATATACCTGAAAATTTTATCTGCCGCAAACGAAGCGGCCTTTTTGATTGCGTCTTCTTTGAAGGACATTTATCAACACTCCATACCGGATTTCATATATCAATTTATTGTATCACAATTCCCGATATTTGTAAAGATTACAAAAAATGACAAATCACGGTTAATTTTGTTATATTTTTGTGTGATAATATCATCATTTTTCTTCATAAAAATCCGTTTTGTAAAAATCGGGCTTGTGAATGTAATTTTTGTGTGGTAGTATTGGTTTAAGTAAATTAAAACGGAGGTAACTTAAATGCTTCTTAAAATCATATACGCACTTATCTGTGTTGCCGTTATGGTGCTGTCTGTATTTTTTGTACGTGCGCAGTATAACGGTGCGTGCCCCAAGTCTCTTGCGCTCAAAATGACAGCCGCAACGGGATATATGCTGACGGGTTTTCTCGCAATGATAATAGCGAATAATCACTCGAGGTTTACATACATAATGTTCGGTGCGTTGGCTTTTTCGTGGATAGGCGATCTGTTTTTGCACCTGTGGCAGCATATTTCACTGCACGCAATAGGCTTTTTGGGATTTCTGACTTCTCACTTTTTCTTTATCGCCGCATATTTAAGTGCGATAAAATCATTTGCCCCCGACAGAGGATTTTTCTCAATTCCCGAAATTACAGTTGTAATTGCGTTTGATATTTTCTTCCTTGTCTTTTCAAAGCTTATCGGCACAAAAATCAAAGGAGTGCTTAATATTCCGATTTTGCTGTATGCAACGGTAATAACAACAATGCTGTGCAAGGCAACGGTAATGGGCATCTCAATGGTAAAAGCCGGTGCACAGTTCGGCACGGCGGCGGCAATTTTAGCCACAGTCGGCGCGGCACTGTTTGTTGCAAGTGATTTTTCGATTGCGATTTTAATGTTCAATAAGAAATATAAGACAAGCCATCCGCTTAAAATGTTCAATATCGTAACATATTTTGCGGCAGAGCTGGCACTTTCAAGCCTGATACTTGTTGTTGCACCGTAAAAAATGCATTAAAAAGCAACCGACAATTAAAATTCATAAGCGATGAGCAATTAACAATGTCGGAAGTCATGCGGGCTTGATTTATATTGCTTTGGTGACCTGA
>CAVFPQ010000059.1:9642-13460 GCA_963624415.1 Acutalibacteraceae bacterium | reverse complement strand
CACTGCCGACGGCACAGACAGCCGCTATTATCGTGAGTATTGCCTGTGCAAGCGAGGTCCTTTTGATATTTGTAAACGACAGCAGAAATGTCAGCAAATCGGCAAGAGTCAACAGAACGCACAGCAAAAGCAGAACAACCGCCGTCATGCCCATTACCGAAACGCTTCCTCCGACCTTAGACGATATAAAATCGGGAATCAGCCCGAAAAGACCGTCACTGTAAATTTTATAGAGACCGAGAGTTCCGATTGTGATATCCTCTTCAAAATACGGTATCGAAAATTTAACCGTACCGAGAGGGACGAATGTTACAGCAATAGTCAGAATGCAGAATATCATTCTTGAAATTGCCACACGGCCCTTGATGAATGCCGCTTTGAGCTTTGCGACAAACACACGAGCACCGGCAAATTCAAGCTCGGTTCTTTTTGCGTCTTCGGCAAGAAGAGTCTGCTGAGAGTAATACAGAATGTGAACTCCGCATTCTTTGCAATTCGGAGACAAATCGAAGCGTTTTATGGGCGCTCCGCATTTAGGACATACCATATAATCACCGTCACATTATAATTTAGGACACATCAGGATAATGTATCTATATTATTTTAATATACAGGAGGCAGAAAAGCAATACCGCCGAATTTTTTCGTGTCAATAAACAAATTTTCAATGTTATATTTGGTTAATATTACAACGAATCTGTCTGACTTTTACAAAGAAAAAGGCTGCCAATTTAATGACAGCCGAATCTGATTACAGAATATACAGCAAATTGCTTATTTTACATATTTGGCAACGAATGCGTCAACCTTGGGCCAATAGAGCTCCGGATGAAGGAAGCACGACATATCATGCTCGGCATCGGGAACATCAAGCTTGTCTTTTTCGGCGGAGCACGCTTCATAGAGATAATCACGCATCCAGAAAGGCACAAAAGTGTCTTCTTCGCCATGGATAAACAGTGTGGGAGTCTTGCTGTTTGCAACCGCGTTTATGGGACTGCACTCCAAAAAGCCGAACTTCAGGAATGCCTTCGAAAAGCTGTCGGCGGCATTGAGGAAGGGGAATTTAGGAAGATGAGTGATATTTGTAATCTGCTCACCGAATTCATCATAACAGCTTGTGTAGCCGCAATCCTCAACTGCGCACTTTACGTTATCGGGAAGCTCCTCGCCTGTTACAAGCATTGTTATGGCACCGCCCATGGAGCAGCCCATAATAACGATTTTGGCGTCGTTATCCATGGAAACTATATAGTTTATCCAGTCGCAGACATCGTATCTGTCGAAATATCCCATTGAGCAGTAGTTATGCTCACTGAGGCGATGACCTCTCATATAGGGCATCAGGACATTGTAGCCGAGCTCTGAAAAATGCCTGCCCTGCAAAGCCATTGAACGGGGGCGGGAAGTATAGCCGTGGTTAAGCACAACCCAAAGATTTGAGGGATTTTTTGCATAGATAACCTCGGCATGAATTGTCTTGCCGCTTCTGTTTACAATTGACTTTGTCGCGGGAGTATTTGCTATATACCAGTCATCGGCGAGACGGTAATTTTCATCGTTAAGATAACGATGCATATTTGTGGGGTCATTAAGAGACTCCTCGGGAGCCTTGTTGACGGCATATCTTGAAAGTACACCGAAGCAAAGAAGTCCGCCGACTCCGTAATAAGCACCTGCACCGATTGCCGCTGCCGTGAGTGCCTTCTTTATGCACTTAACATTTTTTGACACAATTATACACCTCTCAAAATATCAGAACAGTGTTAAAATATTATTAACGGAGACATTATAACAAACTGTTTCTGAACTTGCAAGAGAAAAATAGCGTATTTTTCGCGGAATTTTGTGTAAAATGCAAAAAAAATTAGGGATGTCGGAAATCCTGCGGACTTAATTTCAGACCACCGCTCAATGAATTCTGCCCACCGGATACCGACACCCGACCGATTTTAATATTATTTGCTTGATTTTTTTGCTTTTACGGTTTTTAATATAGTCAGCACAGCAATTACGCCGAGATTGAGGCAGATGCTGCCCGCACCGAGTGAAACAAGATTTGACGGAAGCATTTCCATTGTGCTTGAAGAATCAATAAGCGAAACAATAAAATAGATAAATCCGACATTGTTAAATACCATCGGGCAATAGGGATGAAGAAGTATAAGCATGCCGATTGTGATAATAAGCATGATTATTACGGCAAGCAGTGATGAAAGTCCGGCTTTTGCAAGCAGAGTGCATCCGCCGACCACGGCACAGGCGAGGAAAAGTCCGACGGCGCCGCCGACAAGCGTATGCCAAAAACGCTGCATGAGAGAAAGCTCTTCCTGCATAAAGAAAACGGTAACGCAGATAAAGAACGACCAGTTTTCAATGGGAATGGGCAGCTCGCTCAGCTGATGGTGCAGAGCCTGATAGATTACATTCCAAAGAATGATCCACAGAAAAACGACAAAAAGCGTCGTCATTTTGCCCTTCGGGGGCTTTGAAAAGAATTTGACTTTTCCTTTGTTTTGTTCTGACATGATTTTTCTCCTTTTTTGTGCCATATCGTACGGTCACATCTTTAATTTTGAACCTCGCAAACGCAAAGTACGAAATAATTTTACAAAATGCCGATTTTTATTGCAACGAACAATCACAGCGGTGTATGCTGTTTTGACAACACTCATCGACAATATGTTTTTTCACCGACAGATTACCGATAATTAATTTTTATTCGACAGTTTCGGCGTTAATGTTGAAAAAATATATCTTGTATACTACACTGAGTTTTTACTGTAAATATAGTCGAAAGAAGGTTTTCACCATGAAAAATCAGAAGCTTTGCATCAATCTGTCCGATTCATTCAAAATTCCGTTAACTCTTCAGCCGAAGCTTATAAGACAGACGGGGTTTGAGTGTGTATTCTGGTGTCTTGACAAAAGAAATGACAATGAAAAAATATTCACATCAATAAAAGACACCGGGCTTGAAATACAGTCTCTTCATGCTCCGTTCGGAAAATGCGCCGATATGTGGAGTAAAGACAAAGACAAAGCGAACACAGCCGAACAGGAGCTTATCGACAGTGTCAAATTCTGCGTTAACCATAATATTGAGCTTATGGTGTCTCATGCATGGATAGGCTTTGACAACATTCCCTCGCCGTCTGATTCCGGGCTTGAGCATTATGGAAATGTTATAGATTTTGCCGAAAAATACGGAATAAAAATCGCGTTCGAGAACACCGAGGGTGATGATTTTCTCGCGGCAATTCTCGGCAATTTCAAAGACAGAAAAAATGTGGGCTTCTGCTGGGACAGCGGCCATGAAATGTGCTATAACGATTCGAGAGACCTGCTTAAAATGTACGGCGACAGGCTTTTCGGCACTCACTTAAATGACAATTTAGGTGTGAAGGACTACAACGGAAAAATAACATGGCACGATGATTTGCATCTTCTGCCCTTTGACGGCATTGCCGACTGGGGCTATAACACAAAGCGCCTCGCAAAATGCGGTTTTGACTCTCCGCTGACATTTGAGCTGAAAATCAACTCCAATCCCGACAGATACGAAAATGAAATTTACGGTATGATGCCGCCGGAAGTCTATTTTGCGGAAGCCTACAAGAGAGCGTGCAAGGTTGCGGCTTTGTTTAACAGAGCACAAAAAGAGGGTATATAAGCTTTTTCGGGGTAAAAAATCGGAAATAATACAAAACTGTAACCTTAATTTTTGATAAATATTTAAAAAAGTACTAAACAAAATCAAAATTATGTGCTATAATCAATTGGATTTTTTCCGAATCAAAAAATATTTATTCTTCACG
>CAVFPQ010000059.1:0-9632 GCA_963624415.1 Acutalibacteraceae bacterium | reverse complement strand
CTTCACGGAGGAATAATATGCCTAAAGCAGATGCGGTTGAACCCGCAAAAAAGAAAAAAAGAAAAAAGAAGAAAAAAAAGAGAATGAGCAAAGGCTGGACAACGTTCTTTACCGTTATTCTCGTCTTGTTTATGGTCTGCGTCGTTGCCGCAGGCTCAATCGCTTTTTCGGTTTTCTATGACGTAGGACTTATCGGACACATAAATCCCGATAAAGAAGTTGCCGGAATAGACTACATTGATTTGAATGAATACATTTCAAATCAGCAGCAGACAACAATCGTCTATGCCTATGACAGCAACAACAACGAAAAAGAGATTGCCCGTCTGCACG
Organism: Acutalibacteraceae bacterium; assembly: GCA_963624415.1. Taxonomy (GTDB): domain Bacteria; phylum Bacillota; class Clostridia; order Oscillospirales; family Acutalibacteraceae; genus RUG806. The sequence continues at coordinate 9,299 of CAVFPQ010000059.1, read as the reverse complement.
GCACCGAAAACAGAATCTGGATTGAGCTTGACGATATAAGCGACTATGTTAAAGAGGGCTTTATCGCTCTTGAAGACAAGCGTTTTTATCAGCACAAGGGCGTTGACTGGATAAGAACTGCCGGTTCTGTTGTCTATGATATAATGGGCAAGGACCTTCAGGGCGGTTCAACCATAACACAGCAGCTTATCAAGAACCTTACCGGCGAAAACAAGAAAACTCTTGTTCGTAAGTATAACGAGATAAAGAATGCTCTTGCCCTCGAACGCCACTATTCAAAGGATGAAATTCTTGAGGCGTATCTCAACACAATCTATCTTGATATGGGTTGCTACGGCATAAAGACAGGTGCGGAGTATTATTTCGGCAAGGAAGCAAAAGATCTGACGCTTATGGAAAGTGTTACCCTTGTTGTCATTACAAACGCTCCCCGTACATACAATCCTATTCTTAACTATGAGAATAACCTTGAGCGCGCCAAGATTTGTCTGTGGTATATGCTCGACCAGGGCAAAATAACACAGGAACAGTACGATGCCGCTCTTGCCGAAAAGCTGACCTTCGTCGGAAAGCTTGAGGATGACGACTCAGATGAAGACGAAACGGTAACAGAGACCGAGTATCAGAGCTACTATATCGATTTTATTATCGATGAGGTTATGGATGACCTGAGCGAAAAATACGGTTTTTCCGAGACCGAAGCATGGAGAAAGGTTTTCTACGGCGGACTCAAGATTTATGCCGCAGTTGATCTTGATATACAGGAGCAGATGGAGGATGTTTATTACAACCGAGTAACATTCCCCAAAGAGGAAGACACAGAAACGCATCCGGCAATTCAGTCCGCTATGACAGTCATGAACTATGAGGGACGAGTTCTCGGTATTGTCGGACAGCTGGGTCCGAAGCCCGGCAACCGAGTTCTGAATATGGCGGCGGACTCCCCGAGAAACCCCGGTTCTTCAATTAAACCGCTGAGTGCGTACGCTCCCGCAATTGATTTAGACGCATATTACTGGTCGAGCTATCTGCCGAACTACGGTATTCAGCTTGCGGGTATGGACAAGGCATGGCCCACAAACTACGGCGGTGTAACGGGCAGTATGAGCGACTTAAGAAACCTTCAGGAAGCTCTCGCACCGTCACTCAATACAATTCCCGCACGAATTATCAATACAATTACCGTTGACAAGGGATATTCTTATCTTCGTGACAATTTCCACATTTCAACACTCGTTCCGGAAGACGCGGCATATGCTCCCCTTGCAATCGGCGACATGGCATACGGTGTAACAACACTCGACATGGCGGCGGCATACGCGACATTCGGCAACGGCGGCAAATATTATGAGCCGTGGTGCTATTACAAAGTAACAAACTCATCGGGTGAAACCGTTCTTCTCGAAACCGAAAACGAACCGACACAGGCGATAAGCGAAGGCACTTCAACGGTTATGAACCATATGCTTCAGACGGTTGTTACGGCTTCAAACGGTACGGCTAACGGCTACGGCGTATCCGGATTTACGACATTCGCAAAGACAGGTACATCTTCAAGCAACAAGGACAAATGGATGTGCGGCGGCACTCCCTATTATGTTGCGGCGGCGTGGGTCGGCTTTAAGGACAACCGTGAGATAAACATTAATGTATACGGCACATATCCTGCGGCGAGGGTATGGAAGGAAGTCATGAACAGAATCCACAAGAACCTTGACACATCAAAGGAGTTCGAGGATTCCGAACAGGCAGTAAAGAGAACATACTGCACAAGAACGGGACTTCTTGCAAGCTCGTCTTGCTATTCGACAAAAACAGGCTGGTACAAAATAGACAATCTGCCCGGCACATGCAGACAGTGTTCCGGCGGATACAGCTATGAGGATGACGACACCGAGGCACAGACAGACAGTGAAGAAAATTACAGTGTCGAGGAAGAAATCATAACCTCAGCCGAAGAAGAACAGCCTGCAACCGAGCCGCCGACAGAGGCCGAGACAGCCGCACCGGCGGAAGTAGCAACGGAGGCCCCGCAGGAATGATTATAATGTCAGTCGATTACGGTGATGTCAGAACAGGCATTGCCGTATGCGACAAAAATGAAATACTCGCCTCCCCTGTCACGGTTATCACCGAGAGAAACGCCGATATATTAGCCGACAAAATCACGGCACTCACAAAGGAACGAAAAGCTGAGCTTATTTGCGTTGGACTTCCGAAAAATATGGACGGCACCGAGGGCTTCAGAGCGGATGCATGCAAGGCGTTTGCCGATAAGCTTCAAGAAAAAAGCGGGCTTCAGGTTATAATGCGAGACGAAAGGCTGACAACCGTAAACGCCCACAACATTCTGTCGATGAATGATGTCAGAGGCAAAAAACGCAAAAACACCGTTGATGCGGTGTCGGCAGTGCTGATACTTGAAGATTTTCTGAGCTTCAGAAAAGCCGATAAACAATAACAATAAAAAGAAGCATTCCCGGAGGTCAAAGAACACTTGGAATGCTTCTTTTGGCAAGTGAAAAAAGAACGGTCTGTTTTTTTAATGCATAATTCATAATGCATAATGCATAATGTCGGAAGTCCTGCGGACTTGAATCATATTATTTCGCAAATATTCAGACTGCGAAAAAGCGATTGGAGTAAAAACTTGTTGAATTTCGAAGAATTGAAAAAAAACGGAAAATATGCGGCAATTGCGCCGATGGCGGGCGTTGCGGATTCGTCATTCAGAGCTTTATGCATGGCCCACACAGCGGCGTTTGCCGTCGGTGAAATGGTAAGCGCAAAGGGCATTTGCTTTAACGACAGAAAGTCAAAGGAGCTTATGAGTATAGGGCAGAATGAGCGTCCGTGCGCAATTCAGCTTTTCGGAAGTGTTCCCGAGGACATGGCAAAAGCCGCCGTTTACGCATTGGAATTCAATCCCGATTTTATTGATATAAACATGGGCTGTCCCGCTCCGAAGGTTGCAAATAACGGATGCGGCAGTGCGTTGATGAAAAATCCGGAGCTTGCCGGAAAAATTATAAGAGCGGTTGTCGATGCCGTTAATTTGCCTGTTTCCGTAAAATTCAGAAAAGGCTGGGATGAGAACAGCGTAAACTGTGTCGAGTTCGCAAAAATCGCCGAATATAACGGAGCTTCATTTATTACAGTTCACGGCAGAACAAGAAAACAGATGTATGCGCCGAGCGTTGATTTAGACTCAATTAAGAATGTAAAGGCCGCCGTAAGCATCCCGGTCATAGGAAACGGCGATGTAATTACGGGCGAGACTGCAAAAAGAATGTATGAATACACCGGCTGTGACTTTATTATGATAGGCAGAGGCGCACTCGGCAATCCGTGGATTTTTGATGAGGTCAATGCGTATATGTCAAAAGGCGAAGTGTTGCCCTCCCCCACCGTCGAAGAAAAAATGCAGACAATGCTAAGACACGCGGCGGATGTCTGCAAGATGAAAGGCGACAGAACAGGACTTTGCGAAATGCGAAAACACGCATTGTGGTACACAAAGGGACTTAAAGGCTCTGCTAAGCTGAGAAATAAATTCAACGTTGTTTCTTCTATGGCAGAATTGGAGCTGCTGGCGGAAGAAACAATAAAGTCGGACAAAGAAAATAAATAAATTTACACCGGAATTTACTCACGGAAATAAAAAAAGTTAAAAAAACTCTTGCAATTTACATTTTCATCGGTTATAATGTTTTAGCAATGGAGAGTTGTCCGAGTTGGCCGAAGGAGCACGATTGGAAATCGTGTATACGTCATAAGCGTATCAAGAGTTCGAATCTCTTACTCTCCGCCATAACTGCACACCGATTTTGATACAATACATATCACGATTGGTGTGCAATTTTTTTTGCAAACGTGCCTATTTACAAGGCTTTCTCGATACTTTTTAACGATAACAGGCTCTGTGACTGCTCGGAAGCGAGTGCCGCAGAGTCTTTTTTTATTTTATGCAATCGTTTTATTACACATCGGATTAACAATTTGTCTTTGTTTTGAAGCAATACTTCCTTATCGGTACGTGGCTAACTGCAGCGGTTTTTGTTTTATCACAAATTGTCATACAACAGAAAAAGACCGTAAAAAATACGATCCTTTTCTTGGTATTATTGCAGTTGAAAAGATTTATTTAAGTGCGGTGAAATTATTTCTGATTTCGTCGATTGTGCCGGTGGTTATGCTGTATGAATATTCTATCGGCGTGAAGCTTGTGAAATTAAGAGTATTTATAGCGGCTATATAAGAGGTCGGATCGTCTGAGGACGGGTCACATTTTTCGGTTTCGCCTCTGTTATAAACACCTGCCTTAAAGACCGTGCATCCTGGAACACATATGCCGATGCCGAAGCTGTCGTCAAACTCGCCGACAAATGCCGCCTGATTTGCCGATGAAGGAAAATTCGAATTTACGGAAGTATCTGCCCAGAAGCCGAGATTGTTTTCGTAGGAGTACTTGCCGTCAGATGAAATACTTACAAATCTGTTAAACGGTTCTATGCAATAAAAAGCCGGCATCTCCTGTTCTGCTGTTGCGCTTTCGTATCCCGAGAAATCGACAAATCTGCACGAGACTTTTATAACATTCGAGTCAATCGTATATGTCGCTTCCATATATGACGGTGTAATACTATCCGCCTTTTGCGACCAGTCAAGCGGACGGCATTTTATGTAAATTGAGTTTTTGCTCTCGACCAAATCAACGATTTTGCTTGTTTCGTTATATTTGTTTCCGCCCTGAACGGGATTATAACGCCATGTAAGCCCGATAAACTCACTGTCTTTATACACACCCGAATCTGTGCCGTAATATGACTGCTGAACAAGTCTGCCGGCATCATAACGATTGATAAGATTAACATGATTGTTTATGCTGACGGTTTTATATCTCTTTGCGGCATTTGAATCAACATAAATTCTGCCGTCTTTTTTGACCGCCTGTACTTTGGAATCGGTATCCTCAAGATAGCTCATGGCGCCGCCGTAATGAAGATCGACACCGAGCTTATATTTGCTTGTTTTTATGTAAATCTCACGGTTCGGAACTTCCCTGTTAAAAAGACCTGTGCCGAGCAGCTCAAAATTCGCCGTCTGTGAATTTATCGGCTTAAATTCAAGCTTTAACAGCTTGCACGATTTTGTGTTATCGAGAATATTGTCAATAAAGCTGTAAAAACAGGCAGTCGTATTTGACGGCTCAAGAAAGAATTTTTCGGAATGACTTTCATTCTTGATTTTGTATGTTATCTCACCTTCGATATACGCATCGGAGGTGTATTTTATTCCGAAATAATTAAAAAAATCACAGCTGTATTCACCAAAGTCAAAAACAACGGCGCCGTCTTCACCGGGTGTGCATTTTGTCGGTACGGACTTGCCGTTTACCGTGATCGAATTTTCCGAACAGCCGTCACCGGAAATTGTAAAGCTCCTGTCGATTTTCGTCGGGAAAAAGCTGAGTATATACGACGGCAGAGTCATAAGAACAGTAATTAACGCTATAAGTTTTTCCATTGCAAATCTCCTCTTCTGACAGTTATTATTATGTCGTAAATATTATACAAAACAGCAATATTTCAGTCAAGAGAGAAATAAGATAAAAGTAACTTTCCTTGTTCGATTGTCCGTTATATAGGACTTTACGCAGGCAAAGCAAATATTTTCATTGCAATAATATAATTGTAATGTTAAAATAAAAAATGAAAACGGGTTCGGGGCAAAAAAAAGAAGCCGCATTAAGCGACTTTCGATTTTCTCACACTGTGAGGGTCCTTAAAGGACGACATGAAAAAATTGTATTTGAACTCGTAATGTAATTCCTTATAGTGGTCAGACCATTGGGAATTGATTGGATTATAACATGTATCGGAGGAAATGTCAAGTGGAAAACGCAAAAGAAATTACAAACGTAAACGCAAACTCAAATGAATACTATATCGGTCTCGACGGCGGCACGGATTCCGTCGGCTGGGCTGTCGCAAGGCCCGATTATACGGTTGTCAAAAAGAGCGGCAAAGACTTATGGGGTGTTCGCCTTTTTGAGGAGGGGCATGCCGCCGCCGACAGAAGAATAAGCCGAAGCGCACGCCGCCGCACGGATCGCCGCAAATGGCGTCTTAAGCTCCTTCAGGAAATTTTTGACAGAGAGATAACATCTGTTGACGATTCATTCTTCCACAGACTCAACGAGAGCCGTTATTGGGAGGATGACAAAACAGTTGACGGCACGGATTCGCTGTTCCATGACAGCAATTTTACCGACAGGGATTATCACAAAAACTATCCCACAATTTATCATCTTCGTGATTATCTTATGAACTGCACCGAAAAGCCCGATATAAGACTTGTTTATCTTGCCATAGCTCATATTATAAAGCATCGCGGACATTTCCTGTACGAAGGTCAGCCGCTCGAAGAAACTCGAATGTTTTCGAATGTGTGGATACAGCTGTGCGAGTGCATCGATAATGAGCTTGAAATAAAAGATATTATCAACACCGAAAACGATGTAAAAAATGCTCTGCTTAACTTCAACGGCAGAACTTCGGATCTTTCTAAGGCACTTCAGGCCATTCTGTGCCATGACATGGACAAAGAACAGGCGGACTGCCTTAAGCTTGTCGCAAAGCTGTTGTCCGGCGAAAAGGTTTCAATGAGCAAGCTCTTTGACGATGAAGAACTTGACGAGCTTAAAAGCATCGGTTTTAAGGACAAGGCAATTGATGAGCTTGATTCGAGCTACGAAGAGAAATTAGGCGAGGAGCGTTTCTATCTTATTAAGAGTGCATATGAAGTCTATGCATGGGCTCTGTTTTCGAGAATACTCCCCGAAGGCAAAACGCTGTCCGCAATGAAGGTCGAGCAGTATGATAAACACCGCAAAGAGCTTAAGCTGCTTAAAAAAGTTGTCCGTGAATACGCACCCGAAAAATATTCGCTGCTTTTCAGAAATGAAGATATTGAGCACAATTATGTTGACTATATCGGCACATCAAAGAAAACCAAAAACAGAAGCACAAAAGACAATTTTTATGACTTTCTTAAAAAGAAGCTCAGTGAAGTATGGGACAAGAAGGACACCGACAGCGATGTAGCATATCTTTTTAACGAGATGGAAGCGGACAATCTGCTCCCCAAACAGGTATCAAAAGAAAACAGTCTTATCCCCTATCAGGTGCATTTGCAGGAGCTTGACAAAATTCTTGCGAATATGCAGAAGTTCTATCCGTTCCTTAATATAAAGGATAAAAACGGCTATACACCGAGCGTAAAGATAAAGAAGCTGCTGACTTTCCGCATACCTTATTATGTACGTCCGCTCAACGACGCCCACAAGGACAAGGGCTTTTGCTGGATTGTCAAAAAGACAGACACGCCCGTTTTGCCGTGGAATTTTGAGGATGTTGTCGACGAAGAAAAATGCGAGGACAGATTTATAGCGAGAATGACTTCAACCTGCACATATCTTATCGGGGAGGATGTTCTGCCGCAAAATTCCGTGCTGTATCTTAAATTCATGTGCCTTAATGAGCTTAATAATCTCAAAATCGGCGGCAACAAAGTTTCGGTTGAATTAAAACAGAAGATATTTAACGAGCTGTTCATGACCTGCGGCGGCAAAATCACAGGCAAAAAGCTTGTTGATTTTCTTAACGCAAACGGTGTCGGCGGTATTGAGGGCGCAAAGGTTACAAAAGCCGATATTTCGGGAATAGACGGCGACTTTAAATCGAGCATGGTGCCGTATCTTAAAATAAAGGGCATTTTAAACGCGGGCAATATAAGTGTTGATGAAAAGACAACGGAAAAGCTGATTTTTGCGCTCACGGTATCCGGCGACAGCCAAAAGATGCTCAAAAGGCGAATTGTCGGCATTCTCGGTAATAGTGCGGATGAAAGCACGGTTAAAAAGCTGTGCAATCTTAAATTAACAGGCTGGGGCAGACTTTCGGAAAAGCTTCTGACGGGCTTATATATTACCGACCCCGCAACAGGCGAATGCAAAAATATTATGGATATGCTGTGGGAGACAAATGACAATATTATGGTGCTCCTCGGCAGTGCATACGGTTTCGGAGAAAAAGTAGCCGAGTTTAACAATTCAAGAGAAGCAAAGCAGCTGGGCTTCACCTATGACAGCCTTGTAAAGGATCTGTATGTCTCCCCTGCCATTAAGCGTTCAATATGGCAGACACTTCTTATAGTAAAAGAAATTCGCAAGATTATGGGGCACGATCCGGCAAAGGTGTTTATTGAAATGGCGAGGGGTGCGACTGCGGATCAGCGAAACAAACGCACAGTGTCAAGAAAAGACCGTCTGCTGAATCTGTACAAAGCATGCAAGGACGATGTGCGTGAATGGATTTCGGAAATTGAAGCTATTCCCGAAGACAAATTCCGCAGTGACAAATTGTATCTTTATTATACACAGATGGGCAGATGTATGTACAGCGGCGAAAAAATTGACCTTAACATGCTTTTGTCCGACTCAAACAGCAACAAATACTATGACATTGAGCATATTTATCCCCGTTCAAAAGTAAAAGATGACAGCATAGACAACCGAGTATTGGTCAAGAGCATGCTCAACAGAACAAAAGAGAATGATTACCCTGTTCCTGCGTCAATGCGTCAGCCGGCACTGTGGAAAATGCTCTACGCAAAAGAATTTATAAGCAAAGAAAAATATATGCGTCTTACACGCAATACAGGCTTTACAGATGAAGAGCTTGCCGGCTTTATTAACCGTCAGCTTGTTGAAACAAGGCAGTCAACAAAGGCAGTAGCCGAGCTTCTTAAAAAGCTGCTGCCCGACACGGAAATTGTCTATGTCAAGGCAGGGCTTGCTTCGGAATTTCGTCAGGAATTTGGCTTCAGAAAGAGCCGTGACGCAAACAACTTCCACCACGCCAAGGATGCGTATCTTAATATTGTTGTGGGCAATGTATATAATGAAAAGTTCACCAAAAGCCCGATAAACTTTATCAAGACACGCAAGCCGTACAGCATAAAGGTAAAAACTCTTTTCGGCTTGCTTGATACCATCAAGGGCGATCGTGTCATATGGTCAAAGGGCGAGGACGGCAGCATAAAGACCGTTAAAGAGCGTATGGCTAAAAACACGCCTATGGTGACATATTATGCACGTGAGGTGCATGGTGCGTTGTTTGATTTGCAGCCGGTAAAAAAAGGTTCGGGGCAGCTTCCCCTTAAAGGTTATCTTGTAAAGGATAATCCAAAACTCAGCATAAGCCGTTATGGCGCATATAATAGTATAAGCATCGCAT
>CAVFPQ010000058.1:0-13510 GCA_963624415.1 Acutalibacteraceae bacterium | reverse complement strand
AGAATATGTGTTTGTGAGAACTTTTTAAGCGGTAAGCGACTGACTTAAAGGAATGCATAATGCATTCACATCAACGTTTCTTAATTAAATCGGCTCCGCAAATCCATATACAATATATTAAATCCATTTGCGTTTTGCGTCAAGTATAATAGTGCACAAATATTAATTTTTACTTGTACAAATCGGGGTTCGATGATATACTGTGTCTGTTTTATTTTTCCGAGAGGTAACGCAAAATGAAAAAATTTTCATACAGACACACAATCGCCGCCTGCTGTACCGGATATATAACACAGTCCGCGATAAATAATTTTGTGCCGCTTCTGTTTACGACATTCAACAGTACACTCGGCATTCCGATGACAAAAATAACGGTTCTTATCACGATAAATTTCTGCATACAGCTTTTTATTGACCTTGTTTCCGCCAAAGTCATTGACAGAATAGGCTACCGTGCGAGTATGGTTATCGCCCATATTTTCGCAGGTGCGGGACTTGCTCTGCTTGCCGTTTTGCCGCAGACAATGCCGGACCCGTTTGTCGGAATTCTGATCTGCGTATTTCTGTATGCGATAGGCGGCGGACTGCTTGAAGTGCTTGTAAGCCCCATTGTCGAAGCGTGTCCCGGAGAGAACAAGGCCGCTGTTATGGGACTTCTCCATTCATTCTATTGCTGGGGAACGGTTGCGGTAATTTTAATCTCCACTCTGTTTTTTACGGTATTCGGAAGAGAAAACTGGCGTATAATGGCTGTCATATGGTCTTTACTTCCGTTTGCAAACTGCATTTTCTTTACGAAAGTGCCGATAAACACTCTGACTGAGGACGGCGAAGGGCTGTCAATCGGAACACTTTGCAGAACAAAGATTTTTGCTCTGTTTGTTGTGCTGATGCTCTGCTCGGGTGCGGCGGAACAGAGTATAAGCCAGTGGGCATCGACATTTGCCGAAAGGGGACTCGGAATTACAAAAACACTCGGCGATCTTTTGGGCCCCTGCCTTTTCTCGGTGTTCATGGGAACGGCAAGAATAATCTATTCAAAGCTTAGCATAAAAATACCGATTTACAGACTGCTTATAATTTCGGGCGTTCTGTGCATAGCGTCTTATCTTACGGCATCATTGGCGGCGAATGAAATAGTATCGCTTATCGGCTGTGCGTTCTGCGGATTTTCGGTCGGTGCAATGTGGCCCGGCGCATTCTCGATTGCAGGGGAAAAGCTCCCGACGGGCGGCACGACAATGTTTGCGCTGCTGGCACTCGCCGGTGACATGGGATGCGCGGGAGGACCTACACTTGTCGGCTTTTTGTCGGACGCATTTGACGGAGACATGAAAACGGCACTGCTGTTTGCGATAATATTCCCGGTGATGCTTATAATAGGATGTATAATGCTTAAAAAGAAAAAGAACACAGCCCGATGAGGATGTGTTCTTTAACTTGGCATCTGACTTTTGCGATAAACGCAAAAAGAATTAACAATTAACAATGTCGGAAGGCACGGTGTGCCCCGGATTATTTGCGAACCGACTTCAGAATTGCTCGTTGCTGATTGCTAATTCTTTTTCCGCAAGTCCGCGATCTTAAATATCAGCTTCCTCCCCTTTGGGTGCTTTGCCAAAAGTGCAAAGAAGTGCCACGAGGGGTCATTTTTTTTAATTATTCCGCCGTCTCGTATCACGGTATCGCACCGAGCGAGAATATCGGACACGGGAATATTATTTTCACCGACCGTGTGAGCGTCGCCCGTAAAAGACAGCGTTTTGTTGTCGGAAATTTTTGTAACACGGTGCAAAATCAGTCTGTCGCCGTATCTGAACAGCAGAACATCGCCGACTGCGGCACTGCCGTCAAAGGGTGTGAGAAATGCTTTATCTCTCCCCGCAATCAAAAACGGTGCCATACTGCCGCCTGTAATCGTAAGCGGAAACGGTTTGCCGTTGTTTTCGTTAAAATAAACCGGCAGAAAGCTTTTAAGCTCCTCGGCGGTCATTTTTCTGTCCGCCATATCAGATGAAGCGAGTGAGGTCTTCTTTAAGAAGGCACTCTCTTATGACCGTGTCAGCCGTAATCTCTCTGCCGAGATAGCCCGAAATCGCGGTGTTGAGCTGAATGGGATTGAGATTAAACACACTTCCCGCAGGCAGAATTACATCAAGAACGATATTATCACCCTCTGTACGCAGGGTGAATTTTTTTATATGCTCGCTGACATTAACGGTCTTGATTATTTTTTTATTGCCCTTTTTGCCGCTTTTTTCACACGTAAGCGAACCCGAAACAAGGGCGTTATAAAGCTCCTCCTCCGTTATTTCTTCTTTTGAATAAACGGCGGTGTACTGACCGAATGCGATTAAAGCGGGCTTGTCAACGGGCTTTGTAACATCTTCGATTTTTATTCCGTTAGGCATGACGGCGTTTAAGCGGTCTTTTATTTCTTCAAGAGAAATATCCTCAACTATTCTTATATCAACCGGTTCGTTTTTGCCCTCAACTCCGAGAGACAAAGCGAGCAGAAACGAAATATACGGATGCGGATTAAAGCCCTCCGTGTACCACAGCGGAATATCCGCTCTGCGAACCGCACGCTGCATAAGACGGAACATATCAAGGTGCGATACGTATTTTAACAGCCCCTGTTTTGAGAGCCACAGTCTTACTTCGTTAAACATTCGCATTTGCCTCCGTTAAGCTTATTTGAGCCGCACCCGGCGCACTTTATACGGCAGTGCGGTGTGGTCTCGGCAGTGTACGCTTTTTTCGCCTCACGCATGAGAAATTCTTTTGTGACACCGAAATCGATATGATCCCACGGAAGAGTTTCATCAAATGAGCGGCGGCGGTTTGCGTAAAAACGCGGATCAACGCCCAAATCGTCAAACACGCTCTGCCATACATCAAATCTGAACATCTCGCCCCAGCTGTCAAACTTGCAGCCTCGGCGCCATGCTTCTTCTATTACCCCACTGAGACGGCGGTCACCTCTCGCCAGAACACCCTCAAGAAATGAAGTGGGAATATCGTGAAACGCCAACGAAATCTTTTTTGACGGAACGGTAGCTTTAAGATGCTCCTGCTTTGCCTTCAGCTCCTCGGGTGTAGCCTGCGGCTCCCACTGAAACGGCGTAAAGGGCTTCGGGACAAAGCTTGAAGCGGACGCTCCGACTGTGACTCCCCTGCCCTTAGGTCTGTCGGGGCAGGCGTAAAATTCATCAACGACTTTTTTCGCGAGAATGCCGATACCCTCGACATCCTCATCCGTTTCGGTGGGCAGTCCTATCATAAAATAAAGTTTTACGGCACTGTATCCGCCCGAAAAAGCTGTGCGTGCGGTCTCGAGCATTTCTTCCTCGGTGACATTCTTGTTTATTACGTCACGCATACGCTGAGTGCCCGCCTCCGGTGCGAATGTAAGTCCCGAGCGGCGAACGGTAAGAAGCTTTTTCATAAGCTCCTCGGGGAAGTTGTCAACACGAAGAGAGGGCAGTGCGACATTTACTTTTTCTTCGGGTGTCCACTCGAGGAGCATGGTAAGAAGCTCTTCTATATGCGAATAGTCGGATGAAGAGAGTGAGCAGAGTGAAATTTCATCGTAGCCTGTGTTTTTGATAAGCTCTTTGCACTGCTCGTTTATGGTCTCGGGGCTTTTTTCTCTTATCGGACGGTAAATAAATCCCGCCTGACAGAAACGGCATCCGCGAATGCATCCTCTGAAAATCTCGTGGGTTACACGGTCGTGAACAACATCGATAAACGGAACGACAAATTTTGTGGGATAATAAACCTTGTCAAGGTCTTTAACCACTCTTTTTTGAACACGCTTCGGTGCATCGCCCTTGGGAGTGACTTCTTTTACGGTGCCGTCGTCGTTATATGAAATATCATAAAGTGACGGAACATACACACCGGGCATTTTTGCGGCCTCGGCAAGAAACTCCTGCTTTGAAGAGCCGCTTGCCTTGTGCTTTTTATAGAGATCGATTATCTCGTTTGACTCGTCCTCGCCGTCACCTAAAAGGAACAGATCGAAGAAGTCGGCAACGGGTTCGGGATTGCACGCACACGGGCCGCCGCCCATAACAATGGGGGACAGCGATTTTCTGTCTGCCGCACGAACGGGAAGCCCCGCCAAATCGAGCATATTAAGAATGTTCGTGTAGCACATTTCGTATTGCAACGTAAAGCCGATTAAATCAAAATCCTTAATCGGATCGCCGCTTTCGAGGCCGTAGAGCGGAATGTTGTTTTCACGCATTTTTTCTTCCATGTCGGGCCACGGAGCAAATACACGCTCACACCATGTGTCGTCACGATCGTTTGCAATTCCGTAAAGAATTTTTATGCCGAGGTGACTCATGCCTATTTCATATGAATCGGGAAAACAGAAGGCATAGCGGACATCCACACTGTCTTTGTCTTTTATTACGCTGTTAAGCTCGCCGCCGATATATCGTGCGGGCTTTTGCACCAGCGGAAGAATTTTTTCTAATTTTTTGTCCATGGTATTCTCCTTTTGCGAAGAGACTGAAATACAATAAAACCATTATATAATTTTTTTCGGATTTTTTCAATAGGACGAAAAAAACAATTAGCAGTGAAAGAAGGGGTCGGGGGTCGGGGAAGTCCTGCGGACTTAGATTATAAAGCTTTGCAAACATTTAGTTTACTGAAAAAATTCAAGCTGTAAGTTTGCGAAGCCAATATAAATCAAGTCCGCAGGACTTCCGAAATTGTTAATTTTTAATTGTTAATTATTAATTATTCTGCTCTACTTCCGGCAAGCCTGCTGTGCTCGTCAGTATTGACAGAATTGCCGCCAGAACCGAAGCACTGCCGACCATAAGCCAGTTTACATCATCGAGCACAACCGCAGAAGTGCCGATGGTGGCAACTGCCGTCTGTGCCATTGTTTTTACGGCTCTGATGAATGCCGCCGCAAACCACTTTTTAATGTTCTCTTTTGTCAAAAATTTTCTCCTTTCAATTGTCAAGCCCGACGGATTTTCTGAGAATCATTCTCGCGTCCGCAACATCGATTTCTCCGTTATTATCCGTGTCGGCTCTTTTTTGCTGTTCGGCTGAGAGTGTCTCAAGCTTTACGGCAGCTCTTAAAGCCGTGCGGGCATCGTTTACGGTCACAGTGCCGTCACCGTCGACATCGCCGACAATATATTGTTCGACATACTTTTCGCCGACGATTTCGCAAAGTGATTTGGCTATGCTCTCAGCCATTTCATCAAAGCACATATCCCACTGTCTGTTGTCGGTGTCATTGTCAATGAAGCCGAGTTCAAGAAGGCACGAATACGCTTTTGAATATCTGTTTACGGCATAGTCGGTATAGCTCGGCGCACCCTTTTTTACGCCTCTGTTTTTAAGCCCGGTGACAGAACAAAGACCGTCAACAAGCGTTTTGGCTTTATTTACCGCCCTGCCGTCTGTGTCGGCGGTTGAAATTACCCACGCTTCAATTCCCGTTGCTTTATTGGGATAAAAAGCATTGCGGTGAATACTCAGAAAGTAGTCCGCACCGAGATTATTCGCCTCTGCCGTTCTCGACATAAGAGAAGGGTCGGTGTCTGCCGTTCTGCTTAAATATACGGAAATTCCGTTCTGTTTTTCGAGCAGCTCCCTGACTTTAAGAGCCATATTGTAAACATCGGCACTCTCTTTTCTGCCGTTATATGACGCACCGGGATTTTCTCCGCCGTGACCGGGATCAATATAGATTTTCTTCGTTGTTTTTTCTCCTTTCACCTGTGAGCCTGCTTATTTATATATCTGTCGAGCCTGTCTTTGGCGATCGGCACGGTATGATTAGCGCCTAACTGCTGAAGTCCGTCAAGACACGCCGACAGGGCGAACACAATAAGCGAGTTCTCTTCTTTTATGGATTTTATCTGATTTTCGTAAAGACTGTTTTTTCTTTTCTGCTCCGTCACTCTGCCGTAAAGCGCAGTTATGACACCAAGAATCACACCTGCGGCAGTTATCACAGCGGCGGATTTTATTATAATATTTGCGATATCGGACAGCATATCCACTGTAATATCACCCATTTTATTCCTCCGTCTCGGCGTATTTGCTGAAATATATCCGTGCCTTTGTTTCGGCAAAGAACGCACCGCATTTAAGTATCTGCTTTTCGATACCGTCTGCGTACAGACGAAGCTTATCAATCTTGAATGAAGCACCGTTTTCGGCATACAACGCAATAGGCACTTTAAGATACTGCTCACCGGGAGCCGATGTCAAAGTATAATCAACCTGCTCGACAGTAAGTCTGCCGTCATCCGTCACATTCTGAACCCATGCTGCATTGCCGCCTTTCGTACGAGTGGAACCGAACACACCGTCATCGGCTTCATATGTTGCCGAGTCATAAATATAGACGGTAACGGAATGTGAAGCCGAAGCAATTTTGTTCACCTCCGAGCCTTCAAAATCCCATGTGAATTTTGTGCCGGTCTTTATGTCATCATCAACCTTAACGGTCATGGTCAGATGAACAAGCCCCGTGCCGTCAAAGCACTTTGCTATGTGACAGTATAGGCCTTCGTAATCGTGGGTTATGCCCGTGTCGGTGTCAGAGCCTGTATCCGAGCCTGTATCCGTGCCTGTGCCTGTGTCGGTGCCTGTGCCTGTGCCTGTGCCTGTATCTGTGCCTGTGTCTGTGCCTGTATCTGTATCAACAGCGGTTTCATCGCCCATATACATTGACATAATAAATTTATAAACCGCTCTGCCGAGACGCTCATTTGCCGCATCGTTAAGATGAACGCCGTCTGTGGTGTAGAGCTTACGCTGTTCCGTGTTTTTGGGATAAATGCCTGCAAGGGTATTGGCGTCATATACCGGAATTGAATATTTTGCGCACACCTTTTTCATGGCTTCGGCAAAATCGGTCGCCGTAAGTCCCGTTGTACAAGATGAAGTGCAGCTTTCATTGTCCTGCTCGGTCGGAGTTATGAAAATTATTGTCTTGCCGGGATATTTTGATATAAGCCCCGAGCAGAGCACATCCATAGCACCGTAGAATGTTATGGCATCGGTGTCGCCGAATGTGCCAATGGACGAACTGAACCACACGTCATTTACGCCGCCCATAACTATAATCAGATCCGCATCGGGCATATTTTTGTACCGTACGGATATGGCGGTTGTGTCGGTCGCACTCTTTTTGGCGATTGTCGAGCCGCTGACACCGTAATTATTGACAACGGACAGTCCCAAAAGCTCCTTTAACCAATCATGGTAAATTTTTGTCTTGTGTGAATTAACCTCCGTCTGACTGTCGCCGATAACATTGCAGACTTTGCCCTTAAAGGGTGAAGAAACGGATTTTGTGTTGACATATTTCACGGTTGCGAAATTCATATCGTTTTCAAGCTGTGACAGCTTCCGAGGGTACGTTTTCGCAATCGTTTTTTCAATATCGGACAGCCTGTCGGCGACATTCTCGGCAAAAAGTCCGTCATTGCCGTAAGACAATTCATTCCACATATCAAGCGATCTGTCAACATAAAAACATACCGTTTCACTCTTTGCGGCAAATTCGCCCTTTGTGTACGCTATGACCTGTGCATAGAGTCTGCCGGCTCCGTCAAGAAGCTGAGAGGGAATGCTGTACTCCGCCTTGCCGTTTTTGAGCGTGAGAGCGTCACTCAAAAAATGTCTGCCCTTCGGCGTTATGAAAGCGAGCCTTATTTCATGGTGTGTAAGAGCACTGTCGACACTTATTTCAAGATTGCGGTACAAATGCTCACCGGCGTTTAATGCGATATTTATTTTTGCGATTTCCATATAAAATCATCTCCTTTTGTTCATTGTACACGGATTTAACATTCAAATCAACCCGCAATCGCCTTTAGTATCTGCTTTTTGCCGTTTTCGGTAATCTGTCCGTAATTTACCTGCCTGTCAAGATAGCTTTCGAGTGCGGTTTTGCCGCCGCTGTCGTATGCCGCCTCGGCACCCTTCTGAACCGTAAAATTAATCTTTTCTTTCGCGGCTGTAATATTAGTCGAAAAATCACCTAAAAGAGAGTAGTCGCCGTATTTCGCAAGTGAAAGAGCGAGATTAAGCTTATCTTTTTCACGAAGCCCCGACACATCGACACCGAGAGCTTCAAGTGCGGAATAGTCGCTGTTATCGGCGAGGGTGACGGCATCATCAAGAAGGTCGCTGTACTCGATATATGAAGTATCAACCCCGAGTGCGTTAAGAAGCGAATAGTCGCCTTTTTCCGCCGCCTTGAGGGCAAACGCACGGGAATTTTCGAGCTCGTCCGCATTCGCCGTCCGCTCTTTCTGTTCATCGGACACCGTGTCACGATAACGGGAATAAAGCGTTTTGTCATTATCGGAAGCAAGATCGTATGCATCAAGAATTGCCTGCCGCTCGTTTTTCTTTATGTCGGACACACTCCCGGCAAGCTCGGTCAGTTCACCCGAGAGCTGTGACATATATCTGTCATAAGCCGCACCCGCCGCAGATGAGGCATACGAGGACGAATAGCCGCCTGTGTTTGATGCCGCAAGTCCGTAGGCGTTTTTTGAAGCGAGGGATGCCTGCTTTTCATAAGCCGCACGGTATTCATTATAGAGCTTTTCGGCACCGGGGAGAGAGTCGGACGACAAGTCGTTTATAATGCTGTCGAGCAGCTCTTTTTTGACAAGATAGGCGTTATCGGAGTCCGTTTTCGCCGTGTCGGCTGTGTCTTCGGACACGGTGCCGTAATTTTCGTTATCGCTTTGCTTTTTCTTCAACTGTTTTCACCTCGTTTAATTTAGATTGCATTGCCTTTAATTCGCTTCTTATTTCCGAATTTTCGTGAAGGAGCTTAAGAAGCGCGGCATAGATTTTTTCGATTTTTGAATTACTGTCGGTCAATACGGTTCACCTCCCCTGTTTTTTCGGATATTACCCGGACGGATTTTATTTTCATACTGCCGCTTCCCTCAAATGAGAGTCTGAACGAAGAGCATCTCGGCGTGTTTACGGTAATGCCTATACTGCTTTTAAGAGGCTTGTCCGTGTGAAAAATCCGTGTGAATTTATCGCACCCGTCACAGGAAATACCGATATTAAGATATGTGCCGCCGGGCTTTTCGGCAAAAAGAACTATGCGGCGGACAACCGATGTGCCGTCAGAGACCGTCTGTTCGTTTGTGACGGCTGAAAAAAGGACTTCGCTTTCTTCTTCAAAATACACTTCTTCACCCGAGAAAAACGACACATCGGCACGGACGGTATCATATGCTGTAATATTATAGGTACTGACACTTAAGGTCGGCAATGTCACTTCGGACACCCTGCACACACCGTAAAGACAGCCGTCGGAGTTTACGAAAAATTCGGCGTTTTCGTCATCGTCCTCAATGTGCCATACGGACAAATGCGTATCATAGACATACAACCGCTTTTTGCCGCTCGTATCGGTCAGCACAATTCTGTATTTGCCGCCTGCCTCCCCTGCCGCACCCGACACAAAATGCTCGGGGCTTAATTTATCGGAGATTATTTTAACGGACACGCCGTCATATTCCGCAATGCCGACAAGCGTTTTATAACAGAGCTTTTCACCGATATTTACAATGCTTCGATATGCCCCCTTCTGCACACCTCGTGCCGGGATTGAAGTCACACAAAAGCTTTGCGGAACATCACCGCCGATTGTGACTATTCTGTCGGACTTAAAGAACACGGGTCTGCCGTCAAGCACAGCCGCACCGGTAAATTCACCGGGACAGCCGAGCGACACGGCATACGCATCGGTTGACACGTTGTCGAAGGTGTTCCAGTCGAGCACATTGCCGAGCGCGCAGGCGTATATCTCATTCACGGTTTCGCCGAGGCGGTTTTTGCCGCATCTGCATCCCCATATTCTGTTGGAGCATTCCACTGCAAAATCGAGACACGGAAAATACCGTTCAACTGACAGATTTTCGACTGCCGACAAACCCGAAAACGGAGCATCGATAATAAGGCTGTTTTCTTCTGCTTTTACAATCCTGTAAATCTTATTTTCATCGGAGTAATTTTTAAGAATAACGCTGTCGCCGTCATGAAATGAGCTTCCGATATTATCGGCTGAAAAGCGTGAATATATTATGTCTCCCATGCTCCATAAGCCCGAAGAACAGGTGTAAAGATAGGATCTGCCGTCGGTCGTTAAAATTACGGATGTGTTTTCGTCCGCCGTGTCGGGCAGGGCGGTAACGGTATCGGCGGTTATTTCTTCACCGGAAGCATAGCACGGCGTGACACTCGCTTTTTCAGCTGTATTCTTTACGGCACAGCGTGTGATTTTGTAGCCGTCGTCGGTCTGCTGAGCGTAAATACCGTCGGGACTTACAAAGAAGTTTCTGCCGAAGGGGATTATCTGCCGCACAGATACAGTGCTGTCAAGACAGTTTTCGGCAATCGGCTTTTTGTATTGATACAGTCCTGTTTTTGTGGCGATTATAAGCTTTCCGTTAACTGCAGTCGCCGCCGTTATAATGTCATCGGTCAGCACAATCGAACCGTAGGGCGATGATTTTGTTTTAAGCACAGCTCTTTTCTGTCTTGATGATATAGATGGGTAATCATCGGAAGAGAGATTGAGCATATCGTGAAATGAGCCGAGACAAGCGGATGAATATCTGTCGAGTCCTTCAAATACGGCGGTGGTTTTTCCTGTTCTGGATATAATATTTTTCTTTGCGAGAATCATAATATATCACCTGCGCTGTTTATTCTGCCGCTGTGCTTTATTCGGTGGGTTCTGTTATAGTGCGCCGCAAACTCCTCGTAGGCGTTATTGAAGGACAATCGGGAATTTGCGAAGCGTGAAGTGTCGCCGTTTATCTCGTCCGTCATTGCCGCAAGATATTTTGTGTAAATGCCGTCATAAGGATATCTGACAAGCAGAACGGTATTGCCGGGAGTGCCGGGATCGTAGCCGTAAAAAGCTTCGGGCGAATCCGAATAGAGTGAAATAATCTCGGTGAAAATTCTGCCGTCAAGCTCCGAGAGCATTCTGAGCTTTTCGGAGTATTCGAGCGAATTCGGGCAGAGGTCGTCAAAACGGCTTATGGCGTTGTCAACGGTCAATATATCGCCCCCTTATCTGCCGCTTACGGAATTTATAAACTCGTCGGCAGTCTGTCTTGATGAAAATGAGTTTTCGACAACCTCGGCAAATTCGGCGGGGATTGACACGGTGATGCCCTTTTTAATCATCATTCTTTTGCCGTTGACGGCGATATAGAGGGTGTCATCGTGCTTGTTTTCTTTTGGGACGAAAACCTCCTTTGCGGATATTACTTTTTTTCTTGTTGACATATTTTTTCTCCTTTTTTGTATTTTTTTTCGCAGCAAAGAAAGGGGTCGGGGGCGGTCGGAAGTCCTTCGGACTTGATTTATAAGCTTCGCAAAAGGCGAAGTTATTTCATTGTGCCTTCCTCAACCAACGGATACCGACCACCTTCACTTTGCCGAATTAATTATCAGTTTTCTTCAGCTGTGGGGGAAAATTCGGAGCCGGATTCTACTCTGATGAGGTGCTCCTCAAGCAGTCTTTTGGCGACCTTGGTGGCCTTCCAGCCGACAGATGAACGCTGGTTAAGCGGATCGTTGCCGTAGCCGCGCTGTTTTACGATATGCTCCAGTCCGCCGCCCTCGATGCTTGTTACACCGTAGGCGTTTGCGGCGATAAAGAGAGTGCAGAAAACAGCCGAGCCGTCCTTGCCGCCGCCCGTGCCGCAGATAACGGCATTTTCGGGAACGGATGATACCTTCGTGCCGAGTGTGAGAACACTTTCGCCGTTGGCGTTTGAGACGGAGACAAGAGTGTTCTCGATACCGTTTACATAGACGGGTACGGGAGTGTCAAATGTGACAGGTGAGAGAGCTTCATTCACCTTTACTGTATCGGTTTCGGCTGTTACGGCTTTTGCGGTAAGGCGTGAAAAACCGTCGGCTATCTTTTCGGGAGCAAAGATTTTCGCTTCTGTGCTTTCGACAAAACGCACGCCGCCGAGCATACCGATTTCGCCTCGAAGAATATTTTCGGGATCGGCATACTTCTGAATGCCTATCCACTGTTCGCCTGCGTCCTGCATAAGGTCATATGCGACATAAGGATGGATTACGGCAACATAAGAGCCGTTGATTTTGGGAGCATTGACCGCCTTAAGCTCCGCCGCCGCTCTGAAAACATCCTTTACTCTGAAACGGCAGTCGGGGGTAATGTCTTTTCTTGAATAAATTTCAACGGTCTTGCCGTCCTTGATTTTGGGGACATACATGACGTTTGTGCCGCCGACAAGCTCATTTCTGACAACCGTGTCAAGGGTAAGTCCCGCCTGAGACGCAAGCTCCTTTGTGGCTTCGACAATGGTGTTGTCAACGGCGGTAAGTTCAAGCATATCGGTCTGTTCGATATAGTCGCCGTACTGGTCTACTGTGCATTCAATCTCGGACACCTGAAGCTTGCTGCCGCCCGGTGTTACGCCCTCGGTTATGGCTTTCATCGCCTTCGGAAGCTTCGAAAAGCGTCTGAATGATACGGTCTTGCCGCCGTTTTGGGGAATGTTTCTCTGCTGACCGAACTGTTCATGGACAAGATTTGCGCCTGCGAGGGTAATAAGAGTCTTGTCGTAGAACTTTTTCATCTCGGGTGTGAGAGTGTCGGAATCGGTAATTGTGCCGTTTTCCATTGTGCCGGAGGTGGTGTTGATTACCTTATCGGCAAAAAAGTGATTGAGTGCGATTTTTGTGTTCATAGTGTTTTCTCCTTTTTTGTTTTTTGTAATTTCGCTGTAATTCATGGGGTTCTCCTTTTAATGATTTTTTGTTTTACCTGAAAGTAACCTTCGCGCCGTTGCCGACATCGGCGATTATTTTCATAATCTGCTTTTCGGTAAGCGAACCGACATCGATTTTTGCTGCGGTCGATGCTCTGTCGAGAACGGAATTTTCTGACGGGCGTGCCGATACGTTTTTTACGGCGCCTGCCATTTTCTCGCTGACCTGACCGACGGCGTAACGAATAACGCCGGACATAATTTCGTTCAGATGGGCGCATTCGTAGGCGTTTCTGACGCTTATGCCGCTTTTAACAAGAGACGAAAAAGTTTTGTTTGTTTTAAGCTCATCATCAAATGAAAATGACGGATAAATTTCCCTGAGCTTTTCGCTCTCGGTTTTCCATTCGGCAATTACGCCGTCAGCCGCAGAAGCACGCTTTCTTTCACTAATGATATTTTTTAATGCGTTAAGCGTTTCGGCATCGGTCATGGTGTCGGGAACTGAAGGCTCGGCTTCGACTTCGGGCTGTGGGATTTCGGGCTGTGCGGGTTCGGTATTTTCCGATGATACGGCGGAATCGGAGAAAGGAGCCGGAGTCAGTGGTTGGTCGTTCATGTTATCACCTCCTTTTTAATGCAGAATGCATAATGCATAATGCAGAATGTCGCAGACAAAAATCATCCGGTGAATGATTTTTGGCGTAGCGACTAATGAG
>CAVFPQ010000057.1:0-13880 GCA_963624415.1 Acutalibacteraceae bacterium | reverse complement strand
GCATCATAAAACTTACTGATCATTATTCTGATTTTTCTCAACACATGTATACAGCGTAAACTGTGCGTTCCATGCAAGCTGTATGGGGCCTGTCGGACCGTGTCTGTTTTTCTGAACAAGAAGCTGAGCCGTGTTTACGTTCTCTTCTTCAACCTTTTCTTTGTCATCCTTATAATATGATTCTCTGTAAAGCATGGCAACTATATCGGCATCCTGCTCGATTGAGCCCGATTCACGAAGGTCCGACAGCTGCGGCTTATGCGATTTGCCTCTCTCTTCCGTGCCACGTGTAAGCTGAGCGCAGACAACAACGGGGATTTGCAGATCCTTTGCCATAAGCTTAAGATTTCGTGTGATATCGGCAACTTCGGTTGCACGGTTCTCGGTGCGTTTATCGGATTTCATCAGCTGGAGATAGTCGATAAATACAGCTCCGACATCCTTAAGACGCCTGATTCTTGCCTTCATTTCGGACACGGTAATATTTGAAGTGTCGTCAAAATAAAGCGGAACATCCGCAAGGAAAAGACAGGCGGCACTAAGGTCTTCCCATTCTTTCGGGGTTAAGTCGCCGGTTCTCATTTTCTGTGACGGAATGCGAGCTTCAGTTGAAACAATACGCTGAGCGAGCTGCTCCTTGCCCATTTCGAGCGAGAAGAAAACAACCTTTTTCTTGGTCTTTACTGCGACATTTCGTGCCATATTAAGACAGAATGATGTTTTGCCCATTGCAGGACGAGCACCGATTATAACAAGATCGGATCTGTTAAGTCCCGTGCACATTCTGTCAAAGTCCGGGAAGCCTGTCGGGAGGCCTTTATAAAGATAGCTCTCTTCGGAATTAAGTTTATAGAGAGTGTCGTAAACATCGGTTATGACTTCGCTGAGCTTTTCGGGACCGGATACCGTTCTGCCTCGGCGTATATCATATATTTTCTGCTCCGCCTGATCTAACAGCACGTCGGCTTCTTCGCCGGATTCTTCCGCTAAAGTGATTATCTCGGATGAAGCGTTAATCAGAGTTCTTACATAATATTTATCTCTGATTATATTGCAATATGATTCGACATTCGAGACGGCAGGCACGGTTTCGGTAAGCTTGAACAGATACTCTTTTGCGTTGTCGTCACCGTTAAAAAGCTCGTCATTTCTCAGAATTTCAAGAGCCATAAGCAGGTCGATTTTTCCGCTTGTCGCATCGAGCTGCTGCATGACCGTAAATATCGCTTTGTTTTGAGGCAGATAGAAATAATCGGGTCTTATAAGCATCGAAACGGATGAAAAGCACTCGGGATTTATAAGAATACTGCCGAGCACCGCCTGTTCCGCTTCAATTGAATATGCCGCTATTTTTGTGCTTCTGCTGAAATTTCTGTCGTTGGTTTCCATTGAAAACTCCGAAATTTATTCTTCGCTTACCATAACGAAAATTTTTGCGGAAATGCCGGTATATACCTTAACCGAGCATTCAAAAGTGCCGCAGGAACGGATATCATCGGATAATGTGAGGCACTTTTTATCTATCGCAACGCCGTACTGTGCATTGAGCTTTTCGGCAATTTCTTTTGTTGTTACTGAACCGAAAAGTCTGCCGTTTGTGCCGGCTTTAGCTGTGATTTTAACTGTTTTACCGTCAATTGTCTCTGCCGCTTTCTGTGCCTCGGCCTTTTCGACCGCAAGCTTATGAGCCTTGGAGGACTCACGGTTTTTAAGCTCGTTCATGGCACCTGCGTCGGCAACGGATGCGATTTTGCGGGGAATGAGGTAATTTTTTGCGTAGCCGTCGGAAACATTGACAAGCTCGCCCTTTTTGCCTAATTCCTTAACATCCTGATTTAAGATAACTTTCATTTTATTTCCTCCGTTTTTTCGGTGTTTTTACTTGTATCAATAAAGCTTTCGTTTATTGCGTTAATAAGCTTGATTTTTGCTTCTTCTTTTGTGCAGTTCAGCTGCGCCGCCGCCATGCTTAAATGTCCGCCGCCGCCCAGTCGCTCCATAATAAGCTGAACGTTAATTCGTCCGTAGCTTCTTGCAGAAATAAACACTGATGTGTCAATCTTATATATTACAAATGAGGCATCTACGCCGTTTAATGTAAGAAGCTCATCTGCCGCCTTTGAGCATATAAGACGCATATGTTTTATATCGTCATCGGCAACGGCAATTGCGAAATTGTCATGAAGCTCCGCGGATGTAACGATTTTGTTGACCTCTGCCGTTTCTTCGGCAGTGCCGGCAAACAGCTTTCTGACGGTAACGGGATCTGCCTTGCAGTCTCTGAGATATGCCGCCGCCTGGAATGTTCTGACACCGGTTCTGAGTGTATAATTTTTTGTGTCGAGAATAATGCCCGCCAAAAGAGCCTGCGCCTGAATTTGCGTAAGCCTCGGCTTTGAAGGCGAATACTGTATAAGCTCGGTCACCATCTCACAGGCAGATGATACATTCGGTTCAAGATAGACGTGTGACGCACCCTCGATATGGTCGGGTGTCAGTCTGTGATGGTCTACTATGAAGGTTCTTAGGTTTTTGTTGAGAAGCTCGGGGCATTCAACCGAATTTGCCCGCATTGTATCGGTAATTACAAGCAAGGTGTAATTGTCGGCTGTTTTTAACGCTTCATCCGGAGTGATAAACAAGCCGGGCATTTCATTCTTTACAGACTCAACAAGCCCGGTCGCAAGACATTTTTCTTCATTTACTATGATATTTACGCTTATATTTCTCGCTTTTGCAAGCGCCGCAATGCCGACAGCAGCACCGATACAGTCAAAATCACCGAAGTTGTGCCCCATTACAAGAACATTGTCGGAGTCGCATATACGTTCGTCAAGAAGTGTTGCGTATGAACGGGAGCGGATTTTTCCTCTCTTTTCCATGCCGGCTCTCATGCCGCCGAAAAAGCTGTATTCGCCGCTGTCCTTGTCTTTTATCGCCGTCTGATCTCCGCCTCTGTCACGGCACATATCGAGTGCTTCACGAGCCTCAATCTCACATTCACGGAAGGTGTCTTCAATGCCGACACCGATTGAAAGAGTAATATTGGTCTTCTGCTTATTAAAATCATAATCGCGGACCTTGTCGAGAATGTCAAATTTTTTCGCAATCATTTTTTCGAGATTGCATTTTTCGGTAACAGCAACAAATCTGCCGTCGGAGAGCTTTCTGAAAAGGCAATTATATTCCGCAAGCCATTTTGAAACAAGCCTGTCAACATTGGCGTTAAGGGCAAAATACTCCTCGTGATCAAGCTCATCCTCTGCCTGGTCAAGTGAATCGACATCGATTATAAGAACCGCAGGACGGCTTAGCAGATATTCTTTGCGGATATTTTTAAGACTTGTGTCATCAACAAAATATATTGCCCTGAGATTTTCTTCAAGAGAAGAGATATATACCGTATATTTCTTTTTTCCGCTGTTAAGCTCTGCGGAAAATAATCCGTCAGGCACATCAAGTGGAGCATCATTCGCAAAAAGAGATTTTATGTTTATTCCGTTGTATTCCGAGAAATTTTGAATAATCTCGGCAAACAAATTGTTATACCATTCAACTCTGCCTGAATTATCGGCAATGACAAACGGAAACGGGAAATTCCGAAGCTCTGAGCCGAGCTCGCCCCTGTCGGCAAGCAGACTGTTAAGCAGTCCGACATCCTGCGATTTGCGTTTTACGGTATTGTTCATCCACATAATCTGGGATACACTCAGCAAAACGGCGGCAATAAACACCGCTATGGCTACCGTTTTATTATAGAAGAATATAATTCCGCTTACGGCGACAACACAGAAAATCGTAATAAATGTTATCGGGTTGGATTTAAGAATTTCTTTTAACCTGAGCTTCAAAATTTCACCTCCTGAATATACAGGCATAATTAAAAATGTAATATGCAGACTGTATATTATTATTTTTACCGAAAATTTTCAGTCACCGACCACAGACATCAGGCATCACACATCAAAGACATTTACGATAACAACCGGTGACCGTCTTGTTTTGTCAAACAGCGTCTTTGTAACACTGTCTTTAATTCTTGTTTTAAGTGAATTTATGTCCATATTTACGGAATTTGCGAAATTATCGAGAACCTTTTCACAGGCGTTTGAAACAAAGCCGTTAAGCTCTTTTTCGTTGTTTACGAAAACAAATCCGCGTGAATCTATCTCAATAGGTGAAACCTGTTCGCCGGTGTATGCGTCAATTATTACCGTAACAACCACAACACCGTCCGCTGCAAGCTTTTTGCGGTCACGAAGCACTGTGCTTGCAACATCGCCGACACCCGAGCCGTCAACAAATACCCTGCCGGCCGTCACGGGAGCAAGAGTCTTTACATGTGATTTTGATACTTCAATTACCGAGCCGAGTTCCGGTACAATTATATTCTTGCGGGGGATTCCCACATTTTGAGCAAGTGCGGCGTGCTTTCTCATATGCTTCTGCTCGCCGTGAACGGGTATAAAATACTTCGGGCGAACAAGGTTCATTATAAGTTTAAGCTCTTCCTGTGCGGCATGACCGGATACATGAATGCCGAGACTCTTTTCATAGAACACATCCGCACCGAGCTTCATAAGCTCATTTATGGTATTCGCAACCGTCTTTTCGTTTCCGGGAATGGGTGTTGCCGAAATAATTACAAAATCATTGCTTCCGATTTTGACTTTCTTATGTTCGCCCATTGCCATTCTTGAAAGTGCCGACATGGGTTCGCCCTGACTGCCCGTAGTTATAATTACAATATCCTCATCTCGGTAGCCCTTAAGTCGGTCAATCGGCAAGACAAGATCATCGGGGATATTAAGATAACCGAGCTCCGTGCTTATCGATACAACATTTTCGAGGCTTCTGCCTGACAGAAAAACCTTGCGTTTTGTCTTCTGAGCTGCTTCCATAATCTGCTGAATACGGTGAATGTTAGAAGCAAAGGACGCTACAAGTATTCTTTTGCCCGTGGCTTTTATAAACAGAGAATCGAGCGTCTCCCCTACCATTCTCTCGCTTGGTGTGTAGCCTGTTCGTTCGGCGTTTGTGGAGTCCTGCATAAGGCATAATACACCTTCGTTTCCGAGAACGGCAAAACGGGCAAGATCCATAACGCCGCCGTCAATGGGCGTATTGTCAATCTTAAAGTCACCGGTATGAACAATTACACCGGCATCGCATTTTATGGCATAGCCCAAAGCATCCGGGATTGAGTGATTGACATGAATTGCCTCAACTGAAAATGCACCGGCTTCGATTATGTCACCGGGATTTATTGTATTCAGCTTGCTGACACCGAGAAGCTTATGCTCACGGAGCTTGCCTTCAATAAGTCCTATCGTAAGGCGTGTTGCGTAAATGGGTTTATTGACTGTTTTGAGAAGGTACGGAATGGCACCTATATGGTCCTCATGACCGTGTGTTATGAATATTGCCTTAATTCTGTCGGCATTTCTTTCGATATAAGAAAAATCGGGGATAACATAATCGATACCGGGCATATCGGCATCCGGAAACGACATACCGCAATCGAGAATGATTATGTCGTCGTTATATTCAAAAAGTGTAAGGTTTTTGCCTATCTCATTTATGCCGCCGAGAAATGCGATTTTTATACCGCTGTTCTTGTTAAGCTCTTTCGGGGCGATTTTGCCGTATCGTGACAGATTATCGGCCTTTTGCTGAAGTGATGTAACAATGGGTTCTGCCGTTTTTGAATCTGCTTTTGCTCTTGATTTTGCCTGTCGATTGATTTTTTTAGCGGTTTTCTTTTCAACAGCCTGTTTTTTCTCCTGAGCTTTCTTTTGCTCTCGTGATGTGTTTGTTTTTGATGATTTCTGCTTTGATTTTGAGTTCTTTCCGGATTTCTTTGATTTTTTGACGGAAAAATCAGCTTGTGAGCCGGAAAACGCATCATCAATATTTTGCGGGGTTATTTTATTTTTTTTGTTTGCCATGTCTTCTCCTTGTAAAATTTCTTTTATAAAAAGCGTAAAAGCCGAGTGGAAACCGTTACGCATAAATTCTAATAATAGATTATATAATATTACTATTTTTTTCAGGTAATGTCAATAGCATAAAAGGCTTGAATTAGCTCCCGGCAAACGCCGAAACTTGTGGAAAATGCGTAAATACTTCATAACAACGAATGCAAACCGGTAAGAAAATTAAAAAACCGATACACATCAAGTCTGATGAAAAATATCGGTTTTTTTGTAATTTGATTATAGTTTTTCAAGAAGTTCGGGTTCTTCGCTGAGATTATGTTTTTTGAAATTATCGGCGGCATCATAGAAGAAGCAATCACCGTCTTCGTTGCCGCTTATTGTGTACCATCTGCCGTTATCGAAGCATATGGCGGCACCGTTGTCACAGGCAATTCCCGACAGATCCTGATTTTTTATCGCTTCGCCGAAGGTCTGCCATGACTCACTCTGATAGTGAGGGCAGTTTACATACGGCAAAAAGCCGAGGCAGTCAACAAATACAAAGGAGTGTTCCTCTCCGCAGTCATCATAGCCCCTGTCAAACCAGCACATTGCACCGGAGCTGAGCCCCGACATGATACAACCTCGGTCATAAGCCGCTTTAAGAGCCTTGTCGGCACCTGTTTTTTTGAATGTTGAAATA
This sequence comes from Acutalibacteraceae bacterium, assembly GCA_963624415.1. Classification (GTDB taxonomy): domain Bacteria; phylum Bacillota; class Clostridia; order Oscillospirales; family Acutalibacteraceae; genus RUG806. Next base: position 7,259 of record CAVFPQ010000057.1, on the reverse strand, counting down.
AGAAGCTCCAGATTTCCGCCGCCCACATAGACAATATCGGCATTATTGAGCTTATGGTTTATGACATCGGAAGTTGTTCTTTCATGAAGCAGAAACAGCACATCGGTTATGCATCCGCAGGCGGAAAATGTGCTTAAAATATGTTCGTCACCCGACAAATCATCACTGCCCGCAGCGGGGATATAGACAAGATACGGATGTTTTTTATCTGTGCATTCTGTTATATATTCGGCGACATTGAGCATTTCACCGTTATCGAATCTGCCGCCGCCGAGCGCGAAAATCTTACCCATAAATTTACCTCACAGACTGAAATTGAAATGATATGAACACAGTGACCATATTGCGGTCAGAAGAAGAGCCGGGAGCATATTTCCGACGTTGAATTTTTTATCGAAAACAAGATTTAGTCCGACAGCGCAAATCATAACAGAGCCGACTGTTGAAATATCCGAAACAACCGTTCCGACATTCAGAAACTGCTGACAGACACCCGCCAGAAGAGTTATGCTTCCCTGGAGAACAGCAATAGGAATAAACGCAAACAGGCAGCCTATTCCCATTGTTGAGGACATCATCATTACTATCAGAAAATCGAGCAGGGCCTTGGCAAAAAGCGTTGAATGATTGCCGGTAAGCCCTTCTTCAATCGAACCGACAATTGCCATTGCCCCGACACATACCACAAGCGATGTGCCGACAAATGCGCCGACAAAGCCTTCATCATTTTCGGCTTTTGCCTTCTTTTTTAGCCATGCGCCGAATTTTTCAAGCCAATGCTCTATTTTCAGGACCTCACCTAAAAAAGTGCCGATGGCAAGGCAGATTATCATCATAATTGTTCCGTTTGTCTGCAAAGTACCGTTTTCATCGATTTTTATAAGACCTGTCATGGCACCTGCGGCACCGACAAAGCATACACAAAGTCCCAAAACGGACAATAGTGACTTTCTGATATTTTCGTTTAGCTTTTTCCCGAATAAAATTCCGATAAGAGAACCGACAACTACTCCGCCGGCATTTACAATAGTACCGAGACCGTGCATTTATTTGCCTCCAAAGAAATCAGAAATAAAAATATCTGCTTTTTGCAAAACACACACAAAAACAAACGATTAGAAGTATACCACAACGCCATAAAAATGCAATTGATAATTTAACCGAAAAAGCGGAATGAACAGAAAATAAATTCCATACATTCCGCAAAACATTATTTGTTTTTCAGTTTGTCGATTCTGTCATGCAAGGATTTTTGTTTTAATGCTTCGTATTCGTAATCGTGTGAAAAACGCCCATGCAGGTCGCGAATTAAAACACTTCCGTCATGAATGTCTGTCGGCATAAGCGATTTTTCGGCTTGAAATATATTTCCGTTTTCGTCAATGAGAATAACCGAGGAATTTTCCGTTCTGTCAACAAAATATCTCACGCGGCATCATCCTCCGTAATAATTTTGTTTCCGTCGGAATAGATCGTTACCGTACCCGATTCATCCGTTCTGTAATATGTTACGTTACAGCGTTTTAACAGGTCGGTTGTTTCCTTATGGGGATGGCCATAGGAATTATCGGCACCGCAGCTTATAACAGCATACTCGGGGGATACTGCTTTGAGAAATTCCGCACAAGTGGACGTTGAGCTGCCGTGATGTCCGATTTTCAGCACATCCGCCTTTATGTCATATCCGTTGGCGATAATTTCTTTTTCAATCTCTTCTTCGGCGTCACCGGTAAACAGAAATCTTGTATTTTTATAGTCAACACGGAGCACAATTGACATATTGTTATAGTCGGTTGTTTCCTCGCTCGGTGACACAACAAGAAAGCTCAACTCCCCTGCTTCGAATGTATCGCCGGCTTTTACCGTAATAAACTCACAATCTGTCTGTTTTTCGAGACTGTCAAGCATGCTTTCGTATATGGGTGATGTCGGTGTATTCATCTCGCTGAAATCCGTTGTAACGAATCTTTCAACGACAAACGAGTCGATAATTTTCGATGCCGCTCCCATATGGTCGGAATGCGGATGTGAAATTATATAAATATCGAGCTTTTCGACACCTTTTGATTTTAGCTCCGACACGACAAAATCGGCTGTTGCGGCTTCTCCGCCGTCAATCAGAACATTCACACCGCCGAACTGAATAAGCTCGCAGTCGCCCTGCCCCACATCAATAAACGATACTCTCATCAGGGAGGAGAGGTCTGCTGTATTTTGTCTGCTGCCGAAATATTCGACCGCAAGCACGATAAGAACTGTCAGAATAAGTACGGCGGGAACTGTCTTAACGATGAGTCTTTTGATATTTCTTGTCTTTATTTCTTTTTTCATTTGAGTAAACCTTTTTGCCGGGATTGGAATTTTTATTCACATTATGAGGTCTGCTTTCGTTAACGAGGCAGTTAGGACCTGTTCCGATTAAATCGTATCTTCCCGCTTTTTTGAGTGCCTTCAGAACAAGCTCTCTGTTTGCGGGATTATAGTATTGCATAAGAGCACGCTGCATTGCCTTGTCTTCGGGATTTTTTGCGACATAAACACTTTTGAGTGTATAGGGATCAAGCTCCGTATAGAACATTGCGGTAGAAATTGTGCCGGGTGTCGGATAAAAATCCTGTACCTGCTCGGGGTGTAGCTTCTGCTTTTTTATAAACAGAGCAAGCTCTATCGCAGAATTTAAATCGGAACCGGGGTGTGAAGACATAAGATACGGCACAATATACTGCTCTTTGCCATACTCAGCAGACAGCTGAAAATATTTTTTTGCGAATTTAAGATACGCTTCAATATGCGGCTTGCCCATCATGTCGAGCACCATAGCGGAACAATGCTCGGGCGCAACTTTTAACTGACCGCTTACATGATAACGCACAAGCTCTCGGATAAATTCATCCGACGGGTCTTCCATAAGATAGTCAAAACGAATGCCCGAACGGATAAAGACTTTTTTTACACCGTCAATCTGTCTGAGTGATTTAAGAATATCAATATATTCGGTATGGTCAGCCTTCAGATTTTTGCACGGAGTCGGGGCAAGACATTTTTTGCCCTTGCAAAGTCCCCTCTCCTCCTGCGACGAACACGACGGGTGTCTGAAATTCGCCGTAGGGCCGCCGACATCATGAATGTAGCCCTTGAAGTTCGGGAGGGTTGTCAGGAGCTTTACTTCTTTTATAATGCTCTCTTTGCTTCGTGATACAATATATCTGCCCTGATGAAACGCAATTGAACAGAAATTGCATCCGCCGAAACAGCCTCGGTTATGTGTTACCGAAAACTCAACCTCTTTAATTGCGGGCACGCCCCCGTCTTTTTCATACATGGGATGATATGTTCTCATGTATGGGAGTTCATATATGCTGTCAAGTTCTTTACTTGTCAGAGGAACAGCCGGAAGGTTCTGCACAACCATCTGTTTTCCGTGTCTCTGCTTAATGATTTTTCCACGGAAAAAGTCCTGTTCATCCTGCTGCAGACGGGCGGCGACGGCATATTCACGCTTGTTTTCGGATACGTTTGTAAAGGAAGGACATTCCACCCCTGTAAAGGGAGTGTCCTTTACATCACAAGCGTAACATACACCTCTTATATCACGCATTGTATCGGGCTTTTCGCCGTTTCTGAGTCGCTCGGCAATCTCAACAACCTGTCGTTCTCCCATGCCGAAGATGAGCAGATCCGCACCTGAAGAAATAAGTATAGACGGATGCACACTGTCACTCCAATAATCATAGTGTGCAAATCTTCTGAGGGATGCTTCAAGTCCGCCGATAATTATGGGAACATCCGGGTATGCTTTTCGGGCAAGCGAACAATAGACTTCAACCGCTCTGTCGGGGCGTTTGCCTGCTTTCCCGCCCGGGGAATACGCATCGTCATGGCGTTTTCTTTTGGCTACCGTATAATGAGCCACCATTGAATCTATATTTCCCGATGAAATCATAAAGCCAAGACGAGGCTTGCCGAAGCGTCTGAAGTCATTTTCATTATTAAATTGAGGCTGTGCGAGAAAAGCGACAGTGAAGCCGTTGTCTTCAAGCACACGTGTGATAATTGCCGCACCGAAGCTCGGATGATCGACATATGCGTCACCGCAGACATAGACAAAGTCAACTTCATCCCAGCCTCGAGCTGTCATATCTTCTTTTGTTACAGGTAAAAACATGAATTATATCCTTTTAATTTCAGTATCCGCCGGTCGGTTGTCAGACGATATCATTTTATTGGTTACAGATTTCTTATTGTTCATCTGAATCATTGTTTTCCCCGAGCGGCGTGTCGGTGACTTCCGATGACATGGCGTTCATCTCGTACCACTGCTGTTTTGTCAGAAGGACTTTTCGGGGTTTACTGCCTTCCGCGGGGCCGACGATGCCGTTTTCTTCAAGTGTATCCATAAGTCTGCCGGCTTTTGCGAAGCCGAGCCCCAAATGACGCTGTAAAGCCGAGATTGAAGCTTTTTCGGGTGTGTTTACAAAAAGCTCAATCGCACTCATCATAAGATCATCGTTCTTGTTGACACCGCCTGTTGAGCCGGAATCGGAACCGCCCTTCTTTTTGCTGTCGGCGGCTGCCTGTCTCTCGATTTCCTGCTGAACGGAATCGTCATAGGTCGCAGTGCCGTTGGATTTTATGTAGTTTACGATATTCTTTCGTTCATCATCAGTGATAAACGCCCCCTGAAGTCGCTCGGGTTTCGGGAATCCTACGGGATAATACAGCATATCACCATGCCCCATAAGCTTTTCGGCACCGCCCTCATCGATTATGATACGGGAGTCTATCTGCTGTTTGACCATCAGCGCAATACGGCTCGGTATGTTTGCTTTAATAATACCCGTGATAACATCGGTTGAAGGACGCTGTGTCGCTATAACAAGGTGCATACCTGCGGCACGAGCCATCTGAGCAAGACGCTGAATTGAGTCTTCAACCTCCGCAGGAGCGGCTGACATAAGGTCTGCGAGCTCATCGATAACAATGACAATCTGCGGCATTTTGGGCATGTCGCCTGTCATTTCGCAGAGGTTATTATATGAGCCTATATCACGAACGCCGTTTGCATTGAGAGTTTTATAACGTGAAAGCATTTCGGTAACAGCCCAGCCCAAGGCGCCGGATGCCTTTCGAGGGTCGCTTACTACGGGAACAAGCAGATGCGGAATGCCGTTATAGTCACCAAACTCAACCTGTTTGGGGTCAATAAGCAGAAGCTTTACTTCATCGGGGGATGCGTTATAAAGAATGCTTATTATCATAGAGTGCAGACAGATTGACTTACCGGAACCGGTAGTGCCCGCAACAAGAAGATGCGGCATTTTCGCAAGGTCGCAGTATACGGGATCACCGGAAATATTTTTGCCGAGAGCAACCGTAAGCTTGCTTTTTGCGTTTTTGTACTCGGGAGTATCGATAACTTCACGGAATGTAACAGTGGTTTTGTTTCTGTTTGGTATTTCTATACCGATTGCCGCCTTGTTCGGAATAGGTGCTACGATACGAAGCCCGGCAGGTGCCGCCATATGAAGCGCAAGGTCATCGGACAAACTTGTAAATTTGCTGATTTTGACACCGGGTGAGGGCGAAAGCTCATATCTCGTAACCGTGGGACCGGGGACGACATCAACAATTTCGGCTTTTACATTAAAGCTGTTAAGCGATTCAATAAGCTTTTCACCGTTTGCACGAAGCTCATCTGCCGCATACCCTTTTTTTACGGGCTCGGGCATTTTGAGACAGTCAAGCGGCGGAAAATGATAAACCGGTTTTTCGGGAGCGGCGGCGAGTGCGTCATCAAGCTCACGGCTTATCATTTCGCTCTCTTTGTCTGAAAGAGGTTCGACTTTTTCGGTTTTCTCTTTTGCTTCATCCGACTGCTGAGGAATATCAAAAATCGAAGAAATTTCATCCCGGGATTCACTGCCGGTGATTTTCTCTATATTTGATTTGTCACGCTCGGTTGCATTAAAAGCGGCTTTAGAAAAAATATCGGGCTCGTCTTCGGCTGTTTTGGGCTCTTTTTTTACTTCGTCTGTCTGTTCTTCGTTTACGCCGATGTTGTCTGTATTTTCGGATGAAGCCGTTGAACTGCTGTCTGTTTCATCGTCTTCGACATTGAAAATCATATCAAAAACCGAAGATTTATCTTTCTTTTTTGTATTCCGTTTTTCGAAATCATCTGTGTCGGAATTGTATTTTTCACTGCGTTTCTGTTTTTCTTTTTCTCTGCTGTTATAATAGTTGTCGACAACACGTGTCAGTTCAATGCCGCTGCATTCACGTTCCAGCTCTTCAAGCTGAGCAGACTCTGTTCTTCGTCTTTCTATGTCGGATTTTACATTTTCCACTGCTTTGGCTGTTTTTTCGCCGACTTTCTTTACTGGTTCTCTTGCTCCCGAAAAAACTTTGAAGAGGGTTATTCCGAACAAGAACATTATATCTGTAAGCAAAAGAATGGAACAGAAGACATTAGAAATCGCGACAGAACCGCATATGGCAAAAAATCCGCCGCCGATAACGGCACCGATAAAACCGCCCGAAATTCTGTATGCGATATCGCCGTAAAGTATACTGTCATATGATTCGCTTATTGCATCCGCAAAGCTTAAATCCGGCTGCAATGCAGAAATGTTTCTTATGTGCAGAAAAGCACAGATTACCGCAAAGAGGCAGTAAATTTCAAAAAGCTTTTTTATATGTGATTTTTTGTCGATCGCAAGAATTTTGAGCACGGCTGAAATGATAAACAGAACGGGAATACAAAATCCGCTTATTCCGAACACGGCAAAATAGAACATGTGCAGATTATTCCAAGCCGAACCTTCTTTGCCGGCGCCAAATGCGATAATCGTAAAGAACATACCTAAAACAAAAAGCAGAGTACCTGTAATTTCACGGCGTCTGATTATGTTTTCAAGAGTAATCTGCTGATTCTGCTTTTTGCCGGTGGTTTTCTTTTTGGAATTCTGCGGTGATTTTTTTGATGTATTAGAACGACTCGCTCCGGACGATTTTGCCTTATTTGAAGTGCCGGCCTTTTTTGTTGTTGAGCTTTTATTATTCTGAGCCAAAATATCTACACTCCCCATAAAATTTTCTGATACCGAGTATAACATAAAATAAACCGCAAATCAATTAAATAACCTGTAATTATTGAATTTATCGCTGTGAACAAAAAATTTCCTCGTTTTAACTGCAAAGTTTACGAAAAAATATTTTTTTAGCAATTGACATAATCGGACGGGGATTTTATAATAAGA
>CAVFPQ010000056.1:11153-13995 GCA_963624415.1 Acutalibacteraceae bacterium | reverse complement strand
ATATATCTGCGAAATGATATCGCACTTCGTGCGGTGATATACCTGCGGCATATATCGGAACGGATATTATATCACTCCCCCGCAGCAAATATATCATACGATTTATCGTATATCATATTGCGTTTGCCATATATCATTGCAAGCTTGGTCCTTCTTTTATTGCCGATTACTACGCGAAGCTATATAAATTAAGTCCGCAGGACTTCCGACATTGCTAATTGCTAACTGCTAATTGCTGATTATATAAGTCCAAAGCACTTTGTGCCTTCCTCAGCCACTGACCACTGAATGCCGTCCGCTCCTTGCCAAAACGATTAATAGTTTTCTTCTCTTACTTCAAAGTAGCTCTGCGGATGTGCGCAGACGGGGCATACGGCGGGTGCTTTTGTGCCGACCACAACGTGACCGCAGTTGCGGCATTCCCAGACTTTTACTTCGCTCTTTTCGAATACCTCGGCGGTCTCTATGTTTTTAAGAAGCGCACGGTATCTCTCTTCGTGAAGCTTTTCGATTGCTCCGACAGCTCTGAACTTTGCGGCAAGAACGGTAAAGCCCTCAGCCTCCGCTGTCTTTGCGAAATCCTCGTACATATCTGTCCATTCAAAGTTTTCGCCCTCTGCGGCGGCGGCAAGATTTTCTTTGGTGTCGCCGATGCCCGAAAGCTCCTTGAACCACATTTTGGCGTGCTCTTTTTCGTTGTCGGCTGTCTTTAAGAAGATGGAAGCCATCTGCTCATAGCCCTCTTTTTTTGCTACTGAAGCAAAATATGTGTACTTGTTTCTTGCCTGTGACTCCCCTGCGAATGCCGCCTGGAGATTTTTTTCGGTCTGTGTGCCTTCATATTTGTTTGCCATTTTTGTAATCCTCCTAAAAGCCGTTGTCGGCTGATTTATTCTTTGCAATTTGGGCAAATGCCCTTGAACAGTATGTCGTAATCGAGGAACTGCCAACCGTTTTCGTTGTTTATACGCTTTTGCATATCCGGAATTACGTCCATATCGACATCGCTTACACAACCGCATTTTATACAGCGTATATGATAGTGCCGTCTGAGCGTAAAATCGAATCTGTCGGGGCCGTCGGGTATCTCGACCTTCAGCACCTCGCCCTCATCCGCCAAAAGACTCAGATTGCGATAAACCGTGCCCTTGCCGATATTGGGGTAATCCTTTTTTATAAACTCATACACTTCATCCGCCGTAACATGCCCCTTAAGAGCAAAAACGGCTTTTAATGTAAGCTCTTTTTGAATTGTGTTTCGTCGTTCCATTAGCAATTCCTTATTAGTAACTGTTCTCAATTAGGATTATAACACACCAAATATCAATTGTCAACAACTTTTAAAAAAATTTTCGGCTGTACCCATTCCGAATACAGCCGATTAAATTCATAACGCTGAATATTTAATGCACAGTCTCAGATTATAATCTTTGCCCCTTGCAAAGCTTCACTGACCGCTCATTGTTCATTGCTCATTGCTGATTATTCACACAGTCCCCTTTATCCCCGCCAGAAGATTCGTAATAAAATCCCTGATTATCTGAACGATTTTCATAATGGCGTCAAACATTTTCGAAAGCAGGAAGCTTGAGCTCTCTCCGGTGTCACTCTCCCATTTGTCCTCTTCATCCGTATGACAGTTGTCTTCTGTCATAATATCGCCTGTGCCTGTGCTGTCATTATAGATAAGGTACTGCGGATGTGCGCTGTCATCAAAAACGGTCATATATGTTTCACTCGCCAGAAGTGTCGCGAAAAGGTCACGCTCAAAGGCTCTCGGCATGGGGTCATGGGCAAGGTTTTTTATGTACCATGTATGATCTGCAAGAAGCCCCGTTGAAGCGTCTATTGTCTTGTCGGGAGAAATATATTCAGCCGTGCCGTTTGTCTTGGCATTTTCAATATATTTATCCGTCAGGGTTTTGCCGACTTCCGACACTACGGCGCCGCCCGAAGCGGAAACTACGCCCAAAGTACCGTCCGACTGCAAAGCGGATTTTTTACCCGACACGGGAATCATCGCAAAGCCGTATTTTACAACATCATAGACCTTTACACCGTCTTTAATCATGGAATTTATGATATCGTCAACGTGAACGGACACCGTGTTGTGATACCGGTCAAGCTTTTCGATAAGTCCCGCATATTTTTCTTTTTCCTTGCCGAAGTTCAGTTCAATTGCGGCATCATAGTCCTCTGCCGGCACCATGCTCCAATATGCCGGGAACGAGCCGTGACTCTCTCTTAAAAGTCTCGGCAGAACGTTTTCATAGATTTTCTGATAGAAGTCCATTACTTCCTTTATGCCCCACTCGAGCAGGAAAGAGGAATTCATGACCTGAACCAGTGATTTCATTATTCTCTGAGTTTCGTCCGCATCACTCATTGAGCTGTTTATGTAGCGTTCAAGGCTGTCTGCGTCAATAGAAACATTTCCGGAGAAAATAGAACCTGCGTATTCAAAGCCGTCAAGGCCGCCCGCATACATTACAACGCTGTTTATGCTGTCATATCCGTACTCTGCAACATAAGCCAGGAAAATATTGACACCGAGACAGCGACAGACAACATTGACTTTATCGGAACCGGTAAGCTCCTTTACCTTTTCGATATATTCGTTTATCCATTTTGCCGTTTCAAACGGATCAATACGCCAGTCATATGTTATGATATAGTCAAATATATCATATGTGCCGTTTTTCTTTGTGTCTTTTGAAGGCAGAACCTGATTGCACTTATTTCCCGAGCCGTTTGCGATTTCACCGTTTTCATCAAGAGTTATGGCGGAGTAATAAGGCTCAAACTTTTCCGCAAGCAAATCACAGTATTCAGTGAAATCATT
>CAVFPQ010000056.1:0-11143 GCA_963624415.1 Acutalibacteraceae bacterium | reverse complement strand
AAATCATTTTTAAGATACGCCTTTACAAGCGGAACGGCAAGCTCTTTGACTGTATTTGTGATAGCTTCATCCGACAGAATATCGGTCGAAAGCTGTTCAGAAGAACTGTCATTTGTGTCTTTGTAAATCGCAAAGCCGTAGCCTCTGATATAGACAACGGGAATGGGACTTCTTGCCGCTTTTACAGAAGAAACAAGATTTGAACTGCACAAAGCGGTAAACACACAGCAAAGTGCCAGAAAAACGGATAGGGATTTTTTTAATAAGCTTTTCATTTTGGTACAAGCCTCCTTTTTATTACAAAAACCGGCATGCCGTATTACTTTGAAATACAGCAAACCGGCTTCTATTTTTTATAAAATCAGAAAACGGCGCGAAAAAAGTTTTATTCACCCTTAATTCCGCGAAGAAGATTAAAGATAAAATCCTTTATCATCTTGAAAAATTCAAGAATGCCGTTAAGAAATTTGTTGACGATATAGTGCGTGCTTTCGCCGACATCGCCTTCCATTTTTTCCTCCTCCGCTGTTTTGCAATTGTCAGCGGTAAGGGCGACATAATTTACTTTGTCGGTTGTGATAAGGAACTGCGGACGATCGGGGTCATCGAATACGGTCATATAGCCGTCATACTCAAAAAGCTTCTCGAACAAAAATTCTTCAAACTTCTCGGGCATTATGCCGTGTCCCAGATTTTTTACAAACCAGGTATGGTCGGCAAGATAGGCTGTTGAAGCATCAATCTGTCTGTCGGCGGAGATATATTTATCCGTACCCTTTTCTTTGGCTTCGGCCATATATTTATCGGAGAAGGTTTCGCCGATTCTTGTTGTGGTCGCACCGCCGCTCTGAGATGTAGCCGTAACGTCCCCGTCAGACTGAAGAAGTGATTTTTCACCGCTTATCGGAATACTCTGAAAGCCCCATTTTACAACATTGTAAACTTCTATGCCGTCGGCAATCATACCATCGATTATATCGGTTACTTTCGTGGCGACATTATAGTGATAATTATCAAGCTTTTCTATAAGTCCGGCGTATTTTTCACGCTCGGTGCCGAAATTAAATTCTATCGCATCCTCGTATTCATCGGGGGCAAGCATGCTCCAATAACCGGGCATTGTGCCGTATGTACGCTTCATAATACGGGGAACGACATTCTCGTATATCTTTTCGTAGAGATCCATTATCTCATCGACACCCCACTGAAGAGAATACGTCTTGTTTGTTACCTGAATAACCGCCTTTACGAGCTTAAGAATGTCAATATCGGGCGTCGTGTAATCTTCATCCGTTGTGTCGGCATCGAGATTGGCGTTTATATAGTTTGTGAGAGCCTCACTTCTTACATCGATTTTGCCGGAAAACATTGCGGTAAGATGCTCGTATCCCTGCAAGCCGCCGACATACATTATAACTTTGTTTATGCTTGCGTCGCCGTACTTTACGATATAAGAAAGGAAAATATTAACACCGAGGCAGCGGCAGACAATATTTACTTTGTCGAATCCGGTGTAATATTTCACAAGATCAATAAATTCTTTGATATAATCTGCGGTTTCAAACGTATCAACACGCCAGTCATACGGATCTATTATGTATGAGTGCAATTCATATTTGCCGTTTGATACTCTGTTGCCGTTGGGCAGATAGAGCTTCTGATTGAAATCATTGCCCGAACCGTTTGATGCTTCACCGTTTTCATCAAGAGCCAGCTGTTCATAATAAGGGGATACGGTATCGACAAGCAGATCGCAGTATTCCGAAAAATCATTTTTGAGATACGCCTCCGCCAGAGGTTTTGCAAGCGTTGACGCAATGTTCTCAATCATACCGTCGGGAATGGCTTCAAAATCATTGAGTTTTTCGGAATTCGCGTCGTTTGTGTCGGCATAGATGCCGGACCCCGTACCTGTGATATAAACAGTGGGAACGGTTGTCGCGCCGGCATACTCATCGGCATATACGGTGCTGATCAGAGCCCCGCCCCCGCAAACAGTGAAGAGCGTGCAAAGGGCCAAAAGAACGGAAACAACTTTTGTGTAATGTTTTTTCATAAAATCATATCCTCCGGAAATGAAATCGTTTACGGTGACTATTTTATCACCTCTGATATTTAAATGCAAGATGTTGTTCACAATTTATTAATTTTTTACACGATTGACACATTTATTGTATGTTATTTTCAACAAAAATTATTTGCACTTTTCGCATTTTTGATGTATCATATTAACAGAACTGATTTCCTTTCGGAGGATTTTTATGGGCGAACAGAAAAAAACATACGGCATAACACTCAAAGATAAAATAGGCTACGCCTTAGGCGACACGGGCGGATGTCTTACTTTCGGCATTATCGGCTCATTTCTGCAGATGTTCTACACAAACGTGCTTCACCTGCCCTATGGCAAAATCATGGTGCTGTTTACGGTTGCGAGACTGTGGGACGCAATAAACGATCCCATGTGGGGTGCTGTTGTCGATATAAGAAAACCCGGCAAAAAAGGCAAATTTCTTCAGTATATTAAATGGGGCAGCATTCCCCTCGCAATATCTGCCGTGCTGACATTCACAAAATTCGGCAATTTAAGCGAAACTCAGTATCTTGTGATAGCGTATATTACATATATAATGTACGGCATGATGTACACGGTTGTCACAATCCCCTACGGCTCACTCGCAAGCGTTGTAACAAGTGATCAGTATGAACGTTCGTCTTTGTCCGTCTTCCGTTCAATCGGTGCGGGGCTCGGCGGTCTGCCCGGAATGGTTGTTCTGCCGCTGTTCGTATACACCAAGGACGCAAACGGACAAAATCAGCTTGACGGCACAAAGCTTTTCTTCGGCGTACTTGCTCTGTCGGTAATAAGCGTGATAATATATCAGATGTGTTACGCCATGACAACAGAGAGAATTGAGCCGGTTTATAACAAAGGACAGAAAACGGACTGGAAAAAATGCGCCAAGTCACTTATAACAAACCGTCCGTTCCTTGGCGTGTCACTCGCTTCGATGCTTCTTATCGCTACTCAGCAGTATACACAGTCGCTGTATAACTATCTGTTCTTAAACTATTTCGAAAAACCTCAGCTTTATTCGATTGTAACGGTTGTGTCGTATCTGCCGATGCTGTTTTTGGTGCCGTTTATAACAAAGCTTGTAAAGAAATTCGGCAAAAAAGAGCTGTGTGCCGTCGGTATGATAGCGGCATTTATAGCGAACATAATATTGCTTCTCATAAGAACAAAGAGTGTTATCGTATTCTTTATTCTTACTTTTATATCCGGTGCGGGAATGATGTTCTTCATACTCGAAATATGGGCAATGGTAACGGATGTCATAAACTTTCAGGAGAGCCGCACAGGGCAGAGAGAAGAGGGCATTACATACGCCGTATTCTCATTTCTGCGTAAAGTCGGGCAGACACTGTCGGCTGTTACAAGCACAGGTGTTCTCGGCATTATCGGTTATGATTCCGACAAACTGACAGACAGCGCCGTATCGGGACTTTACACAATGTCGGCGCTTATCCCCGCAATAACCTGCGGTCTTATGGCGTTGTTTATCGGCGTTGTATATACGCTTAACAAGAAAAAGACTGCGGAAATATACAAAGAACAATAAAACACGAAAGGTGAGTTTCTTATGTGGCAAAAAATCGTTTCTTTCTTTATGTCTATCGTTGCGTTCTTTATGCAGCTGTTCGGTCTCGGCGGTGCAAAAAAGACATACAACGAGTACCGTGATGTTCAGTACGGCAACGACAAAAATCAGGTCATTGATATGGCTCTGCCGACAGACGCAGGTGACAGCATGGGACTGTATGTGTTTATTCACGGCGGCGCATGGTTGTCCGGTGACGAGGATGACGGCTGGGATCTTGTCAAATACTGCGCAAACGATCTTAAAATTGCGGCTGTATCCGTGAATTACAGATTTATTTCCGCAGGCGGCAGTGTACATTCAAACGAGATGGTTGCGGATGTGGCAAACGCCGTTACGGCAGCAGTAAACAAGGCAAAGGAACAGGGTATAACAATTACCTCCATTGCAGTAAGCGGCTATTCCGCAGGTGCGCACCTTGCCATGATGTATGCTTACACAAAGGCTTCATCTGCCCCGGCTCCCATAAAATTTGTTGTTTCAAGCGTAGGTCCGTGTGACTTCACGGGAACAACATTTGTCGACCACGAGGTTGCGAACGGCTCAGACGAAGCGTATGTTTATCTGCTTTTAAGCGAGCTTTGCGGCGTGACGGTTACAAAAGACAATATTTCAACTGCGGCTGTTCAGCTTGCCCTGGCGGCTGTATCCCCGATAAGCTACATAAATTCAGACAGTGTTCCGACACTCATGGCTTACGGCGAAAAGGATGCGCTTGTTCCCTATTCATCGGCTCAGAAGCTTAACACAGTGCTTACACTTATGAATGTAAAGCATGAATTTTTCAGCTACCCCAACTCGGGACACGACCTTGACAAGGATTCCGATATTGCGGCTGCGTTTAATGAAAAACAGATTGAATACGTAAATACATACTTAAAGTAACCGAGGGCTTTTATGGATTTTTCAACACAGCTGTTTATTGAAAAGCTCGGCGTAAGCGTGCCGGGGGAGGCAATTTGTCCGCCTGTAAACTGCGGCACGGGACTTTATGACGAAACACCCGAAAAGGGGAGCGAAAACGACTGCTATATGCTTGTTACGGAGCATGTAACACGGTCGGATTTTGCGGATTTTATTGCCGAAATCAAAAACAAGGGCGGCAAAAAGGGCTTTTACCGTGAGCTTTACGGCAATATTTTCGCCGAGTTTGAATACGAAAAGTATATACTGTATACATACTATACTGCCGAAAAACACACCGCAAGAATCATTCTCGACACGGTGAGTGTTCCGCTTTGCCGCTTTGAATACGATGATGATAAAAACATACGTGACAATTCGGCTCTTATGCAGTTTTCACTCAAATACGGCACAATGAACTACGGTTACAGCTGTGACTGCGGTATGCTTTACGCCATAAGGCTGAGGGATAATTCTCTTATCCTGATTGACGGCGGCGAAATGGAACAGGCGACGGACGAAGCAACAGATGAGCTTATAACGAGGCTTTATGACCTCACAGGGCTTGATAAAAGCGAAAAGCTTCACATTTCCATGTGGATAGGCACACACAATCATGATGATCATATGGATGTGTTCATAAAGCTTATGCGGTTGCTTGAAGGCAGAATGACACTTGACAGAGTTATGTTCAACTTCCCTTCCGAAACGCTTATGGGCAGGGGAAATCCGAATGTAAATCTGTTTAAGGAACGAGTACGAAAATATTTTCCGAATGTCATGTTCTTAAAGCCGCACACAGGCGAAAAATTTGATATTCCGTGCGGCAATATTGAAATTCTGTCAACACATGAGGATATACTGCCCCGTTCACCGTATGCAGGTGAAGGCAAAACATACAGAGGAATGAACGAGTCGACAACCGTTTTCAAGATTGAATTTGACGAAAGCTCGATAATATTCCTTGGCGATGCGGAAGAAGCAAACGGCGAAGTTCTGACCTGTCTTTACGGCAAAAATCTGCTCAGCTCTTACTATTTGCAGTGTGCGCATCATATGATAAACGATGACAGAAATATCTATTCGATTATCGAAGCGAAAAAACTGCTTATACCGCAGTGCAGATACATAAGCGGACTGAGAAACGGCGAAAACACACACTATCTGACTTCCCTTTTCGGGGCAGAAAATATGTACTACGCCGGCGACTGCACATATGTTTTCACAGTAAAGCATGGCAAAGAAATGCTTTCAATGTATGAACAGAAGGGATATTTCTACGATAATTCCGAATTATAAAAATATAAGCG
Organism: Acutalibacteraceae bacterium; assembly: GCA_963624415.1. Taxonomy (GTDB): domain Bacteria; phylum Bacillota; class Clostridia; order Oscillospirales; family Acutalibacteraceae; genus RUG806. The sequence goes on along the minus strand of CAVFPQ010000056.1, from coordinate 5,268 downwards.
GCTCATTTTTTAATTAACAATGTCGCAGACAAAAATCATCCGGTGAATGATTTTTTCTGCGACTGAGAGATGCCGGCGGCAGCGGTCCGTCAATTAAAAGCCAAGAAGTCCTGCGGACTTGATTTATAAGCTACACAGTTGCAAATCGATTTTTTGTAAACTAATCGTTTGCGAAGCTTTATAATCCAAGTCCGCAGGACTTCTTTGTCACCCCGGTCCCTTCTTTTATTGCCGATTGCTTGTAATCGTGCCTCCGCCGAGAACATAATCCCCGTCATACAGCACTGCCGCCTGACCGGGTGTAATGGCACGCACGGGTTCATCAAATTCTATTTCAATATCACCGTTTGGCAGAGGCGTTACCGTTGCGGGCATCTCCTTCTGACGGTAGCGCGTTTTCGCCTTGCACCTGAACGGCTCGGTCGGAGCAATGCCGGAAATCCAGTTAAGCTCCGTCACTGTCGCCTTTGTGCCGAACAAATCGGCATTTGTGCCGAGAATAACCGTATTATTTTCGGGACAGACATTGCAGACATACATTTTTCCGGGCAGAGTCGGCAGAAGGCCCTTTCGCTGACCGATAGTATAGTGAATAATTCCACGGTGCTCACCGAGGACATTGCCGTTTTTGTCGACAAATTTGCCGGGTGTCGGCTTTACCCCTGTCAGTCGTTCAACCGCGGCGGCATAATCGCCATCGGGAACAAAGCAGATATCCTGACTGTCCGCTTTGTGGGCGTTTATAAAATCATGCGCTTCGGCTATTTCACGGACTTCTTTTTTTGTAAGCGTACCGAGGGGGAACACCGTATGCGACAGTTCCTCCTGCGTTATGGGATAGAGAACATAGCTCTGATCCTTTGTGTCATCAAGCCCTTTTTTAAGGTAAAATCTGCCGTCCTTTTCTTCCACAGTCGCGTAATGGCCTGTTACAATGCAGTCATAGCCAAGCTCACGGGAGCGAAGATAAAGTCTGCGGAATTTAAGATACCTGTTGCAGTCTATACAGGGGTTCGGGGTGAGTCCGTGAAGATAGGCATCCGCAAAACGCATCATAACCTTTTCTTTGAACTCATCCGTAAAGTTAAAGACATAATAAGGCATACCGAGGCGGGACGCGACAAGCCCCGCATCCTCGATATCGTCAAGCGAACAGCAGGTTTTTGTTGAAGAGATACCCGCATCCTCATTATTATAGAGCTTCATGGTAACACCGGAGCAGTCAAAGCCACGGTCTTTCATAAGCAGAGCGGCAACGGAAGAGTCAACGCCGCCGCTCATTGCGATAAGTGCTTTTTTCATTTATTGGGTTATTTACGGAGGTTTGTATCCGTATCCGCCTTTCTGCGAGTCTTTACGAATGTCATTCTTCTGAATTTTTCCGCCTGTTCGGTCAGAAGCTTGTTCTGTCCTAAAATGAGAGCCACAACAACACCTATAAATGCCTGAAGTGCCTCAAACGGAATATTGATTATCGCCAATTCCTTGGTGGAGTAGATATACATAGCCCCCAGAGTGTAGCCGACAACCATTATAATCATACCGAGTATAAGTCCGATAACACGCCCCAAAACGGGCTTATGTTTAAGCACATAGTGCGAAAAAACAGACACGACAACCGCCTGAAGACCGTGTGTCACGAGAGACACGAGCATTGAGGCGGGATAAAATATCATATCGCCTATAAACGAGCCGACACCGCCTATAAGAAAAGCGGCCATCGGGTCCACAAGCAAAGCGGCGGTGCATATTACGGCATCACAAAGGTACAGCTTGCCGCCGGGAACCGCTATTCCGAATGACGAAAACGCAACATTAAGTCCCATAAAAACGGCTGTAACACAGAGCCATATAATTGTGTGTTTTTTTGAATGCCGTTTGGAGGCTGCCATAATATCACCTTATTTCATTCACAGAATACTCATATTCTATCATAAATCAGAAGAATGTCAACAGTATCAATCCGCAAAGAGAGGTGTCGACAGATAGCGGTCGCCCGTATCGGGGAACAGCACAACTATTGTCTTGCCCTCGTTTTCGGGACGCCTTGCAAGCTCAACGGCGGCAGACAGAGCGGCACCGGATGAAATTCCGACAAGAATACCTTCGGTTTTGCCGATAAGTCTGCCGTATTCAAATGCCGCTTCGTTGGTCACGGGGATAACTTCATCGTAAATTTTCGTATCAAGCACATCGGGGACAAATCCGGCGCCGATACCCTGAATTTTGTGCGAACCGGACTTGCCTTCCGACAAAACAGGGGAAGCGGAAGGCTCAACAGCGGCAATTTTTACGCCTTCAATTTTTTCTTTAAGATATCTGCCGACACCGGTAACAGTGCCGCCCGTGCCGACACCGGCAACAAACCAGTCGATATGCCCATCGGTATCATTATATATTTCGGGGCCTGTCGTTTCAAAATGCGCCTTGGGGTTGGCTTCGTTTATAAACTGCCCCGGGATAAAAGCGTTCGGAATTTCGGCCGCAAGCTCGTTGGCCTTTGCTATCGCGCCCTTCATGCCCTTGCTGCCGTCTGTAAGAACAAGCTCGGCACCGTATGCCTTCATAAGCTGACGGCGTTCAACGGACATGGTTTCGGGCATTACTATAATAATGCGGTAGCCCCTTGCGGCGGCGACACTCGCAAGTCCTATACCGGTATTGCCCGAAGTCGGTTCAATAATAACGGAGTCGCTTTTAAGAACACCTTTTGCTTCGGCATCGTCAATCATGGCCTTTGCGATTCTGTCTTTAACGGAACCTGCGGGATTGAAATACTCAAGCTTTGCGATGATTTTTGCATTGAGGTTTAATTTTTTCTCAATGTTTCTGAGTTCCAGAAGCGGTGTGCTTCCTATAAGCTCGGAAGCGGATGTGTAGATTTTTGACATAGATGATCACTCCAATATTATGCTGAATTTTTTTTACACAAGGCAAAAAACAATTAGCAATGAAAAAAAGAACCGGGGACTCATGCAAGAAACTGCCCTCGGTTTCTTGCAGTGATATATTGATGTTGCAAAGTGATATACGATAAATCGTATGATGCCATATCCGTTCCATTATATACCGCAGGTATATCACCACACGAAGTGTGATATCATTTCGCAGATATATCATCCGTTGTGCAGGACGGATATCATTGAAAAAAAAGTCCTGAGACTGTTTTTTTCATGGGCCGCCCGTCGGGGCACCCGGCTGTCCGGTCGGTCGGTTTTCCGAAATATGACAGCTGTACGCCGGACAACCGGGTACCGCCTTCCGGGCGGAATGCCCCTCGCTCGCCTTCATTTATTAAGCCGCGTAAGGTCGCGGCTGAATAAATTCGACTCGCTCGGGCATTGCCGTCATACCGCTTACGCTTCTGACGGCAGGTGCGCCGCCTCGCTATCCGAGGCGGCTTGCCGCTCGTCGCCTGCTAACGCGGCTCCTCGCGGCTGTGCCCTCGCCGTTGGCTCGGGCTACCCCCAAACCCCACTGTTCTTTGCTAATCTTTTAACTACCAACCTTGTAGGTTAATAGGATTATACCGCCCGAATTTTGATTTGTCAAGAATGAATTTAATTTTTTTTCGGCAGTTGACCGTACTGTGTTTTTCTGCTACAATCAATTCGGAGAAAAATATTTTTTTCAGGAGAGGAGTTAAAATTATGTACAACATCGCAAAACCCACGCCCGAGCTTTTGGAATGGCAGGATTGCGAGCTTGGCGTTCTTATCCACTACTGCATGGAAATTTACAATCCCGAATTCAGGGAATACAAAACCGCCGCCGTTCGCACGGAATTGTCGCCTGAAATTATCAACCCCACAAAGCTTGATGCCGAGCAGTGGGTCAGAAGCGCTTACGAAATGGGTGCGAAATACGCTGTCCTTGTAGCCAATCACTGCACGGGCTTTTCACTGTGGCAGACTGCCGAAAACGACTACTGCACACGTTCGCTGAAATGGAAGGACGGCAAAGGAGATATCTGCCGTGATTTTATAGATGCGTGCAAAAAATACGGAATAAAGCCGGGATTTTACTATTCAACCGGCTGCAACGGCTACTACGACATAAATGATGACATAATAAGAGATTATTTTTCGGATAAATATCAGGATTATGTTCGCCATGTCGAAAAGCAGGTAACGGAGCTTTGGACACAGTACGGCGAGCTGTTTGAAATCTGGTTTGACGGTGGAGTTATCCCGGCTGAAAAGGGCGGTCCGAATATTTTTCCGCTTATAAAAAAATATCAGCCGCATGCGGTCTGCTTCCAGGGCCCTGCCGAACATCCGTCTCTCTTAAGATGGGTAGGAAACGAAAAAGGCGTTGTTCCCGAAAACTGCTGGGCTACCACAGACGGCGACGGCCTGCATTTTGACGGCACTGTACCCGATGAAAAGACAGGCGAGGGCAACCCTGACGGCATGTTTTACCGTCCTGCGGAAACCGATGTACCAAACCGCAACAACCACGCTTTCGGCTGCGGCTGGGGATGGCGTGAGGGAGAGGAGCATATGGTGTTTTCTCCCGAACATCTTCTGGAATGCTATATAAATTCAGTCGGCAGAAACTCCAATCTGTTAATGGGTATGGCAATTTCAAAGGACGGCGACTTTAAGGACGAACAGCAGTTTATCGATTTCGGCAAGCTGATTAAAGACACATTTTCAACACCGCTCGATATTGTGTCCGACAAAAAAAATGCGGTTACGCTTAATGTTCCCGACGGCAAAAAGGCAAAATATTTTGTCGTAAGAGAAAATATAACGGACGGACAGCACATTCGTGAATTTGTGATAAAGGCAGACGGCAGAGAAATTTACAGAAGCAACTGCGTAGGTCACAAGCGTATTGTGCCGCTTGAAAATCTCGACTGCGAAAACGCGAAAACATTTACATTTGAAATTACACAGAGTGCAGGCGAAGCGACAATTCGCGATGCGGCTTTGTATTAAAGATGGGGCGAGGAGCGAAGCGACGAGCCGAACGCGAGCGAAGCGAGCGCAAGCCCGAGGAATGAGCGAAGCGAATGACGAGGGCAAGGCTGCGACGAGCTTTGCGAGGAGCAGCTGCCGCGACGAGGCGGCAAGCGTTTTGTCAGGCTGACCTTCTGATTTGGCAAGGCACGCTTGTCGTCGAGGAGTGGCACCGCCGGCTCGGATAGCGAGACGGCGGCAATAATGCCGTCAGAAGCGTAAGCGGTATGACGGCAAGCATCGCACCGGCGGCAGCGAAGCCGTAGGCAGCCGCGAGGAATGCGACTTCCGGGATATATTAAAA
>CAVFPQ010000055.1:0-14185 GCA_963624415.1 Acutalibacteraceae bacterium | reverse complement strand
AATCATTCACCGGATGATTTTTGTCTGCGACATTATGCATTATGCATTCTACATTCTGCATTATAACAGACTTTCGCCATTGCCGATTGCTGACTGCCTATTATCAATTTTCGATTACTTTACTTCTTTTTTATAGCAGTCGCAATTTTATACGGGAATATCACTTATTAAGTAAATTCATCTCCGGCGAAGCTATATAAATCAAGTCCGCAGGACTTCCGATATTATGCATTATGCATTCTACATTCTGCATTATAACAGACTTTCGCCATTATTAGTTGTTAATTGTCATTGTGTTTTCGCATTTTTTCTGCCGACTGCAAAAAGGCGCCGACACTTCCCGCATCGACGCCCGTTTTCCGATAATTTAATTTTAGTTATACAAGATCGTATGTCTTGTCAAACTGTGTAAGATATTCGCCTGTTGAGAACTGTCTTGCTCTGAAAACAACCTTGTCGGCATATACTTCCATAACAAGTCCGGTTCCGGTTGCCTGATAGCCGTCATCGATAATCGTAAGTGAAGGCAGGTTTACGCCGTGAATACCGTCAATTTCTTCGTATGTGTATTCACTCAGTCCCGAATGAAGGTGACCTGTGATAAGAAATACATTGTTGTATTTGCTCATTATAGCTTTAAGTTCATCCGACTGTGCACCGACAGAACCTGCACTGTCAATGGGTGAACCCCATGCATCGGGCAGGTTATGGGTATTTTTAAGCGGCTGATGAAGCACTACAAATGCGGGATCGCCGTTTGCCGTTGCGTCCGCTAATTCGCTGTCGAGCCACTCAAGCTCCGTGTCGTTAATGTACGCTTCCTCAAATTCCGTGCGTGTGCTTCCGAGAACAATAAACTTATAGCCGTTTACTTCATATGAATAATAGAGCTTGTCAAGGTCAAGATTTTCGTTAACATTCGAAGAAAACTCCGAGAATGTCTTAACGGTCTGACTGAAAATTCTCATACGGATATCGTGGTTGCCGGTCGCAGGGAGAATATTCTTAACCTTGCCGTCAAACATCGAAAGATTGTCAAGCACAACTCTGTATTCGTATGCCTTGCCGTTTTCCGCAATGTCACCGGCAATAACAAGAGCATCAATCGCACCGTCCTCAAGGTTCGCAAGGTCTCTGCATGCGGCCTTCATGGGCTCGTTTCTCTTGAGAATATAGTCCGAAATCTGCGGATCTGCCCACAAAACAGCTGTCATTTCGCAGCTTTCGGGATCTGTCGCTTCAATCGGTGTTTCGGTTGACGGAATAACCGTACCGCCGCAGCCCACTACGATTGAGAGCATCGCAACAAGGATTTTGTAGAAAATGTTCGTGATAAAATTATACATTATTTGCCTCCGCAATTAAAATTTCTGAATAAGAGAATGTCGCTCCAGCCGAAGCCCTTAAAGAGCTTATAGAGCAAATTGCTGTACCATCTGAGAATTTTTGTAACCACGGTCAGAAGCTTGTTTTCCGATTCTTCTTCGTCCGTTACGCCGTAAATAATTCTGTCTCTCTCTGCATAGAACTCGTCTGCGGCGTTATTAAAGTCCTCGGTTGTCATATACGTGCTGTTTACGACAGCCTCGGCTTTGGCGATAACCTCATCAAGTCTTGCCGCGTTTTCGGCTGAAATTGTGCTTTTGTCAAAGTTTTTGGCGCTGTTTATGTCACGGATAAAGTTTCTTGAATTTCTCGCATAGTTAAACTGCGGATATGCGGGGTCGGAATAAACATTTCTGAAGCTTTCGTCTGTGAGTATTCTTATCGCCAGTCTTATTATTACATCGTTTGAAGCGGTCTTTTCGTGATCCTGTCCCTTAAAATAGAATGTGGTCTCGCACAGAATACCGGTGGATGCGTCCACAAGTCGAGCGTCATCAATATGATTATGGCTCTTGTCATTGCAATAGGTGTTCGCCTGCGTATAATCGTCCGGCAGAGATTTGTCTACTGCAACGCTTGTCGCACCGAATGACTCTGAATCCGTATGAATAATACCGTCGGCATTGACCTTGTCCCATGAATCGCAAATCTTATACAATTCATAATTATAGTCGACTATATCAAAAAATTCAACGCCTTTTTTCTGTTCCTCAAGAATATAATTGCGGTGATTAAGCTGAGCGTTATAGTACCAGTCCGTCTCCTGTACTATATATTTGCTGTCATCATCCGCTAAAAACTTCGCGCGGCAGTCGGGGTAATCCTTTGACGGGATAAGTGCCCAAAGACAGGTGCTGTTTTCAAGATAATCCTCAATAAGCGTGTCAACAGCCTTGTCCAGAATATTATTCAGGTCACCGTTCGGGAAAATACGCAGTATGATATTGATAAGATACGCAAGATACTGCTGATCGTCACCGAGAAGCGACGGGAACATATATTCATACAGTGCCTCATCATCATCAAGGAAGCCGTAGTGATAAATGTCACCGAGAACCGCCGCACCGTCAGCCGCAGGAACAATAAAGCATACTCTGTTTATGTCGTCCGAAAATTCAAGCCCCTTGTCTCTGTACAGCTGCATAAGCGCATTGAAAATCGAGCCGCCCTGACTTATCGGCAGAAGATTTACCTTGTCGTGACCGCTTTCCGCTTTAGCTGTCTGAATAAGAGAAAACAGTCTCAGGGCAGTCTGCTTTACGCTGCCTGTTGAAACATATGATAAAAAATAGAGGTGATCAAGCCCGACCTTGTTAACATAATCCTGAAGCGGAATCTGATTAAGGCAGTAAGCTCTGTCCTCCGCACTCAGATTCGCAAGGGAAGTGTTATACTCCGTCGCCCTAATATTATTTATAATGTTGCCGTACTCGTCAAGTGCTATGTTTGAAAAAAGAGACCTGCCGAGAACCTCCGCAATCGCCGCTGCCGCTCTTTCGTCCTTGTCATGCTGAGTGATAAGCAGACGGGCAATGGGCCACAATGCGTTTTCGAGAGCGTCCTTTACAATGGTGTCGGTGTCCTCCGCGAAAAACGGCTTTGAGTACGTTCCGCCGTTTGCGTTTTTCATCTCGCTGCCGTTGTCGTCATAATATCTGACATCGGACTGAAATACACCCGGAATAACAATTGTCGGGCAGTTTTCGCATTCGTTTGTGCCTGCAAATACCGCCGGAACGCACAGCGTTATCAGAACGGTGCAAGCCATCAATACGGCTGTGATTTTCTTTAATTTTTTCATTATATATATGCACTCCTCTCAAGTTAAAAATATAAAATAATTTTGTTAACAAACCGTGAACAAATTCGATGTATATAAAATTGAGCCTTAATTTTCCATTTGTGACAAATACTCATGCCTTAATTTAGACATTTTGCCGATACATTCAACCCCAAAAGTTACATTGAAAATGACAATTATTACAACTTTGTAATAATTTGCTCGCTGTCTGCTATAATCCCGACTGTAAACAAAATAATTGTGTGTAAATTGTGTTTCCTCAAAAAAAGCGGCAATTCCGAAAAAGCGGAGTTGCTGTTTTTTTTATCGTGCCGTCAATTAGTGAAATTGCCCTAAAACTCGGCATATTGATTGTTGAAAAGCTACATTCTTTCTTTATCCCGACAATCGTAATTGCAAGGCTTTATTTTTTGTGATATACTGAATCTCGGCTGTGAATTGCCGAAAAATCAAAGAGGAGAAATCATATGTTACGCAAAGTTATTTCCGTTTCTGCCGCTTTTATTCTGATTTTCTGCTGTATTGTTCCTACGGCCTTTTCTGCCGTGACTGAAAATGTGCTGTATGTATCACCGAACGGCAGTGACACGGCGGACGGCAGTTTTCTGATGCCGCTGAAATCCCTTGAAGGCGCAAAAAATGCCGCAAAACTCCTGAACGGACACGTTACCGTTTATTTCAGGGAAGGCACATATTCGTTTGACAAAACGGTTGAATTTGACAAAAACGACAAGTCCGATGTTACATATAAAGCCTATGACGGCGAAAAGGTTGTATTTACTTCCGGCACTGCCTATTCCGGTTTTGAAAAATGTACCGTCAACGGTCATGACGCATTCAAAAAATATGTGGGCACGGATGCGGACTTTAACACACTTTTTGATTCGGAAAAAATGCTTGAGCAGAGCCGATTCCCTTCATCCGGTTATTTTAAGGTAAAATCCGTAAGTGACGGCGACATATTTGCAAAACCCGAAGTTGACAGCGAATATTTCACCGCATACAACGGAATGTATGCCGACTCTTCCGAGCTTTCAAAAATTGAGAACTTAAATAACGCCACAGTCAAAATTCTTCATTGGTGGAAGGATGAAACCCTGCGTATATCCGGTTATGACAGCAAAACAGGTCATATAAAATTCGATAAAGTATCGAGTATGTCGATTAAAGAGGGTGACAGATTTTTCATTCTTAACGCATATGAGGCTGTTGACGAACCCGGTGAATGGTATCTTGATAAATCCGACGGCGTGCTTTATGTAATTCCCGAAGAGGGCAAATCTCCCGATGATTATACCGTTTTCGGCTCGACACTTGAGACACTTATAAGCGTTGACGGTGCCGACTCGATTTCTTTTGAAAATATCATTTTCAGAGGCAACGGACGTTCTTATTATGCCGAACGCGAACATTCACAGGCCGCATATAACGCCGACAGCTGTGTTAAATACACGAATGCCTCCGATTTTCGTATAAGAAACTGTGAATTCAGAGATATTGCCGCCTGCGCCGTGTTTATGGGAGAGAATGTCACAAATGCCGATGTCGACAGCTGTATTTTCAAAAATATAGGTGCTCAGGCTGTTTATGTAAGAGGCGAGAATGTCGATATTGAAGACCCTCGTGTTACGAAGAATATCCGCATTATTAATAACGGCATTTCCGAATACGGCAGATATTATTACAATGCCGTCGGTGTGCTTGTAATCCACGCAAACTCCGTTGAAATTTCACACAATGAAATACATGACGGCTACTATACTGCGGTGTCTGTCGGCTGGGTATGGGGATATGCCTATTCCGTGACATACAATAACAGAATATGCGACAATCTTATCTATAATATCGGTCAGGGATGGCTTTCCGATATGGGCGGAATCTATACTCTCGGCAATCAGCCGGGAACGGTTATTTCGGGTAATGTAATTCACAATGTTTCGGCGGATTCGGGCGAAGGCGGCTACGGCGGCTGGGGAATTTATCTTGATGAAGGTTCATCGTATATTACCGTTGAGAAAAATCTTGTGTACGCCTGCGGCAGTGATGCCTACAATCTCCATTACGGTTCATATAATACTGTCAGAAATAACATTTTCGCACTGAGCGGAGAGTCGCAGTGCAGTGTTGTGTCGAACTTCAGCCGTGCAATTGCGAACGACGGCGGCAAAATGGCTGCGGATGTTTATAATAATATCTTTCTGACCGACAAGAAAACCCGTGCGGTTTCGCATATTTCCGATAAAACGGCATGGAATGAATATAACAACACTTATTGGGACCTGTCAGATAAAGATGATATTTATGTGGATAAAAGCGATAACCCCAAAGAAGCCATGGGCATTTATACAGCCATTGGCAAGGGATATGTTACTTCTCCCGTAATTGCCGATCCCGGTTTTGCGGATGCCGCAAGCTTTGATTTTGAGCTGAATGAAAATTCACCCGCGATTAAATCCGGCTTTGAAAAATGGGATTATAACAATGCCGGAACAATAAACGGAACTGCGCTCGGCGTCTCCGAAATCGGCGGCAAAACCGCATACAACGCAAATGCTCAAGGCGTTTCAATGACATCATCTAAAGAACGCTTCCATTTCATCCTCGAAATCATCTATAAAATTCGTAATTTGCTTCAACGCTTCTTCTCCTTTACATGCGGAATTTGATTTGATTTTGCATTCTTCTGCCGTATTTGTTATTTTGTGTTTCGTTTTATAGTTACGGCTGATATTCCCGGTTTGCGGCTCTATTTGGGTATAGTATAGCCACAAGAAATGGGATGATATCATACAGATTATTCCTGTGCGTGAATTAAAGAATATCGTTCAGAACGAACGCCAAAAAAACCGACATTGTTACAAAAAAATCAATTTCCCTATTGACAAAAGGGGTACTTTGCCTGTAAAATTTAAGATGTATGAAATTTCGGAGGTTATGCAAATGAAATTCAGAAAAACCATGGCACTTGCAACAGTAGTTGTGTCAATGCTCACGGCGGCATCTTGCGTCGCTATCGAAGTGTCCGTTCCCGCTATAAACGTACCCGCAATAAGCAACCTTTATGATCCCGACGGCTCGGGCTCTGCCGACAGTGTCGACAGCGGTTCTTCAAATTCAGATGCAGCTCCTTCTGCCGATACAGCTTCTCCCGATACCGGTTCCGCTGATACAGGCTCAGCTGAGACAGCCGCTCCCACAGAAGCAACACAGGCACCTGCCGATAACGCCTCTGCTTCATCCGACACCGGTTCATCGTCGGCTGCAACCGAAGCTCCGACTCAGGCGGCAAAGACAGATACGGCAGCGAATACCGGCTCGTCATCTTCCGCTCCGTCCACAAAAGAAGAAATTGTTCAGTATTACGTAACGGCATACAACAAGATAGCAACAGACGCAAAGACCGTTACAAGAACATATGACAATACCTCAAACTATAAAGAAATCTGCGAGATAGGCTCAAACGCCACCGTAAAAAAGACGGCTCAGACACTTATGACAAAGTTCATGAAGCCCAGCACCGAAGCTGTTGTTTCATCCGCTTCCGATCTGCCTCCCGTCGGCGTAACCAAGATTTCAATTTCTCCTTCACAGGTGTCATCCGCAACCTGCACCGATAAGGGAACATATTACGAAATAGTTCTCAAATCAACAGGTACCGATTCAAATTACGAGATAGATGCCGTTGCCGGAAAAGGCTCAGCCGGTGTTTTAGGACCTCTGCTCAGAACTGACGATGTTTCAAGTGCCGCAGGTGCATTCGTTGAATTTGAAGGTCTTCACGCAAAGTATGCTACCTGCACTCTTACATGCAAAGTCGATAAGGCAAGCGGTCATATCACCGAGTTTAACTTCAATTCTCCCTGCATTCTTCATTTTGACAAAGCAACCGTTGTTAAGCTTGTCAAGATTGAAAACTGCGAGCTCGGTCTTCTCTTTGAACAGAAGTGGACGATTGCTTATTAATTCAATAGCATAAAAAATGCCCCTGTCGATTGTTTCTTTCGGCAGGGGTTTGTTTGATGACGGAGGCAATATGATATACACAAAACGCTGTCTTTCACCGCTCGGGTTTATTACAATTGCGTGCGATGATGATGCGATAATCGGACTTTGGTTTGACAAACAGAAATATTTCGGTGATGCCTTGCCCGATGCATTCGAAGAAAAAGAACATCCGCTTATTAAAGATGCCGAAAAGTGGCTTGATATATATTTTTCGGGCAGAATTCCGGATTTTACGCCTGAACTCAAATACGGCAAAACGGAATTTCAAAAACAGGTCTGTGATATAATGCTCACGATTCCTTACGGCAAAACAATGACATACGGTCAGATTGCTTCAATTACAGCAAGGGACAGGGGAGTTGAAAAAATGTCCGCACAGGCTGTCGGCGGTGCAGTCGGGCATAATCCGATTGCTATTATAATACCCTGTCACAGAGTCCTCGGTGTAAATGGTTCGCTTACGGGGTATGCCGGCGGACTTGACCGAAAAATCCGCCTTCTCACGCTCGAAAACGCAGACTTCAAATCCCCGTAATTGTTTGTTTGCATTTCCGGAAACCTTAAAATAACAAAGCCGACAAGTTTATTGAAACCTGCCGACTTTTTTGCATTCTAATAATTTATTTCGTTCATCTTTTGTCTGTTTTGCGAAGTGTTATTGCACCTTACCGATTTAGCACCGGTGATTGTCAAAATTCAACATCCGCAAACACCGGATAATGATCAGACGGTATCTCGCCGTCTATATGCTTCTTTACAACCTTAAACTGCTTTACTCTTATGTCACCCTTGCAGAAAACATAGTCAATCGCAGCAAAGCCGCAGTCGGGATTTTCAAACCCGTGATATGTATGTCCCTTGTCTGTCTTTTCGGCTATATCTCTCGCATCCTTAAAACCGCAGTCAAGCACCGCCTTGCACGGTTCGGAATCGGGTGTTACATTGAAATCACCGGTGAAAAACGCAGGCGCACCGTTCGCAATTTCTATGCCTCTTGATGCCACAAGCTCCGCACCCTTCTGCATCGCAATTCGACCGACGTGGTCAAGGTGTGTGTTAAGATGCACAAATTCGGCGCCGTCCTTTTTTCTCCTGAGCTTAGCCCATGAGCAGATACGAATACAGGCGGCGTCCCATCCCTTGCTGCCGATTTTTTCGGGCGTTTCCGAAAGCCAGAAATTGCCCTTGTCGAGTACATCAAATTCATTCTTCTTGAAAAATACTGCGGAATACTCGCCCTTTTTCTTGCCGTTGTCACGACCAACGCCGACATAATCGTAATCGGGGAAGGCGGCTGTCAGTGCTTTCATCCAGTCGTAGTGCGCCTCCTGCACGCCGAAAGTGTCGGGATTTACATTTCTTATCGTTCTGACTACAAGCGGAATACGTTTTGTCCATTCGTGCTTGCCGCTGCCGTAGCATAAAACATTAAAGCTCATTATTCTCATAATAAGACCTCTCTTTCTTATAACTGAATTTACCACAATTGCACAAAAAATTCAATAAAATTATTTGAAATATATGGTAAAATTTTGCTGATTGTGATAAAATAAATTATATTATGAGCATTGGAGGTACTGCTATGCTTCGCAGACAGATGCAGCTTGATTTTTCGGGCATAACAACATATTCGGCTGAAAACCGCCATAATCTTGTTACAATAGAAAATATGATGACTCCGGGTGTTACACCGCATGAAGAGTTTGTTTACGATGGCTTCGATGAGCTTATTGATCGCATTGTCACCGCACGCAAAAACGGCCGCCCGGTTATATGGAGCATGGGGGCGCATGTTGTAAAAAATCATCTTTCACGCTATATTATTGAGCTTATGAAGGCAGGCGTTATAACTCACCTTGCCGCAAACGGAGCTACAAGTATACACGATTTTGAGCTTGCTTATCTCGGCGGCACTTCCGAGGATGTCCCCACCGCAATTGAGGACGGCTCTTTCGGTATGTGGGAGCAGACCGGTGCATGGATGAACGAGGCTATACAGCGTGGAGCGGAGCTTAATATCGGTTACGGCGAGGCGATAGGGGAGTATATCGACATTCACCCCGAAAAATTCCCGTATAAAGAGGACTGCATTCTGTGGAACGCCTATAAGCTTGACATTCCCGCGACTTATCATATCGCACTCGGCACGGATATAATACATCAGCATCCGACCTGCGACATGGCGGCAATCGGCAAGTGTTCGGGAATTGACTTTAAGAAAATGGCATATTCCGTATCTCAGCTTGACGGCGGCGTGTTTCTTAATTTCGGCTCGGCTGTCATCGGCCCCGAGGTTTTCCTTAAAACACTGTCAATCGCCCGCAATCTGGGCTACCCCACATTTAATATAACAACGGCAAATTTCGATCTTATCAGACTCGGCAACTTCCGCTGCAAAATAGGCTACGATGACCCCAATTATTATTACCGTCCGCGCAAGAACATAGTTAACCGTCCTACCGATAGGGGCGGTTGGGGATGGCATTTTGAGGGTGATCACAAGATTACAATTCCCACTCTTTACGATAAAGTTATAAGCCGCCTTTAAGGAGATTTTTATGCTTGATAAAACGGAACTCAACAGAATTTTTGAAACGATAAAGACAAAAAAGATATGCATAATAGGCGATTTCTGCGTTGATATTTACTGGAATGCCGATATGACAAAATCGGAGCTTTCAAGGGAGACACCGCATTTTCCGCTTCCCGTAACCGATGAACGTGTCTATCTCGGTGCAGGCGGAAATGTTGCCGCAAATCTTATGGCACTAAACCCTGCCGCCGTTATTCCCGTTACATTAGTCGGTGATGATTGGCGCGGAATGCTTATGACCGATATTCTCAAAAATAACGGATTTGACACACGCTTTGTCATAAAAACGCCCGGACGGTTTACAAATGCCTATTGCAAGCCCATGCGAAAGGGTATTTCCGACACGGTGTACGAAGATCCGAGACTTGATTTTGATAACTACACGCCAATTGACGAAGAGACCGAAAAGCTTGTAATCAAAAATCTTCGCAATGCCGCAAAGCTTTCGGATGTCGTAATTGTTGCCGATCAGTTCAAAAACGGTATAATGACCGAGGCTGTGCGAAAAGAGATAAACGCCCTTTGCAAGACCGAAAAAACAGTCATAGTTGACAGCAGATACAATATAGACAAGTACAGTCACTGCATACTAAAACCGAATGAAGTCGAGTGCTGGCGTGCCGTCTATCATAACGAGGGCTATATGAATGCGTCTTATGAAGACTTCTGTAATGCCGCCCAGATGCTTGCGAATAATAATTCATCGCTTGTACTCTGCACTCTCGGCGGCAAAGGCTCAATTGCCACAATGGGCTTCGGTGTCACTAAGACGGATGCAATAAAATGTGAACCCCCGATTGATATTTGCGGAGCGGGTGACACCACACTTTCGGCTTTCGCAAGTGCCTTTTCATGTGTCACATCCGTTGAAAATGCCGCTCGGTTTGCCGCTCTGGCATCCGCTGTTACCATTAAAAAAATCGGCGTAACAGGCACGGCGTCCCCCGAAGAAATATCCGCCTTGTTTGATTTGTCACAGGATAACACAGGACGTTTTGACGGGCTTTCGGGTGTATATGCAGAGAGCCGCCCCGGGTATCCGGATGATGCTGTTGATGATATTTTAGCTTCTCTTCCCGAAAATCCGATTATCGCCGACATAGGTTCGGGTACCGGCAAGCTTTCTAAAATGCTTCTTGCTCGGAATGCCTTTGTTTGCTGTGTAGAGCCAAACGACGAAATGCGTGCGGAGTCTGAGACTTATCTCAAGAATTATAAGAATGCAAAAATTATAAACGGCACTTGTGACAAGACCTCACTTGACGACAAAAGTGTTGACTGTATCACGGTTGCACAGGCATTTCATTGGTTTGAACCGAATGCTTTTCTTAATGAGTGCCGCAGAATATTAAAGCCTGACGGAAAAGTATATCTTCTGTGGAATACAAGGGACATAACCGCCACGGTAAATAAACGCTGCATAGAAATTTATACTGAATTTTGCGATGATTTTCACGGCTTTTCAAAAGGAATGGAGTCGGATGATACGACCATACGAGATTTCTTCGGCGGCGAATACAAAAAAGATATCTATAATTTTCCGCTTGTTTTCAACAAGGAGCAGTTTGTTAAAAGATGTCTCTCAAGCTCTTATGCACTCAGGGAAAACGACACGGATTTTGAAAAATTCAAGCACAGATTTGAAGAAGTTTTTGATGAGCTGAACGCAGACGGAACTATAACGGTGCCAAATGTCACGACTGTTTACAGTAATATAAATGCAATATAAAAAATCGCCTCGATTCAGCAAGAACCGGGGCGAAAATTTTGCGTATTATAATCAGTGATCGGGACGAAGAATTTTTATCTTCTTGCCCATTTTGTAGTGCAGAACATTGTCGTGAAGTGACAGCTCAAAGCTTGCCTTGTTGCCGTCATTGTCAACTGCGTGTTTCGGCAGAATGCTGTCAAAGTGAACCGTAAGTTCGTCCGTTGAAAATACATCTGCGTATTCTCTGAGATCTTCAAGATTTACTTTATCAAGTACATACTGTGTAAAGAACGGAGGAATAAGCTTGGGTGTGAGCTTTGTAAGGAAAAATACCTCAAATTTGCCGTCATTCTGGTCGGCGTTGGGATAAAGCGTAATTCCGCCCATACCTTTTGAAGTTGTAATAAGTCCGAGGCAGGTTCTTATTGATTTTGTCTCTCCGTTTGCCGTGTATGTCAGCTTTACAAACTCCGGCTTTTTAAGAATAACGGGCAGAGCGGAAACAACATATGCCGCATGACCGAGTGTCTTTTTGAGCTTTGTGTTTACAAGGAAGGGAATAGGCGCAACATAGCAGAAAGCCGAAACATACGCAACAGGCTCGCCGTTTACTATGATTGAATCCATCATTGTTTCTGTGCCTTCCATTGCCAGCTTGTCAACGGATTTTATCGGATCTTTTCTGAAAAGATTGAAGTTGTTTGCCATGTCGTTTGTTGTGCCGACGGAAATATGGGCATAAACGGAATGCTGTTCAATCTCGTTAAATGCTCTGACAGCTTCGTTGACTGTGCCGTCACCGCCGAGAGTAATAAGATAGTCCGACACAGGATCAAGCTTTTTTATAAGCGGAATGACATGCCCGGCGTACTCGCTTTTTACAACCGCATTAAGTGTAAGACCGCGTTCAACCATTTTGAAGATAAGATGATCAAGTGCCGCCTGTGAAAATTTTGTCGCTATGGGATTGTATATTATACTGAAATTCATACTATTACCCCTTGTTATTATTATTAATATTTTAACATATTGTTAACGATTGCCGCCGCAAATGTAATTTTTGTCCGTTTTGATGTAACTTTTGAAATTCGAAAAATCAATTTTATTTTATGCTTCAAAACAATGTGTTTGACAGTTGATTATTTCTTTTCGGCGTGATAAACTTTACAGAGAGGTGAACAATCTTGAAAAAGACCATAATCAGAAAATATGCCCGCCTTATCGCAAGAGTGGGCGCAAACATTCAAAAAGGACAGCCTGTCCGCATTTATATCAATGCCGATCAGTATGAATTTGCCACAATTCTCACGGACGAGTGCTACAAAGCCGGTGCTTCAAAAGTCGATGTTGATTTTTCATGGCAGCCGATTACAAAGCTTGATTACAGACATCAGAGCATAAAGGAGCTTTCGAAGGTTCCCGCATGGCAGGAGGAACGCCTTAAAGAAATGACCGAAAAGCTTCCTTGCCGCATTCATATAATAAGCGATGATCCCGACGGACTCAAGGGCGTAAACCACACAAAAATGCAGAAGGCGCAGATAGCACGATACAAAATCACAAAGCCGTACAGGGATGCGATTGAAAACAAACATCAGTGGATTATTGCCGCCGTTCCTTCTTATGCGTGGGCAAAGAAGATTTTCCCCGAGCTTTCAAAAAATGCCGCATATGAAAAGCTGTGGCAGGAAATTCTTGCCGCTTGCCGTGTAACAGAGGATAATGACCCTGTTGAAGAGTGGAAAAAGCATAACGAGAACTTCATCGACCGCTGCAAATGGCTCAACGAGAAAAAGTTTGATTATGTTGAGTATCATTCATCAAACGGCACCGACTTTAAGTGCAGTCTTATTCCCGAAGGTATGTGGTGCGGCGGCAGTGAATACACAAAACAGGGTGTTGAGTTTAATCCCAATATGCCCACGGAAGAAATTTTCACAAGCCCCATGGCAGGAAAATGCGAGGGTACTCTTGTGTCAACCAAGCCGCTGTCATATGACGGTCAGCTGATAGAAAACTTCTCGTTTACATTCAAAGACGGCAGGGTGGTGTCCCATACAGCCGAAAAGGGTGACGAGCTTCTCGAAAAGATGATAAATATGGATGACGGTGCTAAAATGCTCGGCGAGCTTGCCCTTATTCCGTGCAACAGCCCGATTAACAACACCGGCATACTGTTCTATGAAACTCTTTTTGATGAGAATGCCAGCTGTCATGTCGCTCTCGGCATGGGCTTTAATGACTGCATAGAGGGCTTCCTTGATAAGAGCTATGATGAATGCCGTGCCCTCGGAGTAAACGACAGCTCCATTCATGTTGACTTTATGATAGGTGCGCCCGATATGAAAATCACAGGCTACAAAGACGGCGTCGCAACTCCCATATTCATTGACGGCGAGTGGGCATTTTAACCCGATAGCAGTAATATTCGTAATAATATATTGTGAAAAAAAAAGAACCGAGCAGGGGTATTCCGCTCGGTTTTTTTATGGCTGAAAATATGCTATCTTAACTTTATCAAATGAAAATCTTTACTTTTTCCTGCAATTTAAGTGTTATAAGTAAAGATTGATAAATGAGTTAATCATCATTCACTGACCACCGACCACTGACCACTGACAACTCTGTCAATTATTGACCATTTCGTCAGTCTTTTCCGTCGATGATCTGTCCGCCCAGTTCGAGAACT
>CAVFPQ010000054.1:0-14538 GCA_963624415.1 Acutalibacteraceae bacterium | reverse complement strand
GAATGCATAATGAAGGAAAACGCCGAAGCGTTTTGGATTATAAAGCTACGCAAAATATGAACTTATTTGTGCTGAATAGGTTTCAAGTCTGCGAAGCTGTATAAATCATGTCCGCAGGGCAAGATAATGTAGAATGCATAATGCAGAATGCATAATGAAGGAAAACGCCGAAGCGTTTTGGATTATAAAGCTACGCAAAAGATGAACTTATTTGTTATAAATCGGTTTTAAGTCTGCGAAGCTGTATAAATCATGTCCGCAGGGCTTCCGAGATTGTTAATTATTGATTATTAATTGTAAAAGAGCATTTTGTAAATGCTCTTTTGTCATTTTGTACATATTTTATTCACAAATTTCTACTTTTCAAAATCGCATTTCAGTTGCAATTGATTGTTTTAAGCATTATAATAATAGTGAATAGGTATAATCTTACAGCAAAGGAGTTGTTTTTTTGTGACATTCAAGAAGATAATGAGCGTTGTGCTTGCGACACTTATGCTGCTTACCGTCTTTTCTCTCGGTTTTACCGGAATGGCGGCGGAAGTCAGCTTGTCCGCACAGTATGAAATGCTCGCGAACGATCTCAAAAAAGAACACGTCCGTACCCTTACCAACTACACAATAGAGAACGAAACGCTCGACAACGGCGCCGAAGGCTTTGACACCGAAGCAAACGGCTTTGCCTACGAGCACCGTGTTATCGCCGCAGACAACAAAGCCGGCGATATATTAAAGGCGGCTAACCGTTTCTATTATATTGCCGAAAAGATAATGAGCACAACCTACGGCAAAGGCTTATATGACGCAAACCTTCTTGTAAACGAGGTTTCTTCAAAGCTCGAACCGTATTTTGAGAATACCTCGGGTGATCGCTCTTTCATTGATTTTTACGGCGACCCCAAAACGCCCACAGACGAAGAGCTTGCCGCATATGATGAGGCTGTTTCTCTTATCGAAGCCACAGGCAAGGACGTAAGCGAGGCTACTCTTACTTCCATGGGTATCTATTTCATGGAGAGAACCCCCTTCGAATACTATAACGTAAACACCGTTCTTCAGTATTTTATGGGCAATGTTCTCAAAATAAACGCCGGCAACTGGTATCACCGTTTCGCCTTTATTGTTCAGACCTCGGTTGATACATGGTTTATCGAGAGCGGCGACATAAACAACCTGGCCGACTACTATATCACAACTCGCACGGCTGCCTATGAAATAAGCTACAAGCGTACATACAACGACCTCGGCACAAAGTCTTATTATTCATTTGAGACTCCGTCACTCAATACGGTATGGAATGACTATGCTTCATACTATAATTTCAGCCGTGAGACCGCAAAGCTCGATAACGAAATTTCCGAAGGCTCACAGGCATCCGCTCTGTTTGTAAAAGTTGAAAAAGACGAGCAGACTGTCGCTTATCTCGCGACCGCCTATAATGCTTTTTCGCAGTATATCAGCAGAAACTATGACGAAAAAACAGGTGAAACATGGGATTCCGCCTTTATAAACGGTGTTTCTTCCGATGTTGAAACAGCAAAGCTTACAGCAAAGCTTATTGCGTATACAGAAGACATAACTCACGACTATTCAAACGAAGCCATTATGTCAATGTTCGGCGATGATGTGGGCAACATGATTACCATGACCTACATTGCAAAGTCCGCCGACAGCATGCCTTCAAGAACAGTCAGAGGCACAACAAAATATGAAGCAACGCTTTATAAGCTTGATACAATCGTAAAGGATATGGATGCCCTCATCACTCCCCGTGATGACTCAAGCTCCGACCGTGATAACGATGTTGCCACACGTATGGCAAATATCCTCAGACTTTTCTTCAATACCGACAACAGCCTGTTTGAAGGTACTGCCGTTGAAGGTCTTGAATTCGAAAATATCCATGAGCTTGTCGAGCTTCTTGTTTCGGGACTTCTGTTCCGTGACAGTATTGTTAATCTTGTTGTCCAAAAGGTTTATCCGATGGTAACAAAAGCATTGGACGATCTGTTAGGCAATTTGCCGTCAGAGGTCACAAATATAATTGATCTGGATAATTTGCTTACAAAAATTCTGACAAATAACCATCTTGCGATTAAACCGAATACTCTTGCCGACAGAATTAAAACCAACTACGGTGACAAATATGCTGATGCAATAAAGGTTCTGAGTGCCGCCGGCGAAAGTTGGAATAATGTTAACTTTGAAGTGCTTTCATGGGGTGTTGATGATGCACCTCTCGATCAAAAAGGAAAAGTATTTTCAGATGCTCTGTGTGCATCACTGAGCGGATTCCTACTTCTTTTGGTTACCATTATGTGTGGCGATGCAGACTATAAAAACAATGCACGTAAAGATAACATGAACTGGAATATTACCGATTCTAACGATGACAACCAGTTTGATGAATATTATGATAAACTTTTGGTTAATATTGTTCAGGATGGTTTGCTGCTTCGCTCGCAGGGTGCGTATACAAAGCTTATTGTCCCGTTGTTCCGTGTTCTCGGTCTTACTGAATTAGATTACGGCAAGAATATATCCAATGTGGATGTCAATAAACTTTCGGGCTTTGTTTCAAGTGAAAGTTATCACGCTCTTGTTGACAAAAACGGCAACAACGCGTTGAAGCTTATTGTTCAGCCTATTGTATACTGGGTTCAGAATGTTCTGGGCGCAAAGCCGTTTGAAACACTTTGGAATTTGCTTCCGAATCTTGTTTACTTCTTCACAAGAACAAGCTCCGAAGACGAAAACTTATCTCACTACTACGATGAATGGGATGACAACACTTCGAACGATGAGTCGCATTCATGGTTTTCAAATGTTCAGAACTGCAACCTTTACAATTGCCTTAACAGTGTAATGATTGTCGCGACAATCGCCGGAATTAAATTCTATTCCGCAAATCTCGGCTCGCTTCTTCCCTCAAATATCAAGACCATGCTTTCAAGCATAAACGGTCTTCTTGATTCCGTCTTAAAGCTTAATTACAACACCGACACAATAGTTGAAATCAAGCCTGCCGGTTATCTGATGAAGGAGGACTACTCCAACAGCATTTACTCCGTAAAAGCCGGTGATCTTGTTGTTGTCGGAACGGATGCTTACAACGCCTTTAAGGGTGAGCTGTTCGAGTTCAAGGAAGACGCAACAAGTGAATACAAAGAGCAGATGCGTGCAAAGTATACTGCCTACGATACCGTATATTCAAACAATGCCGAAACAACTTACACGACAACAAAGGACGATACGCATACAAAGGAAGTTACAAATATTGTATACGAAACACGTGCGTATAAGCTCCCGAGAATACCCGAGGCTAAGCTTATCTCCTGCGGTACTGTAACCGCTGATAACACACTCGAAATAGCGCATCCCGGTCAGGTTCTGCTTGTTGTTCTGCGTTATGTCTGCTCTGCACTCGGCTACAAATACGATTTGTCGCGTTATGAGCCCAACTCACAGGAATACGATTTGCCGTTCCTTATTGAGTGCTTCGGTCTTGATATGAATCAGACACTCTTTAACGGTCTTACACTCGGTGACATTATATATAATGTAATGCTCCACCCCGATGATGCAATCTGCGCCCTGCTTGAGATTTTCTATCCCAACGAAAACAACAAGGGCGACAAAGCAAACGGCATTGCGGCTACCGGTGATTTCAGAAATAATATAGGCTATGCGTATCCCGTAAGCAATATCAACTATCACAACAGTTCACTTCTTAACACAACGGTTAACCCCACACTTACATACGGCACACAGGTTACATACACCAAGTATTGGACACGTGAATATGCCGCCGATACAGTGTCAAATGCCGGTCAGCTTGTTGAGAACGTTCTTAAAATGCTCGGTCTTAAGGGCTTCGAAAACGGTATAGGACCGTTCCTTAAGAACCTGCTTGAAGAAAAGCTCTTCAATAACGATATGGTCAACACCATATTCAATGCGCTCTATCCCATGCTTCTGGGGCTCAGTGATAAGATTGACATTGAGACAATTCTCAAGAATGCGCTTGATGTTGAGTACACTCCCTCGGTTGTAGCAAAGGCTCTTCACGGTATGGCGGGTGAGTCCGACGCATATTACAAAATTGCCGAGCTGTCGTCGTGGACGGATATGTTTAAGAAGGACGCCAACGGCAACTATACAAAGGTTGAGCTTGACTGGGGTCTTAACAAAGAAGGCATAGACAAGTGCGATACATTCCTTCGTGTTGTGTCCGCTCTTGCGTCACCTGCGGCATTCCTCATTAAGTATCTTATGGCGGACAACGCTCTTAACGTGCTTAACCTTATTCAGCTGCCGTCATATGCCGGTTATCAGTTTGCGTGGATTGCCCTTCTTGAGGCACTGTCCTGCACGAATATACTCACATATAACGAGTATTATGATTCAACTCTCGAAGAGAACATCGGCAACGCGAACGCAATCTATAATCTTGTTGCGCCCATAGGCTCACTTCTTGCAAAGGTCTATGTCGATCCGATTAACACGGTTCTCAATATAATTCCGAACCTGCTGTTCTTCATTTCAATCGGCGGACTTAATGATCTGCTTAACAATGTTCTTCACTTCGCGTATGTAATTCTTGACATACTCAAGCCCATTGTTAACGGCTATGATATCTTAAACGGCCTTATCTCAAACATTCAGATAGGCAGCATGACTCTTAACCTTACAATTCCGCTTGATGTTGACTTCAACGGACTTATAAGCGACCTTGTAGGCACTCTTGTAGGCGACTCGCTCACAATCAGCGGTGTAAAGATTACGCTTCCGTACATTGACTTCCACACGCTGTGCTGCGGCACAATGGAGAAGTTCATGTCAAAGGAGAATCGAGCAACCGTTCATCTTGACTCGGCAGGCGGCGGCGATCTTCTTACGGCGGTGTTCCGTCTGCTTATCGAAGTCATCTTCATGCAGGAGAATAAGGAAGCTATCTGCAAGATTATTTCCAACGCGATAGGCGAGGGCAAGCTTGATGTTTACGATGAAGAGACACTCTATGTTGTAATAAATCAGCTGTTTACCCTTATGGAAACATACGATGTTCCGGATATGCTGTTGTTCGTTGTATATCAGCTTGTTACAAAGGTAACACCGATTACAACAGACCTTGCGCCTAAGTTTGCCGAAAACGGTCTTACAATTCAGGATCTTATTAATTCGGCAAGCGATCCGCAGGCTTTCATCTCGAACATTCAGAAGCTTCTGGCGGAGGATGAATCACAGTACAGCGGTGACGAAGTTCCCGACAAAAAGGCTGCAAGCGGACTTCTTGCGAGAATTAAAGCGTTCTTTGAAAGAATACGTGAGTTCTTCAAAAAACTCTTTGACTTCAACAAATAAAATAAATAAAGATTAAAATCGGGCTGTCGGCTTTTGTCGGCAGCCCGATTTTTGCAATCAGCAATTAAAAATCGGAAATCGGCAATTGCCGAAAAGGTCAGCAAAGTGCGGCAATCTCATCTTGAGTCAGAAGTATTAATTTTCCGATTTACCTTTTGCGTCAGCTTATAAATCCAAGACCGCAGGATCTCCGATATTATGCATTCTGCATTATAACAGTCCGACATTGCTGATTGCTAACTGCCG
This sequence comes from Acutalibacteraceae bacterium, assembly GCA_963624415.1. Classification (GTDB taxonomy): domain Bacteria; phylum Bacillota; class Clostridia; order Oscillospirales; family Acutalibacteraceae; genus RUG806. Next base: position 8,928 of record CAVFPQ010000054.1, on the reverse strand, counting down.
ATTGCCGATTACCGAATGCTTCCGGCTGCATCCCGGCTTTTTTGGTTTTTGTCCGAAATACATAAATATCCGTTTTATTATTCACGAATTTTCTTCTGAATTTCCGTTGAAATCGTTTGTTGTTTATGGTAGAATTAACAATGTATAACTTTGTGCGGATAATTCTGTATTCGCATTAAATTCCCGCTCTTTCGGGCGGCAAAAAAACGGAGGTTATATTTATGACTCAAACGCACCACACCCCGACAAAAGTATTAAGCGTCTTTTTAAGCATGCTTATGATTTTGTCAACCGTTTGCTTCTTTAATCCGTTTTCTTCTTTAACGGCAAAGGCGGCAGTGGATGTCAATTCCACAATGTCCGCAAGCGACGGTTATGACCTCACGGTGAATATACCCGAGGCCATTTATCTCAAACCCGGCTCATCGAGCTTACAGTACTTTTTAACCGACACGGTCAAGTCCACCGGTGCAAGTGCTGTATCTCAGGCGGCGTCATCAACTGATGTTTCCGTTTCAAGCCCTTATGCGACTGATATGACTCTGTCGTATGAGATTTTGTCATCCGGTTCGGATGCCAACGGCAATACGGTCAGCTTCTCGGGCAATCTTCTTGACGCTTCCGGCAATGTTGTCGCAGGTGCAAACGGCTCAAATTCCGTTTCTCTCGCTCTTAATGACAGCATGACTTATTCAGGATATTCCGAAGCCCTCGCAGGCAGTGAGACTTTCATAAAGTGGACTCTCACTTATGTCGCGGACGGCGAGACACACACCGTTTACTATTACACTTCGCTCTATGTTCCTTATCTCGGTCAGGCAGGTATGTCCGCTCACACAAGACATGACGGCACATACGCCAACCCCGAAAACTGGAGCTATTCATTCGTAACCGGCGGTCACAGTGTTTCGGGCGGTAATTCCGCTTCAAAGTTTGTATCCACAGGCTCGGTCAATACTTCCGCAACTGACGCTTCTAACGCCGTATTTGTTGCTCCGCTTGTATCCTTCACAGGCGGCAACTCCGGTGCAACAAGAGGGAATGTTACATACCCCTTCGCAAACGGCGGCACAATTCCGTGGGGCAGCAATTTCTATACGGATGCATTCACAACTGCGGCAAACGGCGGTGTTGATGTCTGTTCGGGCGACTCCGAGGATGTCGATTTCCATTTCTATAACGACGGCAATCTCGGTTTGATGAATATAACCGTAGATACATCACGTTTTTCAAACTATAATCAGATTCCCAATCTCTCCGTCGGCTGGGCGCATTTCCGTCACGACTGGGACGGCGGCGACAACTATCTGTACTTTATAAGCGGTATTGACGGCACATCTGTGTCCGGTGTTTCCACAGGCGGTCTTTCGGGCGCTACAATCACAACCAATGCCGACACAAGCAGATACGAGGGCAACACATCTCTCGCAAGAGGTCTTTACGCACTTAACGGCACGGTCACAGCCGGTGAGCACCTTCTTGTCTACTGTTACAGCAATGTATACAGCCCTGTTATCGGAAATGATTCAATCGCAAGAACATATGCCGGTGTAAAGCTCAATGTATCGGCTGTTGACAAGGCGGCACTGCGTAATCTTGTCTATACTACACTTTCATACGGCTATGCCGCAGATATGATTTCAGACAGCGCAAAGAGTGCGGCATTTGCGTCCGCTATGGAGAATGCCGAAAAGGTTCTCGCAAAGACAGTGGGCGTTACTTCCGATGAGATTACATCCGCATGCAATTCTCTCAAGTCGGCAATTTCGGATGCTCAGGCATATTTTGATGCTGTTCTTAAAAAAGACAGAGCACGTGCGGACGTTTTCGCCGTTGTTCCCGAAACGGTTTATCTTAAGCCCGCGACATCGGACATTAAGACATTTGACAAGTTTCTCAATAATACACTCACTTCCGACGGTGAAGTAAAGACTGTTGCAGATCCTTCGACCACCGGTACATTCACATTTAAATGTGCAGACGCTTCTAAGGTCAAGGTTACACTTTCCGATGCAGATGCTCAGCTCGGAGCAAACGGTGTTACCGCTTTCAGTAAGGAATTTGCACTTACAAATGGTGAAATTTCAGGCACAATAACAGGCGGCTCGCTTACATCCGCTCTTGCCGAGGGCAGCACACGCCTTCTTAAATGGACATTTGAATACACCTATTCGGCAGGCGGCGACACGGCAATTGCCACTGCATACACCGTTGCATACGCACCCCTTTGCACGACAAGCTCCACGGCATCCGGTACGGCGGGTGCGGGGTATCAATCGAAATATTATTCCTCCAGACGGTTTTTTGTTGCAACAACCGCATGGATTACCGGTGTAAGCGGCATTACCAACAGCTATCCCGGAAGCGGCAATAAAGATCAAACAGGCTCCATGATAGATCCGCCGCTTACGGATTCAACGGTAACAAGCCTTCAACATCCCCTTTATGGTGGTTCTAAGGAACCTTTGGCATTAGGTGATGGTGCTAACTGGTTTTGGAAAAATGATGAGGATTCATCTTGTGTAGGCGGCACAGCGTATCTTATAATCGACACATCACGTTTTACTAACTATAATCAGATTCCCAATTTTACAATAGGTGCGGATATTAACTACAGTGACTGCTGGAATGACAGCGGCGAAGAAAATACATGTTCCCGTTTTGTTTTCGGTACTTCGCATTTAACAACCAATCCCGATGATTTGGGCGGAACTTTAATTTATTCCGCTTCAAGAAATGGCAACGACGGCACATCAATAAGCGATGCGGAACGTCATATCGGTGTTATTAATACCGCTATAAGCACAGCGAATACTTGTGTTACGGTCGGTTCTCGTCTTTATGGAGAATCTCATGGCGGACGTACGGCAACAACATGGGCATACTGCGATTTTACCTACACCGACAAAACCGAGCTTCGCGCACTTGTCAATAAGGTTATAAAGGCATCAAATCAGGAGAACTGGTGTACATCCGCTTCTTGGTCGGCATTTGAGTCCGCTTTCAGTGCGGCATCTCTTGTTCTCGGCAGACCCAATGCAACACAGTCCGATATCGATAGCGCAAAAACATCCCTGAAGTCGGCTTTTGACAGTCTTGTTTATGAAACAGGCACAGCCAAAGCAACATATTACGCACTTATAAAAACCGTTAACAATGCCGGTGTTGTAAGCTCAAGTCCTCTTAAGGTGGCAAATATCTATCTTGATAAGGCCGCCACAACGACTCCCGAGGCAGATTCCGAAAACTACACCTGCTCCGACATGGTAACAATAAGCGCGAATCAGTTTAACGGATATACATACGTCGGCTATCTTTACGGTTCGTCAGTTAAGGCAATCGGTGATAATGCCGCTTCTGCGTATTCCGGCAAAAATTCAAGCGAAACATATTATCATATAAACAAAACAATAAAGAACGAAAAGCGTGACACACTCTATTTCTACTACACCGCACCCGATGCTCACCTTACAGTTGACCTTGACGGCGGCGTTTCATCCGTTTCGGACTTCCGGACCGATATTGCTGCATCCGTCGGCTCAACATTTACTCCCGCAACACCCACAAAGAGCGGCTATACATTCACAGGCTGGGCTCTTGACGGCGCGGGCAATCTGAACGGCTCCACATACACATTCGGTTCGGGCAATGCCACTCTTACGGCAACGTGGAAGGCAGACCCAACAGTATCGAGTGAGCTTATTGTCGATCCCAACGGCGGCACAATGAACTCCGATCTTCTGTTTATTGAAAACGGTGCTTCGAGTGCTTCAGGCGGTTCTTCCAATCTTACATACGCAATAACCGAAGCCGATGGCGGTCAGTCGGTTGACATTAAAGGTCACTACAAGAGCTTTGTTTACGGCGAAGCGGGCGCATGTAATGAAAGAACACAGATAATTCCTCTCTGGGTATATCTTGAGGAAGGCAAGACCTATACAATTTCATGGAACAGCTCAAATAATATAACTGAGTTCTTCTTCTTCAAAAACGGTTCTCTTACAATCAGAACAAACTTCTGGTCCGGAACGGCAGGGGAGTACACAGCTACATTTACTCCGGGCGACTCAAGCTGGTTCTATGATTCATCGGTAGCCGCCGCTGACAGAAACGCAACAGGCTGGTATCAGCTTCGCCTTGATCAGAACATTGCCGTTGCCGCAGAAGGACAGTCGGCAAACGAAGCGGACTACACAATTTCAAACCTGAATATCAAGTCGACCGGCGACGCAAAGCTCGGCTATCGTCAGGCGGCGGAGACAACCGTGTTTATCGCAGACCCCGTAAAGGACGGCTACAATTTCACCGGCTGGAGCGGTCTTGTAAACGGCACTCTCACAAGAGTTGACGCAGACGAAAACGGCGAAAACGCAGGTTATCTCTATACATTTAAGGGCAAGGCGGATACACTTGTCGCTCAGTGGTCTGAGGCTGTCTATGAAATCGGTTTTGATAATATGTTCCTCGCCACAAAGTGGGCGGACGGCAAATTCACATCCGATTCTTCAGATGAAATAGGCTACGATACCACAAACAATATTTTCAGCTACAAGAACAATAAATCCGAGTCTGATACATCAAATCCGCAGACACGCCGTGGAGAAAGCTCATATCGTGTAACCGGCATTACACCCGGACAGGAGTATATAATCTCCTATGATTTCGCAAGCGATAATGAAGGCTCATCGGCAAACGATGCCAATGTTTATATGTTTGCTCATTTCTATGACGCAAGCGGCAATCAGATAAACATTAAAAATTCAAGCGTTAACTACGGCAATCAGAGCGGTCTTGTCGGCAAGTATATAATCTGTTACACCGACGCGAACGGCACACTTCAGGAGCAGATTACTCCCTCCGAGTGGGCAGGCAGTGAGACACGCATTTTCTCCGGTCTTCAGATGTGCGAAGTAAAGAAGACAGACGGCTATGCCACATCATATATTCGTGTTACCGCTCCCGAGGGTGCAGTAAGCATGGATATAGCATTCGGCGCACAGCACGCAGGTCAGACGGCATCCTTTAAGAATGTCTTCGTAAGTGAATACGATGCCGCTAACCCCGTGACCGATTATTCAATGGTTCAGAAGAGCTATAATAAGGATACAACCGTTTTCGGCACACTTGCCACAGCCAAAAAAGTCGGTTATCAGTTTAACGGCTGGTATACAGGCAAAAACGGCACGGGCGCACAGATTACTTCTTCAACTTCAACCGCCGCTTATCACACCGCATTCACCGTATGGTCAAACTGGCAGGAGATAACCTACACCGTAACATATGACGCAAACGGCGGCACACTCGCTTCGGGCAGTGTAAATCCCACACAGTACACAATAAATTCCGACTCCGTGACAATCGCTCCCGCACCCGCAAAGCAGGGCTATATCTTCAAGGGCTGGGCTGTCACAAAGGATACTTCCGTACACGCCGATAACAACTGGACTTCCGGCACTGTTGCGGCAGGCACGGTTTACACGGATGAACTTTACGGCGATGTAAAGCTTACGGCGGTATGGGAAGAAAACGCCGCAAATGTAAAGGTAACTCTCCACGAACAGAACGCCGACGGCACATATACCGACACCGTTCTTGTAAACGGCAAAAAGCTTGACGGCGACAGTGTTGACCTTTCGGGCTATACTGCGGCAAAGACAGGCTTTAAGGCAGTTTCTGTCACAAATAACAATTCCGCATTTGCGCTTTCAAACGGCAAATTCACCGTAAAAGGCGGCACGGACTATAATATTGTTATCACTCGTGATCGTCAGCAGTTTACATTTACCGTAAAATATGCAATGTCCGACGGCACAACAGCTCCCTCAGCCGTAACAAAGACTCTTTATTACGGTCAGAGCGATGCCGTTAATACTCCGAGCGTTACAGGCTACACTCCCGACAAGACAGTAGCGACTGTTAACGCCATAAGCGCAAATACAACCGTAACGGTAACATATACTCTCGACAAGCATAATGTAACCGTTCACTATGTATACGAAAACGGCACAAAGGCGGCTGATGACAAGACGGTAACGGTTGAGTATAACAAGACCTATTCCGTTGCGTCACCCACAATTACCGGTTACACTGCCGACAAGACAGTTGTAAGCGGCACAATGGGCACAACCGACAGTGAAGTAACCGTAACATACAAGATTAATTCTCATAAGCTTACTATTACATATAAGTATGCCGAGAATGAATATGCCGCAACCGAAAAAGAGTATACATTGAAATTCGGCGATACATATTCTTATACTACCCCTGCGGTTGACGGCTTCACACCGAGCCTTGAAACCGTAAACGGCACAATGGGCGACAGCGATGTTGATGTAACCGTTGTCTACACAATCAACAAATTTACCGTAACATTCAAAGACTGGGACGGCAAGGCACTTAAGACCGAAACCGTAAAGTGGAACAACAGTGCCACAGCACCCGCAAATCCCTCAAGAGAAGGCTACACCTTCACAGGCTGGGACAAGACCTTTACAAACATTAAGGCAAACACGGAAATAACTGCACTGTATTCGATTAACACCTACACGCTTTCGTTTAATTCAAACGGCGGCACGGCTGTTCAGAATATAGTCGGCGCTTACGCCACGGCAGTTACCGCTCCCACCTCAACACGCACAGGCTATACGTTCTCAAAGTGGACAGACGCAAACGGCAACGGTGTTCCGTCAATCATGCCCGCCGAGAATATCAGCTACACAGCACAGTGGACACCCAATAATTACACAATTTCCTTCAATGCGAATAACGGCACGGGCGATATGACCTCCGTTAACGCTGTTTATGACAGTGATGTTGTTCTTCCCGTTTGCACGCTTACACGCACGGGCTACACATTCAGCGGCTGGTCAACCTCCAAAGAGGGCGGCACGATTATTAAAGACGGTGCGACAGTAAAGAATCTTACCACCGGCAATAATGTTGATGTTGTTCTCTACGCTCAGTGGACAGCCAACGAATACACTGTAACATACCGTGTTGACGGCGCGGAAAAAGCGGTTCAGACCTATAAGTACGGCACAGTTATTACGGCGATTGAAAATCCCGTAAAGACAGGCTATACCTTCAAGGGCTGGAAGGAAACTCTCCCCGCGACAATGCCCGCAAACAACATTGTTGTTGATGCCGTATTTGAAGTAAATAATTATACTCTTACTTATAAAGTAGACGGTGCTGTCTATAAGACATTCAATGTAAATTACGGTGATGCTTTAACGGCAATTACAGAACCCGCAAAGACCGGCTACACATTCTCGGGCTGGAGCGAGATTCCTGCGACAATGCCCGCAAATGACATAACCGTCTCGGGTACATTTGCAGTAAATCAGTATACCGTAACATATCGCTGTGACGGCTTCGATGACATTGTAAAGACATATGACTACGGCACAGCAGTAGAAAAAATGGCGGCTCTCACAAAGACCGGCTACACGTTCTCCGGCTGGACAAACGAGCCCGATACAATGCCCGCCGAAAACGTTGTTGTAAACGGCTCATTTACCGCAAACACCTATAAGATTCACTTTAACGCCAACGGCGGCGAAGGCACCATGGACGATATGACCATGACCTACGACGCAAAGGCAAATCTTGCAAAGAACACATTCACAAAGGCAGACAGCGTATTTGTCGGCTGGAGCAAGACCTCCGACGGCGAAGTTGCTTACACCGATTGTGCCGAGGTTCTTAATCTCACAACAGGCACATCCGATGTTGCCGTTCAGCTCTACGCACAGTATAAGGACGACATAAACCACAACGGCACACCCGATGAAAATGACGCATCCTACACTGTAACATTTGTAAACTACAACGGCGATAAGCTTTCCGAACAGACTGTTCTTGTCGGTATGTCGGCAACAGCCCCCGCAGAGACTCCGACACACGAAAGCGACAACGAAAAGCACTACACCTTCAGCGGCTGGGATAAGGATTTCTCCGCTGTTACCGAAGCGCTCACCGTAACCGCACAGTTCAAGGATGAAGCTCACACCTACGGCGAATGGAATGTAACCGAAACCGCAACCTGCACCAAGGAAGGCTCTCAGACTCACTCCTGCACATTCTGCGGATATGCCGAGACCGAAGCTGTAAAGGCTAACGGCCACACCGCCGGCGCACCTGCCGAGGAAGACAGAATCGAAGCCACTTGCGAAACAGACGGCAGCTACAATCTTGTAACACGCTGCACATTCTGCAAAGAGATTATCAATTCCGAAGCAAAGACAATTCCGGCAATCGGACACAAGTGGAATGACGGTGTTGTAACAACAACTCCGACATGCACAAAGGAAGGCGTAAAGACATATACCTGCCTTAATGACTCCACACATACAAAGACCGAAGTTGTAAAGGCAACGGGTCACGACTACGGTGACGCAACCTGCACACAGGCGGCAACCTGCAAGACCTGCGGCACAACCTCCGGCACGGCTATCGGTCACGCATGGAATGACGGCGTTGTAACAACAGCTCCGACATGCACATCAAAGGGCGTTAAGACCTACACCTGCACGAGAGCAAACTGCGGCGCAACATATACCGAAGAAATCGATATGCGCGCACATGACTTGCCCGATGCATATACTTCAAACAACAACGGCACACATTCAAAGAAGTGCGCAAACTGCGACTATGCAGAGACAGTTGACTGCACATATACCGATGTTGTAACAGTCCCGACATGCACAGAAAAGGGTTACACAACTCACACCTGCAAAGTCTGTGGTTACAGCTATGTTGACAGCGAAGTTGCGGCAAACGGACATAAGTATGTTGACACGGTAACAGCTCCGACTTGCACAGATAAGGGTTACACAACTCACGTCTGCTCCGTATGTGAAGATACATATACCGACAGCGAAACAGCGGCAAACGGCCATACCGGCGGCAAGGCTACATGCAAAGCTC
>CAVFPQ010000053.1:0-14618 GCA_963624415.1 Acutalibacteraceae bacterium | reverse complement strand
CTGTCCGTTTTCAGGGGTTTGCACTTCCGTTTTCTGTCCGAAAACAGGGGACGTCATGCAAAACACTAAAATAGGGGTGTACAATTTTATGGGTACAGTTTACTCATTGCTAATTGCTGACTGCTGATTGCTAATTTAAAATCCAAGTCCGCAGGACTTCCTTATCCCCCGGCCCCTATATTGCCTCGTTTATTCTACCATATCTTAAAAAGAATTGAAATAATCGACTTTAAAATTATTAACTTGCACAAAAATCAAGGTAAAATTTTTACTTGTACACAGGTTGTTAATATATTGACATTTTGACATAAAGAATTTATAATAAGCTTGTATAAAAGTATATACCCTTTGACAGGAGGATTTTTCCATGAAAAAAACATTATCCGTAGTTTTAGCGGTAATTATGGCTCTGTGCTGCTTCCCCTTTGCGGCGTTCGCAGACGGCAGCGTAGTCTATGACACATCCGCACAGTTTACAAGATCCGATGAGCTTGTATCGGGCACAACATACACAATCAAGAGCGGCACAACAATGACTGTTCCCAGCGATATGACACTCTATATTCCCACCGGTGCAACGGTCATTGTCGAACAGGGCGCAAAGCTTATCGTTAACGGCTATATCACCATTCTTGACGGCGGCTATCTGTATGTTTACGGTAATCTTAAGGGCGGCGGACGCATCGGCGGCTCCGGCGAAGCATATTGCCAGTACAGATTCCCCTCAGTCGCAAGCCAGGGTCTTACAAAGAGCGACGGCACATCAAGAGTTGAAATCTCCTATGCTGTTTCCGAAAACGGCAACGCATACGAGGATCTTAACAATGCCCTCAAGTTTACGTCCATTCCCGACAACGGCGGCGATGTTATGGTTCCTCTTAACCAGTACATCTACATTAAAGCACACATCATCGAGCCCGTTGAAAACGAAGACAAGTTTGACGATTCTCTTCTCAACGTTTACGCAGAGGGTGTCGGAGTTAAATTCGAGCAGGGATCACACAGCACGCAGATAGGTTCTTCCGCAGACGTAACCTACGGCACATGGACTACCGATAACGATTTCCTTTCGAAATTTAAGATTTATCTTCCCACCGGCACAGGCTATACCGTATACGGCAGAAACGGCGAGCAGAGTGCGTTCACAGACAAGACTGTTACTCTCAAATACGGTCAGTCATTCTCCTTCAAGGTTGAAATTGAAGATGAATATGATATGTCCCAGTACGAAGTATACATTTACAACGGCTACGGCTGGACAGGCTACGACACAACCGAGCTTCTTAAGGACATTTCCCCCGCACAGCCCGACGAATACGGCTACTACAATATTGACTGCATAAAGGGCGACACCACTATCTATGTAGTCGGTGTTGTCAAGAACGAGACAATCACACTTATCGGTGATATTCTCTCCATGATTCGCTCAATTTTTGAGACAATCAAGGGCTTCTTTGAGCAGCTTTTCGGCTCCCTCGGCAATCTCGGCAAATAAGCCATACAACAGAATTCAAAAAAAATATTCGCTCTGTCAATAGCCACATACTGATAAGGAAGTATTGTTTCAAAGCAAAGACAAATTATCAATCAGATGTATAATAAAACGATTGTTTACGAGGCGAATTTTGTTTTCCGAAACGATACCTTGGATTATAAGCTAACGCGACTGCGAAAAATATTTGATAATTTAAGGACTGCATACCTTTGGGCATACAGTCCTTTAATTTTATTTTTTTATTGACCAAAATACGCAATGTCTTCCGAAATTCTGCATTATGCATTCTACATTCTGCATTGAATTACGGCACGCAGTGTCTTCCGAAATTGTTAATGTTAATTGTTAATTGTCAGCGTCTGTTCGTCTGCAATCACATCTTTTATAATTCCGACTGCCTTTTCAAGCACATCCATCGGAATATTAAGCGCCGGGAGCAGACGAACCTTATTTTTAGCCGTAAGGCACAGCACGCCTTTTTCTATGCACGCCTTAACTACATCGGCGGCGGGCTTTACGGGCTTGATGCCTATCATAAGTCCCATACCGTCAACACTCTCGACACCGGGAGCATCTTTGAACGCATTGAAAATATATTCGCTCTTTTCTCTTACGCTTTTAAGCAGTTCATCGTCTATTCTGTCGATAATGCTTATCGCCGCCGCACAGCAAACGGGATTTCCGCCGAATGTCGAACCGTGGTCACCGGGGCCGAACACATTCTGCACCTTTTCGCCCAGAAGCGTTGCTCCGAGCGGCAGACCGCCCGCAAGACCTTTTGCTGTTGACACAACATCCGGCTCAATACCGAAATTCATATACGAATACATTTTGCCGCTTCTGCCGTTGCCCGTCTGAACCTCGTCAAACATAAGCACTATATCATTCTCTTTGGCATACTCGGCAACTTTCTTTACAAATTCCTTATCAAGCGGAATAACACCGCCCTCGCCCTGAACACCTTCCATCAGGACACCTGCGGCCTTTGTCTCCTCGGCTGTCTTTTTGAACTCCTCAAAATTGCCCGCTTCAACATGGGCAAAACCGGGAGTCAGCGGCTGAAACAGCTCATGATAATGATCCTGTCCCGTTGCGGAAAGCGTTGTAAGCGTTCTGCCGTGGAAACTGTTTTTAAGCGTGATTATCGTAAAATACTCCGCACCCTTTTTGTCGGCGGCATATTTTCTCGCGACTTTTATGGCACACTCATTCGCTTCCGCTCCGGAGTTTGAGAAAAACACCTTTTTCATGCCGGTTTTTCCGCAGAGCTTCTCAGCAAGCACGGCACAGGGACTTGTGTAATAAAGGTTTGATGTATGCTGAACCTTTGAAATCTGCTCAATGACTGCCTTCTGCCATATGTCATCCGCAACACCGAACGACGTAACGCCGATGCCGCTTCCCATATCTATATATTCCTTGCCGTTTTCGTCCTTGACAACCGAGCCCTTGCCGCTGACAATTTCAACGGGGAAACGATTATACGTGCCGGCAATATATTCTTTATCTGTTTCTTTTATATTCATTATTTCTTGCCTCCGATAAACATTGTGCCGCAGCCTTCGTTCGTGAGCATTTCTATGAGTATCGAGTGCGGAACGGTGCCGTTTATTACAACAACGTTCTTTACGCCCTCATCAATCGCGTCAAAACAGCTTTTTACTTTTGGAATCATACCGCCCGAAATTGTGCCGTCCGCATAATACTTTTCGGCTTCATCCTTTGTAATTTCCGGGATAAGCGTTGACGGGTCGTCCTTGTCTCTCATAACGCCGTTTATATCGGTCATGAGTATAAATCTTTCGGCTTTAAGCGCGCCTGCGATTTCAGCCGCCGCCGTATCGCCGTTTATGTTATAGGCGTTGCCCTGTCTGTCACAGCCGATTGTTGAAATAACCGGGATATACCCTTTTTCGAGCAGGTCAAGAATGGGCTGAGCGTGAATTTTCTTTATATTGCCGACATAGCCGAGTCTTTCGTCCTTTATCTCGGCTTCAATCATTCTGCCGTCCATGCCCGAAAGACCTATTGCCCTTGCGCCCTTCTCTTCAAGATAGTTTACAAGTGTCTTGTTTACCTTGCCGGCAAGCACCATTTGAACAATATCAACGGTTTCTTTATCTGTAACTCTGAGTCCGTCAATAAATTCAGGCTTTTTGCCGAGCTTCGACATGACTTCATTTATCTCCGGGCCGCCGCCGTGAACAAGAACAACCTTAACGCCGATAGTCCACAACAGGACAATATCAAGCATGACCTTGTGCTTTAAATCCTCGTTTTTCATGGCGTTGCCGCCGTATTTTATAACAACGATTTTGCCGGTGTAGCGTTTTATATACGGCAATGATTCTATGATATCTTCAATACGCTCCGCCGTTGAATATTCACTGCTCATTTTTATGCCTCCGTTTTATCAGGTGCGGTAATCACCGTTTATTTTGACATAATCATATGTAAGATCACAGCCCCATGCCGTGGCAGACGCGGAACCGTCCTTTAAGTCTATAAGAATATCTATTTCTTTTTCGAGGAGAATTTCCTTCGCCTTTTCTTCGGAGAAATCAATTCCGGCGCCGTTTACACATACCGGGATTTCACCCTTGGCACTCTTGAACGATACATCGATTTTGTTAACGTCGACATCCGCACCGCTGTAACCTATTGCGCACAGAACTCTGCCCCAGTTTGCATCCGCACCGAACATGGCGGCTTTTGTAAGAGAGGAGCATATAACGCTCTTTGCAACCGTCTTTGCGGTTTTCTCGTCCTTTGCGTTTGATACGACACACTCAAGAAGCTTTGTCGCTCCCTCGCCGTCACCGGCTATCTTGCGGCAGAGGTACATATTAACGGTATTGAGGGCCTTCATAAACTCGTTGTAATCGTCGCCCTCGCTGTCGATAATATCATTCCCCGCCATGCCGTTCGCGAGAATTGTAACCATATCGTTTGTTGATGTATCACCGTCAACCGACACCATATTGAATGTATTCTTTATATCTCCCGACAGAGCCTTCTGAAGAAGTGCCGGAGTAATAGCGACATCGGTTGTAATGAACACAAGCATTGTTGCCATGTTGGGGTGAATCATGCCGCTGCCCTTTGCGATACCGCCGATCTTGCACGTTTTTCCGCCCGCCGTAAATTCAACGGCAATCTCTTTTTTAACGGTATCGGTGGTCATTATACCCTCCGCCGCATTGTCGGAACCGTCTTTCGAAAGTGCGGAAACAAGCGAAGGAATACCGTTTTTGATGGGGGTAATGTCAAGCGGCTGACCGATAACACCGGTTGAACCTATGACAATATCGTTTGCGTTGATTTTAAGCTCCTCTGCAAGAAGCGCACACATTTTTTCGGCAACCTCTATGCCGTCGGCGTTGCACGTGTTGGCGTTGCCGGAGTTGCATATAACCGCCTGTGCGTAACCGTCGGATATATGATTTTTTGTAACCGTAAGAGGAGCGCCCTTTACAAGGTTTGTTGTATAAGTAGCCGCCGCAGCAGCCTTTGTCTCGCTGTAAATTACGGACAGATCACGCTTAGTTTTGTTTTTGCGAACACCGCAGTGTATTCCTGCCGCCGTGAATCCTTTAGCGGCACATACGCCGCCCGAAACTGTTTTCATTGTATTCCCTCCGTCAGGCATTGAGGCCTGTTTTTTCGTCTACACCCAAAATTATATTCATATTCTGTATTGCCGAGCCGGACGCACCCTTGCCGAGGTTATCAAATCTCGACACAAGCAATATTCTGTCGTCGTTGCCCGTGACGGTAACAATCATATCATCTCTGCCGCTTAATGCGCCGGCGGACATAAATCCGTTTTCGCCGTCAGAGTCGACAAACTTCACGACACCGGAATTATAGTATTCCGAATACGCCTTTTTGATATCTTCAACACCGCCGTTTATGTCCTTGCCGAAAAGCGGAACCGTTACTTCCATGCCGCTGTAAAAATCGGAAACTATCGGACAGAACACCGGGAGCGTTTTAAGACCGCATATTTTCGACATTTCGGGAAGGTGCTTATGTGTCTGCGTGACACCGTACATTCTGGGAGCGTCAAGAAGAGTATCTCTGTTTTCGCCCTCGTATTCGGCAATCATTTTTTTGCCGCCGCCGGAATAACCTGTAATCGAGAAGCTTGTAAGAGCAAGATTTTCGGGAATTATTCCCGCTTCGGTCAGGGGAGCCACAAGAGAAATAAATCCGCTTGCGTGACAGCCGGGGTTTGCGATTCTCTTTGATGATTTTATCTTTTCACGCTGTCCTTTAAGCTCCGGAAAACCGTAGGTCCAGTCGTCGTTTGTTCTGTGTGCCGTCGACGTATCTATTATAACAGCATTTGAGCCTTTTGCAAGCTCTGTCGCCTCTTTTGCCGCCGCATCGGGCAAACAGAGAAAAACAATATCGGCTGAAAAAATCGCCGCTTTTCTCGCTTCCGGGGATTTTCTGTTTTCTTCGGTGAGTTTGATAAGCTCTAAATCGGTTCTGTTTGCCAGACGCTCGTTTATGCGAAGTCCCGTTGTTCCGGCACTGCCGTCTATAAAAATTTTTGTCATTAAGTATAACCTCACGATTATGGAAATTATGCAGACATTATACAGTCATGCATTAAAATAGTCAAGGTAAAATGCATATTTAGTGAATATTCTTGCATTTTCCACTAAAACTTATGCATAAAACTAAAGATATTCGATATTATTACAACAGCAATGAGTGGTCAGTGGTCAGGAGGATACTGCGTTTCTTGGATTTATAAGCTCCGCCTTTTTATGAAGCTAACCACTGCCCACTGCCCACTGCCCACTAAATCCAAATCCAAGTATATATTATTCTTGTATATTTTTCAATGCTGTGCTAAAATCAGTTTATCAAATTAAGAGGTGAGTAATTTGGCTATTTTCAACATTCCGGACGTTCATTATGAAGGTCCCGATACAACAAATCCCTACGCATTCCGTTTTTATGATCCCGAAAGAGTAATCATGGGCAAGACAATGGCGGAGCATCTTCCGTTTGCCATGGCATGGTGGCACAATTTAGGTGCCGCCGGTACCGATATGTTCGGCAGAGACACAGCCGACAAGTCATTCGGTGCTGTCAAAGGCACAATGGAGCACGCCAAGGCAAAGGTTGACGCCGGTTTTGAATTTATGAAAAAGCTCGGCATCCGCTATTTCTGCTTCCACGATGTCGATCTGGTGCCCGAAGACGAAGATATAAACGTCACAAACGCCCGTCTTGACGAAATTTCCGATTATATTCTCGAAAAAATGAAGGGTACGAATATCCGTTGCCTCTGGGGTACGGCAAATATGTTCGCACACCCGAGATTTATGAACGGCGCAGGTTCAACAAACAGCGTTGATGTGTTCTGCTTTGCGGCGGCACAGATTAAAAAGGCACTCGACATTACCGTAAAGCTCGGCGGCAGAGGATATGTTTTCTGGGGCGGCCGTGAAGGCTACGAAACACTTCTCAATACCGATATGGCGCTTGAACAGTCACACATTGCCGCTCTTATGCATATGGCAGTTGACTACGGTCGTTCAATCGGCTTTACAGGCGACTTCTATATCGAGCCCAAGCCCAAGGAGCCGATGAAGCATCAGTATGATTTTGACAGTGCCACCGCAATCGGATTTCTTAAGGAATACGGCCTTGACAAGGATTTCAAGATAAATATAGAGGCAAACCACGCAACCCTTGCGGGACACACATTCCAGCATGAACTGAGAGTATCCGCCATTCACGGAATGCTCGGTTCAATCGACGCAAACCAGGGCGATATGCTTTTAGGCTGGGATACCGATGAATTTCCCTTTAACGCATACGATGCCACAATGTGTATGTATGAGGTGCTTAAAGCCGGCGGTCTTACGGGCGGATTTAACTTTGACGCAAAGAACCGCCGTCCGTCCTATACAACCGAAGATATGTTCCACGGCTACATTTTAGGCATGGATACATTCGCACTGGGCCTTATAAAAGCCGCAAAGCTTATCGAGAACGGCACAGTCGATAAATTTATCGAAGACAGATATTCGAGCTTTAAGTCGGAGCTCGGTCAGAAGATAGAAAACGGCACTGCGACTCTTAAAGAGCTTGCCGACATTGCCGCCGATAAAAAAGAATGTCCCCTTCCGGGCTCGGGCAGACAGGAGTATCTTGAAAGCGTTGTAAACGCCGTTCTTTTCGGTGACTGATATGCTGTTTATAGGAATTGATTTGGGTACTTCCTCCGTAAAGCTGCTCTTGACCGACGAAAACGGAAAAATTCTCGGCAGTGTTTCGAAAAGCTATCCCGTAAATTATCCGAATCCCGGTTGGTCTGAGCAAAGCCCCGAGGACTGGTACAAGGCAACCGTCGACTGCATAAAAAAGCTGACCGCAGACTGCGACAAAACTCAAATAAAGGGTCTTGCCGTTGCCGGGCAGATGCACGGTCTTGTCACGCTTGACAAAGACGGAAATGTAATTCGCCCCGCAATTCTGTGGAACGACGGCAGAAGTGAAAAGCAGACGCGTTATCTCAACGATGTTATCGGCAGGGATGTTCTTACAAAATACACGGGCAACATTGCGTTTGCCGGATTTACCGCGCCGAAAATTCTGTGGATGAAAGAGAATGAACCGGAGCTTTTTGCGGAAATCGACAAAATTCTGCTTCCGAAGGATTATCTCATATACCGTCTGACAGGTGAATTTGCGACAGATCCGTCCGATGCGTCCGGCACGCTTTACTATGATGTAAAAAACCGCTGCTGGTCAGAAGAAATGCTCGATATTCTCGGCATTGACGAAAAAATGCTGCCGACAGTACACGAGAGCTTCTGCGAGGTCGGCAGGCTTAAAACGGATCTGTGCGAGCTTTTCGGATTTTCGGATGTAGCGGTTGCCGCAGGTGCGGGCGATAATGCCGCTGCCGCAGTCGGATGCGGTGCTGTGGGGGACGGTGCATGCAATCTGTCTCTCGGCACATCGGGCACGCTGTTTTTGCCGAGTGATGAGTTTAAGGGTGACCCGAACAATGCCCTTCACGCTTTCGCTCACGCTGACGGAGGCTATCATCTTATGGGGTGTATGCTCTCGGCGGCTTCGTGCGGCAAATGGTGGATGGAGGACATTCTGAACACAGACGATTATTTTGCCGAGCAGGAGCTTGACAAAGAGAACAATATATATTTTCTGCCGTATCTGATGGGCGAACGCAGTCCGCATAATGATGCCGCCGCCCGTGGAGTTTTCTTCGGTCTGTCCGCAGATACTTCACGAAAAGATATGACAACCGCAGTTTATGAAGGCGTAACATTCGGACTTAAAGACAGTCTTACGGCGGCGCAGAGTGACAGTGTCTTCCCTACACAGACCACAATTTGCGGAGGCGGTGCCAAATCCGCCGGGTGGAGACAGCTGTGTGCCGATATTCTGGAAATTCCCGTGGTCCGTCCCGAGGTTGAGGAAGGCCCCGCATATGGTGCGGCAATTCTCGCCATGGTCGCCTGCGGAGTTTATCCCACTGTCAAAGATGCCGCAAATTCTCTTGTAAAATTCTCCGCCCCCTGTATCCCGAACAAAGACAAGGCAGAGTATTACAATTCAAAATACGCCACATGGAAAAAGCTTTACCCTGCACTTAAGGCACTTTTTCCGGAGTGTGTGAAATAACATCGGAATAATATAAAAAACAAGGCAACAGGTGAATATTCTTGTTGTCTTGCTTTTTTGTGTTTTATTATCTGTTAATGCAGAAAACCGCATACAGCGGCACGGATTTTATACCGTTTTCAAATCCGAAATTTTTCTGTGAAATGCGAATTGAATATGCGGGGCTGTAACGCTGTATATATGTATTAAGGCTTTTTGAGTGATTGTTTATCTTTGATTTTACTTCTATCGGGATAATGTTCGTTCCGATTCGTGTAATAAAATCAACCTCCGCCTGAACACCGCTTGTCCAATAAAATAATTCAAAACCGTTTGCCGTCAGCTGATTAAAAACATAATTTTCGGTAAGTCCGCCCTTGAAATTATCCATTAACGGATTTTCGCTGAGAATATCCTCATAATAAATATCACGGCTTGATGTGCACAGCCCGACATCGTTCATATAGAATTTGAAATCGGACAGAGAACGGTAAGCACTGAGGGGCAGCATAATCTGCTCTACACGAAATAACCTGTTTGCTATTCCTGCAAGACAGAGCCACTCTATCGCCGACTCAAATTCGGATGCTCTCGAACCGGGTTTTATATTTTTATACTGAAATTTTCTGTTCTCTTTTGCGAGCTGTGTGCTTATATTGTTGTATACAATCCCGGTTTTCGGAATTTCCCGTTGATGGTTGTATTTACTCATATCCGCCTGATACGCCTCAAGAATTGTCTTCTGACGAATGCGGACAAGTTCGTTATTGTGATTTTTGCCGTATTCTTCAACAACCTCCGGCATTCCTCCGACGAAAAGGTATTCTTTATAATAGTCTAAAGCTCTTTGATGAAAAGCATTTTCAAGCGGTGTATCTGTCTCAAAGCATTCTCGAATTTGTTTAATAAGCCCCGCTTCTTCCCTTGCCGCAAGATACTCTTCAAAATCAAGCGGATACATTGTTTTCAGCTGAACTTTTCCGACGGGAAAAGAAAAACTCTCTCTGTTAACGGCAACGCTCAGAAGAGATCCGAGGGCGATAATATGATATTCGTTTGCCTCTTCATTAAAATATTTGAGGGAGGTTATGGCTTTGGGGCACGCCTGAATTTCATCGAAAACAATAAGCGTGTGACCGGGTATTATCTCCTTACGCTTATAAAGCGACAGCTTCCGCAAAATTGCCGACGGCTCGAGATTTTCGAAAAATTCATGCAAATCCCGTTCCTTTTCAAAATTACAATATATATAATTGGAGTATTCACGGTCTGCAAACAAGTTTACGATATACGTTTTTCCGACCTGACGTGCGCCCTGAAGTATCAGCGGTTTTCTGTCGGCGGAGTTCTTCCAATCTCGCAGAAAATTATATATTTTTCGTTCCATTTGTATCACCGATTATATTATATTCGATTTAGTGTAATTTGGCAATATTATTTTACACTTTTTCTGACATAAATTTTGCGGTTTTTTACACTTTTTCGGACATAACGAATTTTATACGGAAAAAGCAGGCTTTTCGATATATGCTGAATCGGCGGATTTCAAAATATTGCAACAATGATATAAAATGTTAACAGTTTGTTTGTTTATTTTTTGTCAATCTTGTGATAGAATACAGAACGGTAAAAATTTATACATAAAATTTTTGTGCAAAGGAGTTTTAATCATGGGATTTTTAACAGGTAAAACAGCTGTTGTCACAGGTGCGGGCCGTGCGGTTCTTGAGAACGGCCGCTGCGGTTCAATCGGCTACGGTATTGCCACAGCTTACGCAAAAGAGGGTGCAAACCTTGTTATCACAGGCCGTAATGTTCAGAAGCTTGAGGCCGCAAAGGCAGAGCTTGAAGAGAAGTACGGCGTTAAGGTTCTTCTTGTTCAGGCTGACATCAGCGACGGCGCAGACAATGAAGCAATTGTCGCAAATGTTGTAAAGCAGACTATCGATACATTCGGCAGTGTTCAGGTTCTTATAAACAACGCTCAGGCATCCGCTTCGGGTGTTCCGCTTGCAGAGCATACAACAGAGCAGTTCAATCTTGCCATGTATTCGGGACTTTATGCTACATTCTATTATATGAAGGCTTTCTTCCCCTATCTTAAGGAGTCCAAGGGCAGCGTTATCAACTTCGCTTCCGGTGCCGGACTTTTCGGTAACTACGGTCAGTGCTCATACGCGGCCGCAAAGGAAGCTATCCGCGGTCTTTCGCGTGTTGCCGCAACAGAGTGGGGCAAGGACGGCGTTAACGTAAACGTTGTTTGTCCTCTCGCATGGACCGCTCAGCTTGAGCAGTTCGAGAAGGCATATCCCGATGCATTCAAGGCTAATGTAAAGATGCCTCCCATGGGCCATTACGGTGATGCCGAGAACGATATCGGCAGAATCTGCGTTCAGCTCGCTTCCCCCGACTTCAAGTATATGTCCGGTGAGACACTTACACTTGAAGGCGGCATGGGTCAGAGACCGTAAGGCAATTAGCAATTAGCGATGAGCAATTAGCAATGTCTGATTGTGAGTTGCTTTTCTGAAAGATAATTAAAAATAAAAGGTGTCTTGTCGTGCGGCAGGGCACTTTTTTAATTAACAATTAACAATTAACGATGTCGGAAGACACTGCATGTTTTGGATTATATGGCTGACGCGTGATGTGGGATTTTCAGTGTTGCCCCGGCTTTTGCCGTACCGGCGGGCTGAACCGCCGCTCGGGGCACCCGTCAGCCCCGGTTAACTTTTTCGCCTGAGGCATGCCGATTGACGGGACTGACGGGTACCGCCTCCCGGCGGCTGCCCCTCATTCGCCTTCATTTGTTAAGCCGCAAAAGGCTGCGGCTGAACAAATTCGACTCATTCGGGGCATGTGCCTCGTCGTCGGCTTCGCCGCCTCCTCGGCCGCAGCCGCTCCTCAGCGGGCTTACGCCGCTTCGTCGCGGCAAGCCCTCGCTTCGCTCGGGCCCCCGGCTCGTCGCTTCGCTCCTCGCCCCATCACCCATTTCTTACGGTCAAAAAAAACTCCATCTATGCCAACAGTACAAACAGGTTTTTTTATAAACTTTTGTTATCGGCAATGTCACATATGTTGCGAGTATTGCAGAATATTACCGCCTTATACCTTGTAATACTGCCCAAATGCGATATCAAAAATTTGTTATATCTTCCTAAAATAGCCGTGTGAGGAGGCTTTTTGTTGCAAATACGGTTAAATGCGGTTAAAATTGCTGTGTACGACAAAAAAAAGGGGAATGAGCTATTATGAGAAAAACAAAATCGGCTTTATGTGTTCTGCTGGCGGCTGTTCTGATGCTCAGTGCCGGGCAGAATGCTTTGGCGGCAACAGACAGTCTGTCATGCGGTGACGGCGGAACATCGTTCAATATTTTAGCACCGATAGAAAAGAGCTTTCAGATGATTTCAAGTGTTTTCGCGAGACTGATAAATAACATGAAGGGCACGGATGAAACCGATGTTGAAAAGGCATCCGCACTTGAAAAATCGTGGCAGACTGCCGACGGGAATTTTGTCATAGAAAAGCCCGAAACGACAGTAAAAACCGAAACATGGGTCTGCACCGAGCTTACATATACAAGCGACACAGAGTATGACGACAGCTTTAATGATGTCACGCTTGACCTGATTTTAATCGGCAACGGCAGAAAATACACTGTCCCGGGCTTCTGGGACGGCGGCAGTACATGGAAGGTTCGTTTTGTCTGTCCGTCGGCGGGTGAATGGTACTTCTGTACAGTCTGCTCCGACGAAAGCAACACGGGACTTCATAACCGCACAGGCAAAGCTGTCTGCGCGGAGTATTCAGGTGAACTTGACATATACAAAAACGGATTTGTCACAACCGCTTACGGCGAAAAATATCTCACATACGACAACGGAGAGCCGTTCTTCTATCTCGGGGACACCCATTGGAGCCTGGGCGAAGAGACCGAAGATATGGTAAATACAATCTGCGAAAAAAGGCAGTCGCAGGGCTTTACCGTCATGCAGTCCGAGCCTATCGGTGCGACTTTCAACGCCGATGACGGAATAACCGAAGCGGATATTGAGGGGCTGAGGTCATACGACAAAAAGTTTGAGATTATCGCCCGTTACGGCTTTGTACACGCCAATGCCGAGTTTTTCTTCCCGTCGCAGATGAACACTCTTATAAATAATTTCGGCGGCTGTACGGATAAGCAGATCGGCAATTCGGGACTTTATGAACTGAGTGACGGTGTAAAGACATATCTTGAGAAGCTCTCTCGCTACTGGGTTGCGCGTTACGGTGCTTATCCTGTTATATGGACACTGGGGCAGGAAGTCGATGACGATTTCTATCGCACCGATACCGAGCATCCGCAGTGGGGAACGGCAAACAATCCGTATAAGCTTGTTGCGGAATATATAGACAAATACGACTGCTATGATCATCCTCTCACGGCTCATCAGGAAAATGCGGCGGGGGTAAATGCCTATGGCGGCGGCGAAAATGCAGTCGATACAAAAACAGTGTATAACGACGGTGCAAAAGCATCTGTTTTTCGTGATGTAAAGGCGCACACGCTTTATGCGGCACAGTGGACACCGTCCAAAACAGGCAGACTTGACACCGGAATTACAAAAGACTATTGGTATAATTCTCAGGGCAAGCCGGTCATAAATTATGAGGGGCAGTACTGCTATCTGTGGACAAAGAATTTCGGCGCGAGAATGCAGGGCTGGTGCTCGTATCTGAGCGGAATGTACGGCTACGGCTGGGGTGCTCAGGACACATGGAGCTATCTTAATACATTCGGTGAGGATGAGGACAGCTCCGACGGAGTCGACACAATTACGGCACAGGAGAAGCAGAATGCCACATGGCAGTCGGCTCTCGGATACGACAGCGGTTATCAGTGCGGATATATGGCTGAGTTCCTCAAAAATATACAGTGGTATAATCTTGTACCGAGATTTGACAACAAGGCGTATTTTGTGCCGGGCACAAAGGTTTATTATGTCTATGCGAGCAACGCAGACAACAGCGAGATAGTGATTTATTTCTATTCGTTTAATGACAGCTCGGTTGCCGAAAAATCGAACAGCGGAAAATACGGTGCGAAATCGACAGGCACGGTCGGCAACCTTGAGAAAAATACGAAGTATAATTATAAATGGTTTAATCCGATAACAGGTGAATATACGAAAGAAGCGTCATTTGTTTCATCGTATGCCGGCACGTGGTATGCGGGCAGTAAGGCTCCGACGGATATGGTTTTATACATTGCAAAAGCGGAATAGAGATTGTAATCGGCAATGTTGCAAGGGACCGGGGGCTTCGCAAGAGGCGAAGCTTATAATCCAGGGCACGCAGTGTCTTTCTTAGCCACTGACCACTGACCACTCATTGCTAATTGCTAACTGCTGATTGCTAATTGTTTAGCGAAGCTTATAATCCAGTGCACGCAGTGTCTTTCTTAGCCACTGACCACTCA
This sequence comes from Acutalibacteraceae bacterium, assembly GCA_963624415.1. Taxonomy (GTDB): domain Bacteria; phylum Bacillota; class Clostridia; order Oscillospirales; family Acutalibacteraceae; genus RUG806. The sequence continues at coordinate 6 of CAVFPQ010000053.1, read as the reverse complement.
TTGCTA
>CAVFPQ010000052.1:0-14738 GCA_963624415.1 Acutalibacteraceae bacterium | reverse complement strand
AATCCAAGACACGCAGTGTCTTCCGAAATTATGCATTATGCATTCTACATTCTGCATTAAAAATACAATCCAAGTCCGCAGGACTTCCGAAATTATGCATTATGCATTATGAATTATGCATTGTCTCAATATTACCGCCCACTTGATACCGCTGATTTTTACTTGTACATTGTCTTAATCAGATTTGCCGCACTGTCAAGATTAACCGCAAGTCGCAGAATGTATCTCGCATCGTCAACGCTGACTTTTTTATCAAAGTTTACATCTGCGGCGGCTGTCTGCCTGTCGTTGAAGGTGTCAATCTTAACAGCGACTCTGAGAGCAAGACGGGCATCGGCAACATCGATTTTGCCGGATTCATCAATATCGCCGTATTTTACGGTTTCGGTTGTTGCTTTTCCGCATGTCGCGCATGTCCTGATAATTGTAACCTGCTCGGTGTCCGTTGAAGCATTCACAGTGTAACCGTCATTCATTTTGTGAGCAACAGGCGGTGTCGTTACCTTTGCCGAAATTGTCTTTTTGCAGGTCTGACAGACAACAGATGAAGTGCCGTATCCCGTGCATGTTGCCGCTTTTGTCTCGGTTGTCGTTTTTTCGTGCTTGCAATCGTCACCGTAGGAATATTCGGCTGTAAGCACAGTGTAGTTATCTGTGTCGTATGTCAGCTTTATTCCGCCTGTCGATTTATAGGCGTCTTCATATGTGTTTGTCGTAAGCGGTGTTATTTTGTCGGTCGGAGAGTGCAAAAGCAGCCTCTGAGCGGCGGTCAGGGTGTCGCCGACATTTATTGTGTCACGCCCGATAAATGATATCATTTCATCTGATGAAGTATGGGTTATCGCTTCCGATACATTTGTAGTAAGTATTCCCTGTGAAATAAGCTCAGAAAAGTCAACATAGCATTTGCTTATGTCAATTTCTCCTTTGTATCCTGTTACAGTGCCGATTTCGGTATATTGCCACAAGTGATATTCGCCCATGTAGCCGCATTCGCTCTGCCAGTGTGCAATCCAGACAGCTCTGCCTTCAAACACCGATGCACTTAAAACGGTTCTTGTATAGTCAAGACTGCAATAAATGCCCGGGAAATATCCTGCCGCCTTTACAGTATCGCAGAACGTATTTACAACCGTGTCGCAGGCGGCTGTGCCTGCCTTGCGGTGCTGAGTATCGGATTCGTAATCCTCGATATCAATAAACACCGGCAAGGTAAGCTCACAATTATTCTGTTTAAGAGTATTAATTGTAAACTGTGCTTCCTCAAGTGCCTTTTCTTTTGTTAAAGCATAGCTGAAAAAGTACGCACCGACTTCAAGTCCCGCCGCCTTGGCGTTTTTATAATGCGTCATAAACAAGTTGTCTTTATATACCGTTTTTGATTTTGTATAAGTTCCGCCGACACGGATAATAACACCGTCTACACCCGCTGCTTTAAGCTTGCTCCAGTCAAACGAAGATGTTTCATTAAATCTTGAAATGTCGATTACGGTCTGATTTACAATATATTCATCGGGTATATCGTCATATGTCGGTACTGTGTCGTTTTTGATTGTTTCCGTCTCTTTTACGCAATATGAAAGACAGACCCATCCTTCTTTTTTGTTGTAGATGATGCGTCCCCATTCTGTATTATTAACCGATTTTGTTTCGAGTACCGAAATTTTCGTGCCGGATGTGAGCTTACCCAATTGCTCATAATTCGTACCCGCACCGGCTCTTACGTAAAGCACCATTCCGTTAGAGGTGTTTACGACATAGTTTTCCGTTGTACTCGCAAAAGCCGTTATCTGCATTGCCGAAAAAAGCAGAAGGACGGCAATAAGTACCGCTGTTATTTTTTTCATTCCATTCCTCTTATTAAGCTACTGTTAAAGCAGATTTATTTCTTTCATCAGTTCGTCAAAGAGTGCTTCCTCGGGTACTTTTCTGAGTATGACACCCTTCTTGAAGATGAGTCCTTCGCCGTCACCGCCGGCAACACCGATGTCCGCTTCCTTCGCTTCGCCCGGTCCGTTAACGGCACATCCCATAACGGCAACCGTTATCTGCTTGTCGCATGATCTTAATGCGTCCTCAACCCTTTCGGCAAGTCCGATTAAATCAATTCTCGTTCTGCCGCAGGTGGGGCATGAAACCATATTCGGTCCGTGTGAGCGAACACCGACTGCCTTGAGTATATCATATCCGGCATAGACCTCGTTTACGGGAGGTGCTGTGAGGGATACTCTTATCGTGTCACCTATGCCGTCGGCTATCAGAGAACCGATGCCCGCCGCCGATTTTATAAGTCCCATTCTGAGTGTACCGGCTTCCGTAACACCCACATGAAGCGGATAATCGCATTTTTGCGACATAAGCCTGTATGCCTCTATTGTTCGTCTGACATCCGATGACTTGAGTGAAATCACAATATCGTCAAAATCGAATTTCTCCAGCAGTGAAGCATGATACAATGCACTCTCCGTCAGTGCCTCGGGAGTGGGTGAACCGTATTTCGCCAGAATATGCTTTTCGACAGAACCTGAGTTTACGCCGATTCTGATTGGGATATTATGCGTTCTGCACGCATCCGCCACAGCCTTTACTTTGTCGTCACTGCCGATATTGCCGGGGTTAATTCTTATTTTGTCGACACCTGCAGCAACAGCTTCAAGTGCCATTTTATAATCAAAATGAATATCGGCGACAATAGGCACATCGCAGTTTTCTTTGAGTGCCGCTATTGTTTTTACCGCATCCATGTTCGGCACGGTAGCTCTTATAATCTCACACCCGGCTTTTTGCAGCTCCAGCGCCTGACTTACCGCCGCCTTAACATCGCCTGCGGGAGTATTGAGCATACTCTGAACTCTTATGGGTTCGCCGCCGCCTATTGTATATTTACCTATTTTTACTTTTTTCTTGCTGCCCATTTTTCTCTTACTTTCTTACAAGATTTACTATATCGTTAAACGAGATAAGTGCCATAAGTCCCAGCAAAAGCACAAGCCCTGCCGCGTGAACGACAGCCTCAAACTTTTTGGGGACGGGCTTTCTGAAAATCCACTCGATAACAATGAAAAACAGTCGTCCGCCGTCAAGCGCAGGGAGAGGCAAAAGATTGACAATGCCGATATTCACCGTGATAAACGCCAATATAAACAGCATATTGGAATAATCCGCATTGCTTACGGCTTCGCTTGTGGTCTCGGCTACTATGTTTATCGTGCCGATGGGTCCGGACAAATCTTTAAGTCCGTATTGACCCTTTATCATATCCGCAAGGCTTAAAAATACAAGCTTTGCCATGCCGGTTGTCTCTCTTATCGCACCCGAAAAAATATTCAGTGCCGTTGTTTTGTCATAGCCTACGATAAAATCGCAGAAGCCCTGTGTTGTGTCGTATCTGATTGAAATTTCTTCAAATGTTATCTTTTCGCCGTTTCTTTTTACGGTGATATTAAATACGCCGTCGGAATCTCTGTACAGCTGATAATATAAATCCCTTGCCGAAAATACCTTTGAGCCGTTTATGCTTATTACTTTGTCGCCCGGCTGAATGCTGTTTTCACTTTCCGAGAGTGTCGTTGAGACATCCGACACAACGGTGGTTGAAACCTCGCCCGAAATTCCGAGAACAACACCCATAAGAATAAGCCCCAGAATAACATTTATCGTCGCACCTGCCGCAATGACTATAAAACGCTTCCATGCCTTCTGATTGCCGAATGCGTGCGGGTCGTCGGACGCTTCATCCTCGCCCTCCAGTGCGACAAAACCGCCGATTGGCAGAAGTCTTACCGAATACTGTGTGTCGCCCTTTACTTTTTTCAGAAGTGTCGGCCCCATGCCTATCGAAAATTCATTTACACGAACACCGAATATTTTGGCTGTTATAAAATGCCCGAATTCGTGAAGCGCGACTATTATGCCGAAAAACAGTATGGCGAACAGTATGGGCCATACCTTGCCCCACACAGTGCCTAAGCTTAACGAAAGAGTGTTTAATGCCATTGATTACACCCTCCTTTATTTTATCGCGGATAAAACCGCCTGTCTTGCCGCCTTGTCGACTTCATATATATCATCCACTGTGAATGAATCCGTTTTGGGCGTAATATCAAATGCTGTTCTTATAAGTCTGCCCAAATCGAGGAATGATATTTTATCTTCTCTGAAAAGTCTGTTTGCTTCTTCGTTTGCGGAGTTTACAGCCGCGGGATACAGTCCGCCGAGTTTTATTGCGTCCCTGCACACCGACAGACAGTCAAATGTCTCATAGTCGGGCTTAAAGAACGTAAGTGTTCCGACTGCCGCCAGATCAAGCTCTTTGACGGGGGACGGGAAACGCTCGGGGTATGTCAGGGCGTACTGAATGGGTATTCTCATATCCGAAACGCCAAGCTGTGCTATAACCGAATTGTCGTTATATTCTATTAAAGAATGAACAATACTCTCTCTGTGTACTACTATATCAATATCATCGGGAGCGACATCAAAAAGATAGTGCGCTTCGATAAGCTCCAGCCCCTTGTTGAACATAGAAGCGCTGTCGATTGTGATTTTTGCGCCCATTTTCCATGTCGGGTGTTTAAGAGCGTCCGCCGCCTTGACATTCTTCAGTTCGTCACGTGTCTTGCCGAAGAACGGGCCGCCCGATGCCGTAAGAATAAGCTTTTTAAGAGCCTTGTTTGAAGGTCTGCCCTCAAGACACTGAAAAATAGCCGAATGCTCCGAGTCAACAGGCAGAATGCGAACGCCGCTGTTTTTTGCCGCCTCAAGAACAAGCCTTCCGCCGGCGACAAGTGCCTCTTTGTTGGCAAGGGCAAGTGTCTTTTTTGCTTTAAGAGCCGACAGAGCAGGACGCAGCCCCGCAAGACCGACAACAGCGTCTATAACCGTATCCGAGTCGTTATCCGAAGCACATTCACACACGCCCTCAATTCCCGACAATACTTTTATATCGGTGTCGGCAAGAGCGATTTTAAGCTGCTTTGCGGCATTTTCGTCTGCAAGAGCCGCCTTTTTCGGATGAAATTTTCGAGCCTGTTCTTCAACTGTCTTATAGTCGGTATTTGCCGTAAGAGAAATAACCTCATATCCGGCTTTTTCTATTACATCAAGCGACTGCACACCGATTGAACCGGTTGAACCCAAGAGAGAAATCTTTTTTTTCATATAACCGTTACCTTTCACCAAACCCGATATAATCAGGGTACGGAAATTGAGTCAGTATTCAGCAAGGAACAATAAAGGAAAAAACCGGAGCTTTATGATTTGAGGCGAATTGTGCTTTTCTCTGTCCCCGGTCCCCGGCCCCTGACAGCCGGCCCTTTATTACATATGATAGAATACTGCAACAAACGAATACAGTGCCGGGAATACAAACAGCGAGGAGTCAAATCTGTCCATAATTCCGCCATGTCCGGGAAGGAGGTTCCCGAAGTCCTTTATGCCGTGACTTCTCTTGATTGTCGAAGCCGCCAGGTCTCCGAAAATGCTTATGCACGCAAGCACAAACGAGATTAAAATAACTTCCCACAGCTTTATTGTATCCGTAAGGTTAAATCTGAGTTTAAAGAGATAGTATACGCCTATGCACACAAGCGTATTGCCGACTACGCCGCCGACAGCACCCTCTATTGTCTTTTTCGGGCTGATTTTCGGACACATTTTGTGCTTGCCGAATGCCATACCCGCAAACAGCGCAAAACCGTCTGTAAGCCAGGAGCAGAGGAACGCCATAATTATAAAGAACACGCCGTCAACCTTCTGCAAGGGTGAGCCGTCAACCTTGTATACGTCCCTTAAAAGCACAACGCACGACAGCGATGCCGGAATAATCGTCGCCGAGAAAATCGAGCAGACAACATCCGAAAAAACGAGCTTTTCGTGATTTAACACCATGATTATAAGCGAGACGAGTATAAGCCCCGTTATAACCGGAAACAGCGGAATGTTCAGCCGATCTTTGTAGTCGGCGTACAGCACCGTGCAGGCGGAGGTCAGCAGACAGAGAGCAAAGAAAACCTTATTCTCAACTTTGTACACCTTGAGCATTTCATATGTCGCAATCGCGGCTACAATCGCCATTACTGCGGAATATGCCGGAGTGTACATAAATATAAGCCATACAACCGCAAGGGTACACCCCACAGCCGCCGTTAAAAGTCGCTTTTTCATGGATTAATGTCCTTTCAAAACAATTATATTTAAAAGTCACAAAGGGTTATTGCTGTTTCGGCAAATTAACCCCTGTTTTTTTGTGTTATATTCCGCCGAATCTGCGGTTTCTGTTTTCGTACGCTTTGAGCGCTTTATCAAAGTCCGCTTCCGTAAAATCGGGCCACAGCACATCGGAATACCAGAATTCCGCATATGCCGACTGCCACAAAAGGAAGTTCGACAGCCTCTGTTCACCGCTCGGACGGATAACCAGGTCAACGGGCGGCTGTTCCAAAGTATAAAGTCCGCTCTGAATATCGGAGAGAGTAATATCTTCCGGGCTCAGCTCTCCGTTCTGCACTCTTTTTGCGATATTTCTGACGCTGTGCAGAATTTCCTGCTGACCGCCGTAATTTACCGCAATATTAAGATTTACTTTTGTCATGTCCTTGGTGGCATCCTCGACAAAGTTCATCATATACTGAAGTTCGGGAGTAAGTGCCGATTTGTCGCCGAGAAATCTTATGCGGATTCCTTTTTCGATGTTCTCCTGAAGGCGCTGTTCCACTTCATCAAGATATTCACCGAAAAGCTTCATTATGGCATCGACTTCGGTTTGCGGGCGTGACCAGTTCTCGGTTGAAAACGCATAGAATGAAATATACTTTATGCCCAAATCACCTGCGTATTCACCGATTCTGCGGAATGTCTTCGCGCCCTCGATATGTCCTTTTGACCGCTCAAGGCCGCGTTTTTTCGCCCAGCGTCCGTTGCCGTCCATAATCACGCCGACATGAACGGGCAGAACGGAAAAATCTTCTTTTTTCATAGTTATAACTATCCTTCAGATATAACAAAACACAGCAGACAACAGCAGTCGACAAGGAGCAAGGAGAATCAGTAAACAGAATTTCAATTAAAAATTAACCTGATGGGTTGCGAAGCTTTACAAATCAAGTCCGCAGGAGTTCCGGAATTGTTAATTCTCCGTGCTTCTTCTCGGTTGCCGAATATTATCTGCCGCCAACCGTTATATCGACATAATCTCCGCTTCTTTAGCTGTTGCGGCTTCGTCTGCCTTCTTTACGAAATCGTCGGTAATCTTCTGAATTTTTGTCTCGCCGTTTTTGAGATCATCCTCGGTAATCTCGGAATTCTTCTTCATGGCTTTGAGCTTTTCGAGAGAATCGCGTCTGATGTTTCTTATTGCTATTTTGGAATTTTCAGCAAGGCTCTTTACATCCTTAACGAGCTGCTTTCTGCGTTCCTCGGTAAGGGGCGGGAATGTAAGACGGATAATTGTGCCGTCGTTCTGAGGAGTAATGCCGAGGTCGGATGCGAGAATAGCCTTTTCAATGAGCTTGAGTGAGCTTTTGTCCCACGGCTGAATTGTAAGAATGCGTGCTTCGGGAACGTTAATTGCCGCCATCTGACTGATGGGAGTGGGAACACCCCAGTAATCAACCTTGATGGGATTAAGAACGGAGGCGTTTGCTCTGCCGGCTCTTATCGCCTCATAGTCGTGATTTAAGGAAGCTATTGTTTTATTCATTTTTTCGGTTGTTGCGTCAAATACTGCTTTCATTTTGATTTTCCTCTCTTAATTTATTTTACTATTGTGCCGATGTTTTCACCGAGCACCGCTTTTTTGATGTTCTGAGGGTCGCTTAAGTTGAATACCAGAACGGGCAGGGAGCTGTTCTGTGCCAGTGCCGCCGCCGTGTTGTCCATAACGCCCAAATGCATTTCAAGAAGCTTGTCATGCGTGATGGAATCGAACTTTACGGCATCGGGGTATTTGTTGGGATCTTTATCGAAAACGCCGTCGACGTTTGTGGCCTTGAAGAAAATATCCGCACCTATCTCGGCGGCTCTGAGTGCCGCGCCGGAGTCGGTTGAGAAGAACGGACTGCCTGTGCCGCAGCCGAATATTACTATTCTGCCGTCTTTCATATATTTTACGGCTTTGTCTTTGTTGAAGGGTTCTGCGACACGCTGAATGTCAAGCGCAGTCATGACTACCGCGTCGTTGCCCATTGAAATGAGCGTATCCTGAAGTGCCAGAGAATTTATGACAGTTGCGAGCATTCCCATGTGGTCGGCACGTGTACGGTCCATACTGCCGCTTGAACGTCCTCTCCAGAAGTTGCCGCCGCCGACGACAATGCCTATTTCTACGCCCATGTCGGCACACTCTTTTATGACGGAGCAGATGCTTGTTACAACGTCAAAGTCAAAGCCCGAGCCTGAGTCGCCGGCAAGAACTTCGCCGCTTAGTTTAAGAAGTATTCTTTTATATTTTGTTTCCATTGTGCCCTCCGATTTTGTTTTGCCCACATAATTGTGAACACAGCTTATAATTATTTTACTTTATTTTCGGCGTTATGTAAAGAGTTAAAATATAAATCTTGACTATTTTTTGTTATTTGTTATAATTTGGATAAAGATATTCAACGGAGGTTTATCATAATGTTTACACAAGCCGAGCTTTCGGATATATTAAGCAACTTCTCTCTTGCGGGCAAGCTTGTTTCCTGCAAGCCCATTGACGACGGTCACATTAACGATACATTCAAAGTAACATACGAAGTATACGGCAAAGAGCTTCATCATCTTCTTCAGCGTATCAACACCGATGTTTTCAAGGACCCCGACACGCTTATGGCAAATGTTGATTTCGTGACGTCTTTTCTGCGTGATAAGGTCATAGCGGCGGGCGGCAATCCCGAGCGTGAAACACTTTACTGCAAGCCCTGCAAAAACGGCAAAAAATACTATATCGACAAAAAGAACAATGTATGGCGTATGTATAATTTTGTCGAGGACAGTTTTTCTTACAATTCAATTGAGTCCCCGGATGTTTTCTATAATACAGGCAAGGCATTCGGCGAGTTCCAGCGTCAGCTTGCGGATTTTCCGATAGACAGATTGGCGGAGACAATTCCCGATTTTCATAATACGGCAAAGAGATATATGAATCTCAAAAACAGCATTGCCCGCAACGCATCGGGCAGAGCGGTTGTAGCCGAAAAGGAAATTGAATTTGCAAAGGCACACCGTGACGAAACATATATTCTTACAGGCAAGACGGAAATAGGCGACCTGCCCGTTCGTGTTACGCACAATGATACAAAGCTTAACAATATTCTGTTCGATAAAGCCACAAACAAGCCCGTGTGCGTAGTCGATCTCGATACCGTTATGCCGGGACTCTCTCTCTATGACTTCGGTGACGCCATTCGTTACGGCGCAAACACAGGCGGAGAGGACGAAAAAGACGTGTCAAAGATTTCTCTTGACTTAGAGCTTTATGAGCAGTATGTCAGAGGCTATCTCTCATCCGCAGGCGAGTCGCTGACCCCCGAAGAGGTTGCGTGCCTTCCGTTTTCCGCAAAGCTTATGACGCTTGAATGCGGAATGCGTTTTCTGACCGATTTTATTGACGGCGACGTATATTTTAAGACCGCATACAAAAATCACAATCTTGTCCGCTGCCGTTCGCAGTTCGCACTTGTCGCAGACATAGAGAAAAAATATGACGAGATGAAAGAAATCACCGCACGAGCATATAAAGAGATATGCGGCAGGGATGCGGATATGAATTATTGCTGAAAAACAGGGGCCGGGGTCGGAAGTTCTGCGGACTTGAATTATATTTTTAATGCAGAATGCAGAATGCATAATGCATAATGCAGAATGTAGAATGCATAATGCATAATGCATAATTTCGGAAGTCCTGCGGACTTGATTTATATAGGCTTCGCGGAAGGTAAAATTATCGATAAAGGCTGATTGATTTTTTGCTTAAACAACAATAATAAAACGACACCGATTCGGGAAAATGTCCGTTTCGGTGTCGTTGTTTTTCTATATTACCGTATTTGCGGTCAACTCGGATTTTGCGAGGCATTAAAATCAAGTCCGCAGGACTTCTTTAGTCCCCGGCCACTGAATTTTACTTGCCGAGGAACTGCGGCAGAAACTCTCTGTGTGCGTCCTTCATTTCTTTGTAGCAGGCAACGGAGTTTTCGAAGTCACCTATGAGAGGATGAACCATCATGGCGTTGTAGGCGGCACGGTCGTCACCGTTAATGGCGGCTTCTATGGCATACTTTTCGTATGTCTTGACCGTTGTCATAAGTGCTTCCATATGGCGAGTCCATGTGTGGCTTACCGGTACGGGTTTTGCGCCGTCACTGCCGATAACCGCGGCAATTTCGACAACATCGTCGTCTTTCATAAAGGGCAGAGTGCCGTTATTGAGAATATTTACAACGTGAACATCGTTTTTGTTGTTAGCTATCGAATCGATAAGCGAGCAGGCGGCAAGTGAATATTTGTGACCGCCGCGTTTATCAAGAAGAGCCGGCTTTACGCAGAGTTCCTCATCCTGATACATTTTGAGGAGCTGTTCCTCTATTTCCATGCACACCTGCGCACGTGTACGCTTGTCTTCTTTAAGGTGCTTCAACTTTGCGTTGCGGTTATAGTAATACTGAAGGTACGATGAGGGCCAGCCGCCGCAAGCTCTGAGGCAGTCGGTATCAAAGCCGTCATCAACTATGTTTGCCATGACCTTGGGTGCGAAGCCCTCGTCAAAGAGCTTGTAAAGAACTTCTTCGCCCTTGCCGTTGATAACGCTTGTAATCCAGCTTAAATGGTTAAGACCGAGGTATGTGATTTTTGCATCCATACCGACATTTTCTTTTATGTCATCTATCATATCAATGGGAACATTGCAAAGACCGATGCACTTTACTTTTGTATTGTTAAGCACATAGTCTGTGATAATGCCCGAAGGATTTGTAAAGTTGATAAGCCATGCGTCGGGGCAGATTTCTTCTATCTTTTTGCAGATATTGCCTATAACGGGAATTGTACGAAGTGCCTTGAAGAAGCCGCCGATGCCTGTTGTTTCCTGTCCGATAAGGCCGTATTTTACGGGAATGGACTCATCAAGATAACGTGCGGGGAGCTTGCCTACTCTTATCTGAGTAACAACGAAATCCGCACCGACAAGCGCTTCATCAAGATTATCGGTAAACACAACCTCGGTTTCAAGGCCGGCACGCTTTATCATACGCTCGCAAAGACCGCCGACTATTGTGCGTTTGCGTTCGTCAATGTCCATAAGAACAAGTCTTTTAAGCTTTAATGAATCTTTTCTCTGCAGAAATCCGTCGACTAACTCGGGGCAATATGTGCTGCCGGAGCCTATGACGGTTACGTTAATTTCTTTCATATATGTCAAGTCCTTTCGATTATTTTTCGAGCATCCAGTTTATGCAGCCTATGACAGGGGGCACGGTAAGCTTTATAAACTTAAGCTTTTTGCGGCACAGAATTTCCGCTTTTGTATGAAGAAGGGATATATATATTTCGGAGGGAAGCTTAATGTGAATGGAGCCCGACAGAACGACCTCGACTTCATCGGATGCGAATGTGCCGTTCTTTATGTGAGCGGCAATATATTCGGCACCTCTGTCAGCCATTTTTACGCAAAGAGCCATAGCGGCGCCGTCGCCCTCGTTTACGCCCTCAAAGAAGATATCGATAAGATCTCTTATAAGGCTGTCATCTGCCGCCTCAAGTCTCGGGACAAGAGTCAGAAGCGAATCGCGTTCGGGCTTAATGCCGAGCTTTTCGACAAACTTTGATGTGCATGATGTGCGTCCGGCATCAAGGCAAATGTCATCATAGACAATACGGAAGGTTTCTCTCGCTATCCAGTGACCGCCTCCGACATCGCCCGATATATCACCGAAGCCGCCGACCTGCAAAAGTCTGTCGTTGTCATCGATAGAATTGCAGCATGTACCTGTGCCGCAGTTGTAGCCGATACCCGTTTTGCCGGTAAGCCCCGCCTTTACGACAATGAAGCCGTCATTATAAATCGAAAACGGAATTTTAAGACCGAGCTTTTTGAGTTCGGCTGTCATCGCTTCGCACTGATAGGGGTGATCGATGCCCGCAAGAGCCATAAGAATTTCGGTTACATCCTCTTGTCTTAATGCATTCTGAAGAAGCAGCTCGTTTATGCCGTCCATAAGAATTTCGGATGCTTCGGGTATGCCGCCCTCAAGGTTTTCGTGGTTGCTTCCGGATGTTTTGACAGTGGAAATCATATTCTTGCGTTCATCAAAAAGAGCGTATTGAGTTTTTGTTCCGCCGCCGTCAACACCGATGTAATACTTCATATAACAGTTTTCCTCCGAAAAGATATCATTCAAATTTTATTATATCACAAAAATCAAACAAAATCCATAGTATTTAAGAAAAATTATCAAGATTGACTTTACAGATACAAATGGTAAAATAGTAACAGAAGAATGACAGCACCGAAAGAATTACATCACAGAAAGCAGTGATTATATATGATCAGACTTTATAAGAACGCAAGGGTTATAACCGACACGAAAATACTTAATGATGCTCTTGTCGTTTGCGAAAACGGAAAAATAATCGACATCGCAAACCGAACCGATATAAAAGCAGATGAAGTTATCGACTGTAAAGGACTTTTTCTGTCCCCGGGATTTGCCGACATTCATGTTCACGGCGGCGGCGGATTTTCGGCTATGAGTGAAGATAAAAACGAAGTTATCGCAATGTGCCGAGCCCACGCATTAAGAGGCACGACATCAATTCTGCCGACAACCTTGGCATCTCCCGTAAAACAGCTGCAAAAATGTATTGACACAATAACAGCCGCAAAACAAAGCTGTGACTGCTCCGATATTCTGGGTGTTCATCTTGAAGGCCCGTTTATCTCAATGAAAATGAAAGGCGCACAGCGTCCCGAAAACATACTTGAACCGACAGACGAAAACATACACGCACTGCTTGACTATTCAAAAGAAGTTCGCCTTATCGGTGCCGCACCGGAGCTTGAAAACGCCATGGCTTTAGGTGAAGCCGCCGCAAAAAGAAACATTGTCGCTTCAATCGCCCATTCCGATGCACCGTTCGAAACGGCTGAAGAAGCCTTCAGACACGGTTTTTCGGACATTACGCACATATGGTCGGCATGTTCGGCTATGCATAAAGAAGGCATTTTCAGAAAGGTCGGTGTGGTTGAAGCGGCACTCGCAAACAACGACTGCACGGCACAGTTCATAGGCGATTTGCGTCATCTGCCGGCGGGAGCGTTAAAGCTTCTGTATGCCGTAAAGGGCAAAAACAAAGCATACGCCATAAGCGACGGTCTTGAATATGCCGCAACGGACATGGAGGAAGGCACAATTATCACACAGGAGAACGGTCTTGATGTTCTGTATGAGGACAGTGTAATGAAGCTTGCGGACCGCTCCTGTCTTGCGGGAAGTGTCGCCACAATAAGCGTAATTGTAAAAAATCTTGTAAAGACTGTCGGCGTGCCGCTTGTCGATGCCGTTCTTATGGGCTCACACACTCCCCTGTCGGTCATCGGATTCGGTGATACAAAGGGACTTATAAAGCCCGGCTACGATGAAGACATAATTCTGTTTGACGGCGACATAAACGTAAAATATGTCTCTGTCAACGGCAACACAATTAAATCACTCTGATATACTTAATAAAAACTTAAACGTTTAGGCAATTGTTTCTTAAACTTTAATTCGGTACAATAACACCCGACAAAACAAAACGGAGGAAATTTATGTACACTGTTCTTGTTGTGGACGATGAAAAAGATATCGTCTCGGCACTGAAAATATATCTGACATCAGACGGCTACAATGTTCTGACAGCCTATAACGGCAGAGAGGCACTTGAAATTCTTGATAACAACGAAGTGCATCTTGTTCTTATGGACATAATGATGCCCGAGACAGACGGACTGACAGCCGTAACAAAACTGAGAGAAAAATACAATATGCCCGTAATCTTCACTACCGCAAAGAGTGAAGATACAGATATAATAATCGGACTCAATTTAGGTGCGGACGACTATATAACAAAGCCGTTTAACCCGGTGGAGCTTCTGGCGCGTGTAAAATCACAGCTGAGAAGATATACCCTTTTCGGTGCGGTAAATTCCGAACAGAATAACCGTGACGGCGATGTTATCACAGTCGACGGAATTGAAATTGACAACAGGGCAAAGGAAGTTCGTGTTGACGGAGAAAACGCTAATCTTACACCGACGGAATTTGACATTCTGAAGCTCCTTGCATCCTCCCCGGGAAAGGTATATTCCCCTGCGGAAATATATAAAGCCGTGTGGAACGAAAATCCGATAGGCTCCGACTCAACCGTCGCCGTGCATATAAGACACCTGAGAGAAAAAATTGAGATAACACCCAATCAGCCGAGATATATTAAGGTTGTGTGGGGACAGGGGTATAAATTTGAGAAGTGAGCAAACCAAAGGGGCCGGGGACCGGGGGAAGATTCGCAAAATATTAGTTTTATTTTATATGTCAATCTGAAAGTCAGAAGCTATATAATCCAAGACACACCGTGCCTTCCGACATTGCTGATTGTTATGCGTCAGCTTACAAATCAAGTCCGCAGGACTTCTTTGCTTTGGTTTTACGGACCGCTGCCGCCGGTCCTCATTAGTCGCTACGCCGAAAATCATTCACCGGATGATTTTTGTCTGCGACATT
>CAVFPQ010000051.1:0-14751 GCA_963624415.1 Acutalibacteraceae bacterium | reverse complement strand
CGTCCCCACCCCACCCAACCCCATTGTCAAAATGACGAAAGTAATTTCCTTTGCAGCACTTGCCAAAACATCAAATCATATGTGAAAATTGCTCAAAAAATATCCAAAATCGAGCCTAAAACGGACCTTAAAAAATTACAAATTGTAACCAAATGGTTCTGAGTTGTAAAGTTTATAGAAATTAAACAAAAATTAAGAAAAATAATGCGAATATAGAAATAAAAACAACCCGTTTTATCGTCAATTTAGTAAAAATCCAAAAAATCGTATGTGCAAATTGTACAAAAGAATTTTTGTTTTTGATTTGACAAACCTTGATGAGATGAATATAATGACACCTGTTCTTAGCCTAACAGACGTGCTGAACATACAAAACCGCTCAAATCTTATAAAATAATACAAAACAGAGTGATTTTGTTCGGTACTGAAAGGTAAAAGCCGTTGTTTTCTCGCACTTCGGCTCTTGCCAAACGGACAAGGAGTAAATTATTATGAGTAGATCTTCAAAGAGGCGAAACGCAAAACGAGTTGAAAACGATTTTGTTATAATCCCTCAGACAGGTTACGAAGGACGCCACGCGTTTAAGGCGAGTGCTCTCGCTTGTGCCGCAGGTCTTTCTCTTGCCGCTGTTCTCGGAAGTGTTCCGGTTACGGTAGCGGAAGCAAAGACGGTCACAATTAAAGAGCCGATGGTGGCGTACACAGCACAGATTTCCGAGACAAAGACATCATATTCAGACAATTCTTTTCTCACCCTTCAGATTCCGGAGCTTGAAGAAACCACAAAGGTTATAGAAGCTTATTTCGAGGGCGAAAAGGAAAGCGGCATTGATTTTTCAAAGTGCACCACAAAGGTCAGCACCGAGGAAGCTCAGGCAAGACTTGACGAAACAAAAAGACAGAAGGAAGAGGAGGAAAAGAAAAAGGCTGCAGCTGCGGCAAAGAAAGCGGCGGCAACGGTTTCCTCAGGCTCTTCAAGCTATGTAAGACTCAATTATGACGGCATCCCGATGAGTGAGATGACCGCTCCCGATTGGCTCACACTTGACGAAAACGGCGTTCCCACCGATTACGCTTACTGCATCACCGGCAAGGGTACGGCTTATTACTCGGGCACTACGACTGCCACAGGCACAAGAGTTCGTCAGGGCAGTGTCGCTGTTGACCCCAGAGAAATCCCCTACGGCACCGAAATGTGGATAACCTCCGCAGACGGCAGCATAGTTTACGGCTATTGCAGAGCCGAGGATACAGGCGGATTCGCAAGCTGGGAAGGCGGCGCAACGGTTGACCTCTATATGCATTCGTATGACGACTGCGTAAAATGGGGCTGGCGCGGAGTTAAGGTTTATATTCTTAACTGATTAATCCCGTCATTTGACGGTTTACATATATATTAAAGGTAAGAACATTTTGCGGAGAGCTTTTAACGGCTTTCCGCTTTTTTTACTTATAAATCTCTCACCGGAACTTATTTTGAAAAATTCCCGAAAAAAGTCGAAAAAATTTGAGATTGCCAAAAAAACTGTTGACTTTTTGTATCTTCGGTGCTAATATATATAAGCAATATGCGAATGCGCTGATAGCTCAGCTGGATAGAGTGACTGGCTACGAACCAGTAGGTCGGGGGTTCGAGTCCCTTTCAGCGCGCCAAACAACCGTCGGGAAATATCTCGGCGGCTGTTTTTTTCTGATTTTATTTTCAAAAAGTCAAGTAAACACAGTAAAATCCTTCCGTACTTTGCGCACTGTCGGTGATTTTTGCATTTCGTATCTTGCGCACTGTTGATTTTTCTGTTATAATGGAGACAATGCATTGCGAAAGGCGGTGTCTTAGTGGAAATTAAGCGAAAAATATATTCCGAGCTTTATAAATGGAAAGAGTCCGCCAAAGGCACAAAAGCTCTTATGATAGAAGGCGCGAGACGAATCGGCAAATCTACCATTGCCGAAGAGTTCGGAAGAAATGAATATAAGTCATATATCCTTATAGATTTCAATATGGCATCCAAAAAGGTTAAGAATCTTTTTGATGATCTTACAAATTTGGATATATTTTTTCAGTCGCTCTCTCTTGAGTATAATACGAGGCTTTATAAACGAGAAAGCCTTATCATATTCGATGAAATTCAAAGATTTCCGAAAGCAAGAGAAGCTGTAAAATATCTTGTTGCCGATGGCAGGTATGATTATCTTGAAACAGGATCACTTATTTCTATTAAAGAAAATGTTGAGAATATTACCATTCCTTCGGAAGAACGTAAAATAAGAATGTATCCGCTTGATTTTGAAGAGTTTGCGACTTTTCTTGATGAAGAGCTTTTGCTGGATTATATTTCGGAATGTTATAAAAAACGGGAACCTCTGGAAAAAACCATGCACAATAAGGCTCTTCGGCTTTTTAAGGAGTATATTCTTGTAGGAGGAATGCCTCAGGCTGTTATGGCATATAAAAACGGAGGCCGTGATTTTGCCGCCGCTGATGTTGAAAAAAGAGATATTTTAGGACTATACCGTGATGATATAAAAAAATCGGCAAGAAGATATAATTCAAAAGTATCTGCGATTTTCGAAAATATTCCTGCTTATCTGTCTACACATGAAAAGAAAATTGTTCTGAATAATATAGATTCAGCCGCAACATTTGATAAATATGACGAGCCGCTTTTCTGGCTTGACGATTCAATGATATGCAATCTTTGTTATCGATGTAATGATCCGAATGTCGGGTTTGCATTAAACAAAAACGAATCGGCGGTTAAATGTTATCTTGGGGACACGGGACTTCTTGTTAGCCTTGCGTTCAGTGAGAACGAGCTTGCGGAAAATAATCTGTACAAGCAGATAATGGACGGGAAGCTTTCGGTAAATCAGGGAATGATTTATGAAAACGCCATTGCACAGATGATAACCGCTAAGGGCAAGAAGCTTTATTTTTATACAAGATACAGTGCGGAGAAACACAGAAATGATATTGAAATAGATTTCATGTTGTCAAATGACAGCAAATTGAATTTTAAGATTGTGCCGATAGAGGTTAAATCCTCAAAAAATTATTCCGCTGTGTCGCTTGAAGAGTTCAGCGGAATTTACCGGCAGAGAATAAGTGATTCTTTTATTATTCATCCGAAAAACTTTTCGGTTTCGGACGGAATAATAAAAATCCCGCCCTATATGTTTTTTGCGGCTTTTTAATTTCCGGCTATTTAAAAGTTGAGTTAAGGGGACATATTTTGCACTTTTTTCAAAAAATGTCCCCTTAACTCATATTTTTTCGCTGTTTTGCGGTTCGATAAAAGCCTACAATTCGCGAAGCTGTTAATCCAAGACACACAGTGCCTTCCGAAATTATTAATTGTTAATTTACAATGCTGCTTTTTGCTTATTTTACAGTATATTCCCCTGCCTTTACAGTCGGTCTCTCCTTCCCCGGCAGCACCGGTGTCATAATTCAGTGGATGCGTTCCGATTATGCCGCAAGCGAAAAAGAAATAGTAAATCTTCTTTTTGCCGTCAACAAAGGCGCGTTGTCAAACCTTGTCGGCGAAATGTCGTAATAACAGAGGATTAAATATTTATGATACACAACAAAAAAGCAAATGAGCTGTGGCGGCAATGTGAACTGTACATATACAGAAAATTAACCGTAGCCTAAACGGAAAAAGTATGATAGAATATGCTTGGTTAAACGAAAATCCTTTTTTTGATAATCACGAGGTAATCTTATGAAAAATCATCACAGATTGGCATTAACTCCCCCGATGGGCTGGAACAGCTGGGACTGTTTCGGTGCGGCTGTTAACGAAGAACAGCTGAAGCAGAACGCCGGGTTTATGGCGGCTAATCTTAAAAAATACGGCTGGCAGTATATAGTCTGCGATATACAGTGGTATGAGCCGAACGCAAAGGACAATAATTACAACAATTTTACCCCGCTCTCCATGGATGAGTACGGCAGGCTTATTCCCGCCGAGAATCGTTTTCCGTCATCCGCAGGCGGCAAGGGTTTTAAGCCGATAGCGGATTTTGTTCATTCTTTAGGGCTTAAATTCGGTATTCATATAATGAGGGGTATTCCGAGACAGGCGGTTCATGCCGATGTGCAAATAAAAAACAGCAGATATACGGCACGGCAGGTTGCATCCGGTTTCTCGATCTGCAGCTGGAATACCGATATGTACGGCACAAAGGACTGTGAGGGCGCGCAGGATTACTATAACAGTATTTTCGAACTGTATGCCTCATGGGGTGTCGATTTTGTCAAATGCGATGATATAGCCGTCACCGAGTTCCGCAAGTGGGATAATCCGTACAGCGCAAAGCACGAGATAGAGAAAATCCGTCACGCCATAGACAACTGCGGCAGAGAAATGGTGCTGTCCCTCTCTCCCGGTCCTGCGGATGTAAAGAATGCCGAACACCTTGCCGCCAATGCCAATATGTGGCGTATGACCGGTGACTTCTGGGATATATGGGATAATGTCCGGGAGATGTTCGACCGCTGCAAAGCATGGCAGGACTATGTGCGTCCCGGGGCGTATCCCGACTGTGATATGCTGCCGTTTGGCGTAATCAGCAAAAACGGGCCTTATCACGGTCCGCAGAACAGACACTCACAGCTGACAAATAATGAACAGACGACTGTTATGACTCTTTGGGGAATTTTCGGCTCGCCTCTTATGTTCGGCGGCAATCTGCCCGAAACCGATGACAAAACTCTGTCGCTTCTGACAAATGAGGAGTATCTTAAAATGCACCGTGAACGCAAAAACGGTCATGAGTTTTCTCGCAACCTCAACGAAAAAGGGCAGGGGAGTATCATATGGACTGCAGTCGGCAAAAAGTGCAAATACGCCGCACTGTTCAACACAAAGGACACTCAGGCGAAAATTACACTGCCGCTGTCTGATATTCTTATGCCCGACAGCAGGTATGAAATATATAATATCTGGGATAAACGCACGGAAGGCACATTCAAAAACGCTTTCACCGCAGTTGTCCCTCCACACGGCGCTGTGCTGGTAAAGATAAATGATGGTTGACAGGCTTTGCTGTGTATGCTATCATAAAATTGAACACGAATTTCGGTAATTTGTGTATTTTTTAGGAGGTCATTATATGAAGTATTGTCAGAATTGCGGAACTCGGATTGATGATTATATTGCTGTCTGTCCTGCTTGCGGAGCGTCCGTCAGTTATCAGACAAACGGTCGTCCGATGAATCAATCAGTTGGACAGCCGGTGAATGAACAGCAATATCCGCAGAATAATCAGCCGCCGCAGAACAACGGTCAGGTGTATAATAACCCATATGCACCGAACAATGGGTATAATAACGGATACGGTAACGGCGGGTATAATCAGCCTGCTGTGGATAACACACCAAACACGGGATATGCTCTTCTCGGTTTCTTTATCCCTATTGTCGGATTGATTTTATGGATAATTGAGAAGGATACAAAACCGGGGCGTGCGAAATCGGCAATTAAGGGCGCTCTTACAAGTATAATACTGTCGGTCGTTTTCAGTGTAATTGTCGCAATAATATCCACTGTTGCCGGTGTCTCGATGTATATGCTGTAAAAAACGATTTAATAATTCATCTCGGCGGCTGTAATTTACGGTTGCCGAGTTTTTTTGTTAAATAAAATATAATATATTTGACAATAAGTGTAAAAGATAGTATAATTCATGTAGGGGGAGGTGTCAATATGACGCTTTTGCAGAGCTTGACGGAGCAATACGGCAAAGACAATCCGATATTATCAGAGGAAATAGAGTTTGAGGGTTATTCTCGGGTGTGGATCTATAAAGAGCTTAATCGTTTGTGCAAAGAGAATAAATTGGAAAGATTTGAAAAGGGGATATACTATATTCCGTCCGAAACACCTTTAGGCAGAAGTATATTAAATCCTCGCAAGGTTATTGAAAGGAAGTATATAACAAACGAATCCGGTGTTATGGGATATTATTCCGGTTACACCGTGCTTAATCGACTTAATCTTACAGATCAGAATTCCGCTGCGATAGAACTCTATACAAATAATGCATCCGCAAGAGTGAGAGAACTGAATGTAGGCGGACAGCGTGTTATTGCAAGAAAAGCGAGAGTGCCGATAGATAAAAAAAATGCAGCTGTGTTGTGTTTTCTTGAAATAATGAATTTTCTGTCTCCGTCGGAATGTGACGATGAGAAGAAGAACATTCTGATTGAATATATAAGAAAATACGGAATAACCCGTTCTGACATTACAAAATACGCACCGGTTTTTCCCGATAATGCAATGCGAACATTGATTGAAAGCGAGGTGATTTACAGTGTTGCACAATGAAACGGCGCTTTTCGAACAGGCAGTTTTGAGAACTGCGGAATATTTTGGTTATGACCCCGCAATTGTCGAAAAAGATTATTATGTTACACTGTTTCTTAATAAGATTTTCGAAAAAGAAAATAACATCGTATTTAGAGGTGGTACGTCATTGTCAAAATGCTATGGATTAATTGACAGATTTTCCGAAGATATCGACCTCGGAGTTTATTCTGACGGACATCCGTCGGAAGGTGTCAGAAAAAGAATTAAAAGCAGTATTGTGTCAATAACAGACGAGCTTCGGCTTGAACTCTTAAATCCAGATGATATAAGAAGCCGCCGTGATTTTAACAGATATGAAATTGCATTCCCTTCAAGTTTCGGCGCCGGATATCTGAAGCAGCATCTCGCTGTTGAAACAGCAATGTTTATCAAAATATTTCCGGTAGAACACAAAATCGTGTCGAGCCTTATCTCCGATTTTTTTGATAAGAACGGATATGATGAATTGAATGAAAAATATAATCTCAACCCGTTTTCATTACAGGTGCAATCGATACAAAGAACTCTTGTCGACAAAATATTTGCACTGTGTGATTACTATATGAGCGGAAGACTTGAAGAACATTCAAGGCATATTTACGATATATATAAGCTTACGGGTGTAATTGAGTTGAATGATGATTTTAAGGAGCTTGTTTCCCGTGTTCGAGAAGTTCGTTCCGAGCATAAAGTGTGTCTGTCGGCACAACCCGAAGTTTCAGTGAATGATGTTCTTAAAAGCATTATCGAAACAAAAGCATATAAGCACGATTACGAGACAAGAACGGAAAAACTTCTGTTCAAATCTGTTCATTATGAAACTGCGATAGACGGAATTGAAAAAATAATAGCAGCCGGAGTTTTTGATTAAATTATTTTATGTCTGAACGGTTTTGTTGATTAAGAAAAAATAAAATAAGCTATTGCTTAGCCACGCACTGATAAGGAAGCATTGTTTCAAAACAAAGACAAATCATCAATCAAATGTATAATAAAACGATTGCTTAAAATAAAAACATTCTATACACTTTTATTGAATTTTTGTTTTGAAATGCAAAGCAGTTTCGTAGCCAAGAAAAATTTTTCATATCGAAGCCCGAAAATGCGGCAAGGGAAGTCGCCTTGCGAGGCTTTCGGGCAAAGAAATGGGAGATTTTTCGGCGAGAAACCAATACTTCGTTGTCAGTGCGTGGCTTTCCTCAGAAGCTTTATAATCCGAGACACACCGGGTTTTTCTCGAATTACCGTCCCGTCCCTTCAATTACCGATTATCCGCACGATTTTATGATTTTAATACAGTTAAACTAAAAGCGGCACGCTAAGATTTTTGGTCTTAAGCGTGCCGCCGTTTTATTTTATTTATGCGATGATAAAGGATTTATCAGTCAGCCTTGGGAGCATAGAGATCCTTGAGTCTGAGCAGGTGCTCATATCTCTCAACACTCTTGTCTTCTGCCTCTGCAAAGAGCGATTCTGCTCTCTCGGGGAAGGAGCGTGTAAGTGCGGAGTAACGTGCCTCGTTAAGAAGGAACGGACGATAGTTCTCTTTATTGCCGGGCTTGGAGTCAAGTGTGAAGGGATTCTTGCCTTCAGCCTTGAGAGCGGGATTGAAGCGGAACAGATTCCAGTAGCCGCATTCAACAGCCTTCTTCATTTCTGCCTGGCAGTTAATCATGCCGCCCTTGATGGAGTGCATCTCGCAAGGAGCATAGCCGATAACGAGTGACGGACCGTGATATGCCTCAGCCTCTTTAAGAGCCTTAAGAGTCTGGTTGTTGTCAGCGCCCATGGCGATCTGTGCAACATAGACATAACCGTAGCTCATAGCGATCTCGGCAAGGCTCTTCTTTGCGATTGCCTTACCTGCTGCAGCGAACTGTGCAACCTGACCGATCTGAGAAGCCTTGGAAGCCTGTCCGCCGGTGTTGGAGTAAACTTCGGTATCGAATACCATGATGTTTACATCCTCACCGGAAGCGAGAACGTGGTCAACACCGCCGAAGCCGATGTCGTATGCCCAGCCGTCGCCGCCGAAGATCCATACGCTCTTCTTTGAAAGATATTCTTTCTCGGCAAGAACTTCTTTTGCTGTGTCGCAGTCAACACCTTCAAGAGCCTTAACAAGAGCCTCTGTCGCAGCTGTGTTCTTTTCGCCGTCGTTAACGGTGTCAAGGTAAGCCTTTGCGGCGGCCTTTGCTTCTTCGGGAGCGCACTCAGCGTTCGCGATCTTCTGAACCTTCTCGATAAGAGCGTTTCTGATAGCGCCCTGACCGAGCATCATGCCGAAGCCGTGCTCTGCGTTGTCCTCAAACAGGGAGTTAGCCCATGCGGGACCGTGGCCGTTCTTGTCGGTGGTGTAGGGTGATGTAGCTGCGGGGCCGCCCCAGATTGAAGAACAACCGGTAGCGTTTGAAATGTACATTCTGTCGCCGAACAGCTGAGTAATAAGACGTGCATAGGATGTTTCCGCACAGCCTGCGCATGAACCCGAGAACTCAAGAAGGGGTTTCTTGTACTGGCTTGAAACGGCAGTTGCGGCGGAAGCAACTTCGGGCTTTTCGGTTACATTAGCTACGCAGTAATCGAATGCGGCCTGCTGCTCATCCTGGCTTTCACGCGATACCATCTTGAGGGAGTTTGTGGGGCAGACGCCAACGCAGACGCCGCAGCCCATGCAGTCCATCGGGGATACCGCAAGAGTATATATATAATTTGTCTTGACAACGGGCTTCGGAGCCTTCTTGAGAACTGCGGGAGCTGCCGCAGCTTCGTTCTCGTCAAGAGCGAAGGGACGAATTGTTGCGTGAGGACATACAAATGCGCACTTGTTGCACTTTGCACAGCTCTCGGCGTTCCATTCGGGAACCATAACGGCAACGCCTCTCTTTTCGTAAGCGGAAGCGCCCTGCTCGAATGTGCCGTCAGCGTGATCAACGAAAGCGGAAACGGGAAGTGAATCGCCGTCCATGCGTCCTACGGGCTTCATGATGGAGTCAACCATCTTTGTAAGCTTTGCGGGACCTTCGCTTGCGGGAGCTGCACAAGCATCCTGTGCGTCTGCCCACTCTGCGGGTACGTTAATCTTGACATAAGCGGTTGCACCTGCGTCGATAGCCTTTTCGTTCATTTCGACTATCTCTTTGCCCTTCTTCATGAACTTCTGGGCCTTCTCTTTCATGTAGCCGATTGCTTCCTCTTCGGGAAGAACCTTTGAAAGTGAGAAGAAAGCGGACTGAAGAACGGTGTTTGTACGCTTGCCGAGGCCTATCTTTGCGGCGAGGTCAATGGCGTTAACGGTGTAGAGCTGAATGTTGTTCTTTGCGATGTATCTCTTTGCTTCCGCATTGAGCTTTTCGCTGAGCTCTTTCTCGTCCCACTGGCAGTTGATGAGGAATACGCCGCCGGGCTTTACATCGTTAACCATCTTGTAGCCCTTCTCAACATATGAGGGGTTGTGGCAGGCAACGAAGTCGGCCTTGTTGATGTAATAGGGGGATTTTATGGGCTTGTCGCCGAAACGAAGGTGGGAGATTGTTATACCGCCCGTCTTCTTGGAGTCATACTGGAAATAAGCCTGTACGAACTTGTCGGTGTGGTCGCCGATGATTTTGATGGAGTTCTTGTTTGCACCGACTGTGCCGTCGCCGCCGAGACCCCAGAACTTGCACTCGATTGTGCCTTCAGCCGCTGTGTTGGGAGCGGGCTTCTCTTCGAGTGAAAGGTGAGTAACGTCATCGTTGATGCCGAGTGTGAACTGAGCCTTGGGAGCATCCTTTGCAAGCTCTTCATATACTGCGAATACGCTTGCGGGAGGTGTGTCCTTTGAACCGAGGCCGTATCTGCCGCCGATAACGGTTGCTGTCTTGCCGTGTGAAGCAAGAGCGGTAACAACATCGAGGTAAAGAGGTTCACCGAGAGAACCGGGCTCTTTTGTGCGGTCGAGAACGGCAATTTTCTTTGCTGTCTCGGGGATAGCTTCGATGAGCTTTTCAGCTGAGAAGGGTCTGTAAAGACGAACCTTGACAAGACCGACCTTCTCGCCCTTAGCGGTGAGATAGTCGATAACTTCTTCGGCTACGTCGCAGATTGAACCCATGGCTATGATAACTCTTTCGGCATCGGGTGCGCCGTAGTAGTTAAAGAGCTTGTAGTTTGTGCCGAGCTTGGCGTTAACCTTGCCCATGTATTCTTCAACAATACCGGGAATTGCTTCATAATAGCTGTTGCATGCTTCTCTGTGCTGGAAGAAAATGTCGCCGTTTTCGTGAGAACCGCGCATTACGGGACGCTCGGGGTTAAGAGCACGCTTACGGAACGCATTTACTGCGTCCATGTCGCACATTTCTTTGAGATCGTCATAATCCCATACTTCAATCTTCTGAAGCTCGTGAGATGTACGGAAACCGTCGAAGAAGTTGATGAACGGAACTCTGCCCTTGATTGCCGCAAGGTGTGCAACAGCACCGAGATCCATAACTTCCTGGGGGTTGGTTTCTGCGAGCATAGCAAAGCCTGTCTGACGGCATGCGTATACGTCGGAATGATCACCGAAAATGTTAAGAGCGTGAGATGCCACACAACGTGCGGATACGTGGAAAACCGCGGGAAGAAGCTCACCGGCGATTTTGTACATGTTGGGGATCATAAGAAGAAGACCCTGAGATGCGGTGTAGGTTGTGGTGAGAGCACCTGCCGCAAGAGAGCCGTGAACAGTACCTGCGGCACCTGCTTCGGACTGCATTTCGGCAACCTTTACCTTTGTGCCGAAAATGTTCTTGAGACCGTTAGCGGACCACTGGTCAACATAGTCTGCCATGGGGCTTGAGGGAGTAATCGGGTAAATGCCGGCAACTTCCGTGAAAGCATAGGAAACGTGAGCTGCTGCCTGGTTTCCGTCCATGGTCTTTTTCTGTCTTGCCATAGTATATCCTCCTAAAATTAAATACTGAGTTTAAGAAAACGCCGAGTGCTTTTCGGCGTTTAATCACACCAAATGTCATTTTATCACCCAATGCATAAAATGTAAATAATATTTTTACTCTTACAAAATAAATTTTGAGCGGAGGAATGGGGAATGTTTTGTGTAAATTGACACAAGAACGAATGAGTGGTCAGCAGTCAGTGGTCAGTGGTCGGTAATCCTGCGGATTTGGTTTATACGGCTTCGGGGGGGAGAGCAAAAAAAGTTCTTTACAATCGCTTCTCTTTGTGCTATAATCGCCATTGTCCCAGTTCTCGGAGGACGGATTATGCCCGCTTTACGCGGCGTTCACCTGACCTCCTTCCGGGGCTTCGGATAATAATTTAAGAGGTGAATTACCATGACACAGGCAGAAAAACAGGCAATTATGGCTGAATATGCCACACACGAGGGCGACACAGGCTCACCCGAAGTACAGATTGCCGTACTTACCAAGAGAATCAACGATCTCAACGAGCATCTTAAGGTTCACAAAAAGGATCATCATTCAAGACGCGGCCTTCTTAAAATGGTCGGTCACAGAAGAAACCTTCTTGCTTATCTTCAGAAGAACGACATCGAAAGATATCGTGCTATTGTTGCCAAGCTCGGTCTCCGTAAGTAATTATTTGCTTTTTTCGGCTGCCGCAGCTCGGCTCGAAGCCGCTTGACGGTTTCGCAAAGGCACCGAAAACAGTGTCGGGCGGCAAATTCTGTCGCCCGTTTTTACTGTAAAGCCGAGCCCAAAATGACACGACGCACGTTGATGTGTACAATCCAAAAAGCGATGCAGAACAATGCATAATTAAGAATGCACAATGCATAATTTCGGAAAACGCCTTGCGTTTTGATTGTAAAGCTCCGCAAAAGCGGAAAATATCCGTTATATTCAAGTTTAATGTATGCGAAGCTATATAAATCAAGTCCGCAGGACTTCCTTAGTTCCCCTGCCCCTCATTGCTTTTCGGATTGTACATTGACAGTGCCCACCCGTGTCTCCATATCACAAAAAGGAGCAAAAAGTATGTTTGAAGAATTCAGAAAATTCGAAACAACCCTCGCAGGCCGTCCCCTCGTCGTCGAGACAGGCAAAATGGCTCAGCTTGCGGGCGGCAGCTGCCTCATTCGCTACGGCGAAACAGAGGTTCTTTGCACTGCTACAATGGCAGACAAGCCCCGTGAGGGCGTAGATTTCTTCCCCATGTCAATCGACTTTGAGGAAAAGCTCTACTCCGTCGGCAAAATCCCCGGTTCATTCCAGAGACGTGAGGGCAAGGCAAGCGAAAAGGCCGTTCTCTCCGCTCGTGTTATCGACCGTCCCATTCGTCCTCTTTTCCCGAAGGACATGAGAAACGATGTCGGCATCGTAGCGACCGTTATGTCCGTTGATCCCGACTGCCTTCCCGAAATCACCGCTATGATAGGTGTTTCCGTTGCTCTTTCAATTTCTCCCATTCCGTGGGCAGGTCCCATCTCCGGTGTGTCCGTAGGTCTTGTTGACGGCAAATATGTCATCAACCCCACAGCCGAAGAGAGAGAAAAGAGCCAGATGGCTGTTACCGTTGCTTCAACAGATGAGCTTATCGCCATGATCGAAGCCGGCGCAAACGAAATCGACAACGACACCATGTTCGAAGGCATCATGTACGGCCACAAAGAGAACCAGAGAATTGTTGACTTCATCAAAGAAATTCAGAAGGAAATCGGCAAGCCCAAAATCGACTTCCAGTCAAACGATCCCTCGCACGAAATGTACGAAGCCGTTAAGGAATTCGCAATTGAGGACGTAAAGGCCGCACTTGATACAGATGACAAGCGTGTCCGTGATGAGAGACTTCTTCCCATTTACGCCGCAGTTCACGAGAAGTTTGACGAGCAGTTCCCCGAAGAGACAGCAAAGCTTGACGACTGCCTTTACAAGCTTCAGAAATATATCGTTCGCCGCTGGCTTCTTGATGAAGGCAAGCGTGTTGACGGCAGAGGCATAGACGAAATGCGTCCCCTCAATGCTCAGGTTGACCTTCTCTCACGTGTTCACGGCTCCGGTATGTTCACCAGAGGTCAGACACAGGTTCTCACCGTTACCACTCTCGGCACGGTAGGCGATGCTCAGACACTTGACGGCATCGATGAAGAAGAGAAAAAGAGATATATCCATCACTATAACTTCCCCGCATATTCCGTAGGCGAAACAAAGCCCTCAAGAGGCCCCGGCAGAAGAGAAATCGGCCACGGCGCTCTTGCCGAGCGTGCACTTCTCCCCGTTATTCCCTCGGTTGAGGAGTTCCCCTACACAATAAGACTTGTATCCGAGGTTCTGTCCTCCAACGGTTCGACTTCACAGGCTTCAATCTGCGGTTCAACACTGTCACTTATGGCGGCAGGCGTTCCGATTAAAGCTCCCGTTGCCGGTATTTCCTGCGGTCTTGTTACCGAAGGCGACCGCTTTATGACAATGGTTGATATTCAGGGACTTGAGGACTTCTTCGGCGACATGGACTTCAAGGTCGGCGGCACAAAGAAGGGTATCACAGCCATTCAGATGGATACCAAGGTTCACGGTCTTACTCCCGCTATCGTTAAGGAAGCATTCGAAAAGACATACAAGGCTCGCTGCAAGATAATCGATGAGGTTATTCTTCCCTGCATCGCAGAACCCCGCCATGAGCTTTCAAAGTATGCTCCCAAGCTTATCTCCACAAAGATTGATCCCGAGAAGATCGGCGATGTTATCGGCAAGCAGGGCAAGGTCATTCAGAAGATCTGCGCTGAGTGCGACTGCAAGATTGATATTGATGATGACGGCACCGTATTTATCGCTTCAACGGATCTCGAGAACGCCAAGAAGGCTCTGTCGATAGTTGAGACTATCGCAAAGGATCCCGAAGTCGGCGCAATCTATAAGGGCGTTGTAACACGCCTTATGTCCTTCGGTGCGTTTGTTGAAATCGCTCCCGGCAAAGAGGGACTTGTACACATCAGCCACCTTGATGTAAAGCGTACCGAAAAGGTTGAGGATGTTGTAAACGTCGGCGATGAAATAATCGTTCAGGTTCTTCCCACAGATGAGCAGGGCAGACTTAATCTCTCAAGAAGAAATGCCCTTATCGCAGTTGAGGGACTTACACCCGAAAATGATATTTCCGATCAGGCTCGCCGTCCCGCACGCCGTGACAACCACAACGGCAACTTCAGACGCGACAAGAGATAAAATCACAAAATAAATAAACACACCGCTCTCGCAGCACTCTGCTGTAAGGGCGGTTTTTTTGCCTTTTTTCGATGTATAAGCGAATGGAGTAAGTACTCAGCGGTCGGTTGTCGGTGGTCGGTGGCTTCGCAAGAGGCGGAGCTTATAAATCCAAGTCCTTTGGACTTCCGATATTATGCATTATGCATTCTACATTATGCATTCTACATTATGCATTCTACATTATG
>CAVFPQ010000050.1:0-15431 GCA_963624415.1 Acutalibacteraceae bacterium | reverse complement strand
ACAGCTTCGGGGGAGAAAAACGGTTTCTGTTTCCGTTCTTGCCGCCCTTGGGTAGCTTATTTTTCGGCGATTTCGGCGGCAGACCGAAAAACAAAAAAAGATTTACGGTTGGGTTTAGAGATAAGTCCCG
The DNA here is from genome assembly GCA_963624415.1 of Acutalibacteraceae bacterium. Taxonomy (GTDB): domain Bacteria; phylum Bacillota; class Clostridia; order Oscillospirales; family Acutalibacteraceae; genus RUG806. The sequence continues at coordinate 15,301 of CAVFPQ010000050.1, read as the reverse complement.
GCTTTTTTTATTTGAGGAAGTTCTTTGAAATCAGTTAATTTTTTGTGAAGAGGAGGCTTGCGCCGCGAGGAGGCGGCTTTGCCGTCGACGAGCGGTGCGGTCGGGTCGGATAGCGAGACGACTGCCACTTCAGCCGTCAGAAGCGTAAGCGTATGACGGCAAGCATTGCACTGACGGCTGTGAAGCCGTAGGCAGCCGCTCAAAGTGGCACCTGTCGGTTCGGTATAAAAGTCGGCTTATTCCTAAAACTAACCGACGGACAGACAGGTGCACTGCAGAGCGGCTCGGCTTGAAGGTATGGCAAAGGTTGGCGTTACCCTGAAAAATTCACCATATGCGAAGCTGTAAAATCAAATGTAATATGTCCCTTTCGACATTGTTGATTTGCAATTTTGCCGCTTCTTACTCATTGCTCTTTGCTTAGTGATGTCCACTTTTAATACATATCGTTAAAAAATTGTCAATTGATTTTTCGTTCGAAAATCCGCCGTAAAAAAGTGCATAAAAAATTCGTGAAAAAATTATCAATCTATGATAAAAATGCGATTGAAAAAGATATTATATAATGTTAAAATAGCTTCGATTGAATTAAAATTATATAAGCGATAAAAAAGGGATGGTGCATTTATGAACAAAATATCCATTATCGGCACGGGAAGTGTCGGCTCGACAATCGCGTACACACTCACCGTCATGGGGCTTGCCTCCGAAATTGTCATGATTGATATTAACAACGACAAGGCTCTCGGTGAAGCCCTCGACATAAGACAGGGAACACCCTTCTGCGGTGCGTGCTCCGTGTATGCCGGTGACTACCGTGACGCCGTAAATTCCGACATTGTCATTATTACTTCCGGTATTCCCAGAAAGCCCGGTCAGACACGCATTGAGCTTGCTCAGACAAATGTCAATATCATGAAGCAGATAATCCCCGAGATTACAAAATACGCTCCTCTTGCGACATATATTATCGTATCAAATCCCGTTGACATTCTGACATACACATTCTGCAGATTGTCCGGAATTCCGGAAACTCACATTATCGGTTCGGGCACAATTCTCGATACATCCCGTCTGCGTTCGCGTCTTGCCGAGTATTACCATATCAATCAGACGAACGTTCATGCCTATGTTTTCGGTGAGCACGGCGACTCTTCATTTATTCCGTGGTCGGTTGCCAATATTTCAAATGTTCCGATTAAAGAGTGCAACAAGTTAATCACTCTCCCCGGAATTGACACGCCCTCCCTCGATTTTGAAGAGATTGAGCAGTATGTCCGCAAATCGGGCGCAAGAGTTATTCAGCGTAAGGGTGCGACATTCTATGCTGTGTCCATTTCCGTTTGTCACATCTGCAAGTGCCTTCTTACCGGAATTGATACCACAATGACCGTGTCAACCATGATGCACGGCGAATACGGCATAGAAAACGTGTGTCTCAGCACGCTCAATATCGCAGGCAACAACGGTGTCAGAGGCAAGGTAAATCTTCCGCTGACTCCCGAGGAAGAATCACTTCTTCGCAAGAGTGCGGATACACTTAAAGCTGTTATCGACAGCCTTGATATATAACAGGGAGGCTATAATATGGAATATCGTACCGAACATGATTCAATGGGTGAAATGCTTGTCCCCGCTGACCGTCTGTGGGCGGCGCAGACACAGAGAAGCCACGAGAATTTTGAAATAGGTGTCGGCATAGAAACAATGCCCCGAGAGATAACTCACGCTTTCGGCATACTTAAAAAGGCGGCGGCACTCGCAAATGCCGAGCTTCGTCCCGAAAAGATGACGGCAAAAAAGCTTGATGTCATAACAAAAGCCTGTGACGAAGTAATTTCGGGCAGTCTTAACGACCATTTTCCGCTTGTCGTATGGCAGACAGGTTCCGGCACACAGTCCAACATGAACGCAAACGAAGTCATTGCCAACAGAGCAAATCAGCTTGCAGGCGAAAAGCTCTGCCATCCCAATGACGATATAAATATGAGCCAGTCGTCAAACGATACATTCCCCACAGCCATGCATATTTCGGCTGTTTTCGCTATTGAAGACAAGCTCCTTCCGGCAATCGAAAAGCTCATTGCCGCCTTCAAAAAACTCGAAGAAGAAAACGAGGGCATAGTAAAATCCGGCAGAACACATTTGCAGGACGCAACACCCATTAAGTTCAGCCAGGAAATTTCAGGCTGGCGTGCAAGCCTCGAAAGAGATGCCGAGCTTCTTAAAACAGCCGTAAAGCCTCTTTATGAGCTGGCTCTCGGCGGCACTGCCGTCGGCACGGGACTTAACGCTCCCAAGGGCTTTGATACACTTGTTGCCGAAAAAGTTTCCGAGCTTACCGGCAAGCCCTTTGCCACTGCGTCAAACAAATTCCATGCTCTTACTTCAAAGGATGAAATCGTTTTCGCCCACGGTGCAATTAAGGCGACAGCGTGCGACATGATGAAAATAGCAAACGATGTACGCTGGCTTGCGTCAGGTCCCCGTGACGGTCTCGGCGAAATATTCATTCCCGAAAACGAACCCGGTTCATCTATTATGCCGGGCAAGGTAAATCCCACACAGTGCGAGGCTGTCACAATGGTAGCCGTACAGGTTATGGGCAATGATGTTGCGGTCGGCATGGCGGCGTCTCAGGGCAATTTTGAGCTTAACGTGTTTATGCCCGTTGCCGCATATAATTTCCTTCAGTCCGCGCGTCTTTTGGCTGAGGCGATTGTTTCATTTACTGATAAATGCGCTGTCGGCATAAAGGCAAACAAAGAAAAAATGAACCACAATCTCTATAATTCGCTTATGCTCGTAACGGCTCTCAACCCCTATATCGGCTACGAGAACGCCGCTAAAACAGCTAAAAAAGCATATAAAGACAACATTTCCCTTAAAGAGGCCTGTGTAGAGCTCGGCTTCCTTACAGCGGAAAAATTCGATGAAGTATTCCACCCCGAACAGATGGTCTGACAGTTGGAGGCAGAAAATGAAGGTCAGTTATTTTCCCGGATGCACACTCCGTACAAAAGCAAAACAGCTTGATTTTTATGCCCGCAGGTGTGCCGAAATTCTCGGCATTGAGCTTGTCGAGATAAAAGACTGGCAGTGCTGCGGCGGTGTGTTTGTTACCGCAAAAGACGAGATAGCGTCAAAGCTTTCGTCCGTTCGCGCATTAAGAGCCGCAAAGGAAGAGAACAATATTCTTGTTACGGTCTGTTCCGCTTGTCACAATGTTATAAAGCAGACAAACAACGAAATGGCAGCGGATCCCGATTTTGCCAACAAAGTAAATCTCTATCTTTCGCAGGACAAAGAGAGCCACGCTCCGTATAACGGCGAAACAAAGGTCATGCACTATTTTGAGCTGTTAAGGGATGTCGTCGGCTTCGATAAAATCAAAGAAAAGGTTGTCAATCCCCTGACCGGCAGAAAAATCGCCGCTTACTACGGCTGTCTTCTGCTTCGTCCCGGCAAGGTCATGGCGTTTGACGATGTCGAAAATCCCAGGGTCATGGAGGACTTTATAAGAGCCCTCGGTGCCGAACCCGTTATATATCCGCTTCGAAACGAGTGCTGCGGAGGCTATGTTGCTCTTGAAGACCCCGAGTACTCAAAGAAAAAGAGCCTTGCGGTCGCAAAGAGCGCAGTTGCCGGCGGTGCCGAATGTGCCGTTACCGCATGCCCTCTCTGCAAATACAATCTTGTTAAAAACGCTGGGGACGAAATTCCCGTTATATATTTCACGGAGCTTTTAGCCGAAGCTCTCGGCGTAAAGGAGGATACCGATGACCGATAAAAATATGCGTCTTAAGGAACAGATTCTCCGTATCAGCGGCGTAAATCCGCTTAAATGTATGCGCTGCGGCAAATGCACGGGCACATGCCCCGCATATGATGAGATGGAATATCATCCGCACCAGTTTGTGTATATGGTAAACACGGGCGAAATTGACAGGCTTCTCAAAAGCAAATCGATTTATAAATGCCTTTCGTGCTTTGCGTGTGTCGACAGATGCCCCAGAAGCGTTGAACCGGCAAAGCTTATTGAAGCCGTTCGTCTTGTCGCCATAAGAGAAAAAGGCGGCAATCACCTGACTGCAAACGACATTCCCGCAATGCTTGACGACGATATGCCACAGCAGGCTCTTGTCAGCGCAATGCGTAAATATTCAAAGTAAGAAAGGAGAAGATGACCCATGCAAAGAATAGGTGTTTTTGTGTGCCACTGCGGCACAAACATTGCCGGAACGGTTGATGTAAAGGCTGTTGCGGCGGCTGTAAAAAGCGAGCCCGGAGTCGTTTTCTCCGCGGAATATCCCTATATGTGTTCTCAGGCAGGGCAGGATCTTATAAAAAATGCCGTAAAAGAAAATAATCTTACAGGCATAGTCGTATGTTCCTGTTCTCCCCGTATGCATGAGCAGACCTTCAGAAAAACAGCGGCGGCGGCAGGTATAAACTCCTACATGGTCGAAATCGCAAATATTCGTGAACAATGCTCATGGGTGCATAAGGATATGCCCACAGGCACGGCAAAGGCGATTATACTCGCCAAAGCCGCAATAGCAAAAGTCAATCTCAACGCACCGCTTACCCCGGGTGAGAGTCCCGTTACAAAGCGTGCGCTTGTTATCGGCGGCGGTATTGCCGGTATTCAGACAGCGCTCGATATAGCGGATGCCGGCTTCCCGGTTGACATAGTCGAGAAAAAGCCCACAATCGGCGGCAAAATGGCTCAGCTTGACAAGACCTTCCCCACGCTTGACTGTGCGGCATGTATTCTTACACCCAAAATGGTTGATGTCGCCCAGAATGACAAAATCAGAATTTTCTCATATTCCGAAGTAACCGAGGTCGGCGGATTTGTCGGCAACTTCGATGTTACAATCAAGCGTCACGCCCGTTTCGTAAAAGAGGATGTCTGCACCGGCTGCGGTCTCTGCACCGAAAAATGCCCGCAGAAAAAAGTCCCCAATGAATTTAATCTCGGCATGGATAACCGCCACGCCATATATATTCCGTTTGCACAGGCAGTGCCGAAGGTCGCCACAATCGATCCCAATTACTGCACAAAGCTCAAAACGGGCAAATGCGGACTTTGCGAAAAGGTCTGTGCGGCAGGTGCTATTGATTACAATGCCAAGGATGAATACATAAAAGAAAAATACGGCGCAATTGTCGTCGCAACCGGCTTTAATCCCATTTCAATGGAGCCGTTTGACGAGTACGCCTATTCACAGTCAAAGGATGTCATAACAAGCCTTGAGCTTGAACGCCTTATGAATGCGGCAGGCCCCACAGGCGGCACACTTCTGCGTCCGTCAGACGGCGAGCATCCGCACACCATCGTTTTTGTTCAGTGTGTCGGTTCACGCTGTGACTCATGCGCCGCAAAGGGCAAGGAGTACTGCTCCAAAATCTGCTGTATGTACACGGCAAAGCACGCAATGCTCATCCGTGACAAATATCCCGATACCGAAGTTTACGTATTCTATATAGATGTAAGAACTCCCGGCAAGAACTTTGATGAATTTTATCGTCGTGCGGTTGAAGAATACGGTGTGCATTACATAAAAGGCATGGTCGGCAAGGTGTCGCCCGAAGGCAAAAAACTGAAGGTTCGCGGCAGTGACCTTATCGACAACAGACTTCTTGAAATAGATGCCGATATGGTCGTTCTTGCGGCGGCAATCGAGCCCGACAAATCAGCCCGTCCGCTTGCCACAATGCTCACGGCCTCCATGGATACAAACGATTTCTTCACCGAGGCGCACCCGAAGCTTCGCCCCGTAGAAAGCCCCACAGCGGGTGTGTTCCTCTCCGGTACTTGCCAGGGCCCCAAGGATATCCCCGAAACGGTATCCCAGGCGGGTGCGGCGGCATCGAAGGTAATAGGACTTCTGTGCAAAGACAGACTTTTGGGCAATCCGTGTGTGGCACACTCAGATCAGATGATGTGCAACGGCTGCTCAACCTGCGAAAAGGTATGTCCCTACGGCGCAATTACATACAGTGAAGTCGAATTCCGTATGCCCGACCGCACAACAAAGCTTCGCCGTGTCGCAACGGTAAACGAAGCCGTATGTCAGGGCTGCGGCGCTTGCACAGTCGCCTGTATGTCGGGTGCAATGGACCTTAAGGGCTTTATGAATAAACAGATTATGGCGGAGGTTGACGCGATATGCAAGTAAACGAATATAAACCGCTTATAGTTGCTTTTTGCTGTAACTGGTGCTCATATGCGGGTGCGGATTTGGCAGGCAATAACCGTCTTGCCTATCCCGCCGAAATAAAAATAATACGTGTTCCGTGCTCATGCAGAGTAAACCCCATGTTTATACTCCGTGCGTTTCAGAGAGGTGCGGACGGTGTTATAATCTGCGGATGTCATCCGGGGGACTGTCACTACACCTCCGGCAACTATTACACTCGCCGCAGAATGGCTCTGCTGTTCTCAATGCTCGACTATCTCGGCATAGAAAAAGAGCGTACCCGTGTTGAATGGGTGTCGGCGGCTGAAGGCGCGAAGTTTGCCGCCACAATGAACGACTTCGCCGAAAAGGTTGCCGCACTCGGCGAAAACAAGAGATTGGAGGATTTAAGATGCAGGAAATAAAGCGTGAAGATATTATTTCAAAGGCTTCGTCACTCCTTTCATCGGGCACGGTTGACCGTGTTTTCGGCTGGCATAAGGGCGAATTCGCATACGATATTACTCCGGCTCTTTTCAGCAGTGCCGAAGAAATCGAAAATGATTTTGTGTGGTCTGACCTGTGCGGCGCAAACTTTTCAAAATATCTTGTAAAAGAGACCGCAAAGAGCGAAAACAAGGTTCTTGTGTTCTTAAAGCCGTGTGACACATACAGCTTCAATCAGCTTCTTACCGAGCACCGTTTTAACCGTGAAAAGGTATATGCGGTCGGTGTTCCCTGTGACGGAATGATTGACGTAAACAAAATAAAAGCATCTGTCGAGGGCATTCTTTCGATTGACACCGACGGCGACAACGTAAAGGTCGAGACGCTTTATGACGGCACAAAGACTTTTAACAGAACCGATGTCCTGTCCGAACGCTGCCTTAACTGCAAATCAAAAAAGCACGTTGCCTATGATGAGCTGCTCGGCAAAGACGGCGAAGTAATCGACTCAGACAGATTTGACGAGGTCGAGCGTCTTGAAAAAATGACACCCGATGAGCGTTTTGCCTTCTGGCAGGGCGAGCTTTCAAGATGCATCCGCTGCAACGCCTGCCGTGATGTATGCCCCGCCTGCACCTGCGAAAAATGCGTATTCGACAACCCCGATTCCGGTGTCGAAAACAAGGCGGCAGCAAGCTCCTTCGAAGAAAAAATGTTCCATATAATAAGAGCATTCCATGTTGTCGGCCGCTGTACCGACTGCGGTGAATGCTCCAGAGTATGCCCTCAGCACATTCCGCTTCACCTGCTAAACCGCAAGTTCATAAAAGACATAGATGCTTTTTACGGTGACTATCAGGCAGGTGCCGAGGTCGGTTCACGTGCTCCGATTGTAAATTATTCAACAGATGACATAGAACCCGGCGATGCCGTAAGAAGAGGTGATACAGATGATTAAAATTGCCTCCGATAAAATAAATGAGCTGTTTGCCGCAATAGCCGAAAACAATACTCTTTATATACCCGTTGACAACAAAAACGGTGCGGATTTCGAACAGTGGAGCGACGGCAAGACACTTTCGGACGCTCTTAATACAAACAGAAGCGCAAAGGACTTTTTCTTCCCTCAGACCGAAAATCTTATGGATTTCAAGGTTGAGGGCAAAAAGATAGAGATAATCGACACCCGAAAAGAATGCGAAAATTTTGTGGTATTCGGTGTGCGTGCCTGTGATGTAAAAAGCTTTGATGTTCTCGATAAGGTATTTCTCTCCGAAAACACCGACTCTTACTATAAAAACCGCAGAGACCACGCAGTCATAATTTCAATGGCGTGCGGCAAGCCTCATGAAACCTGCTTTTGCACGGCTTTCGGCATAGATCCGTCAGCTCCCGCAGGTGATATCAGGTGCTATAAGACCGAAAACGCCTTCTTCTTTGAAGCTTTGACCGAAAAAGGAAAATCACTTCTCGATTCCGTGTCGGCTCTTACCGAAAACACCGACAGTGCCGAGGTTGATGACTTCAAAAAGCTTATAAAAGAAAGGATGTCCCGTCTGCCATTGGCTAATCTTGATGTGTCAATGTTCGGCAGCGGCAAAACAGACGAATTTTTCGACAGACCCGAGTGGGCAAAGCTCTCGGAATCCTGCCTCGGCTGCGGCACCTGCACATTTGTGTGCCCTACCTGTCAGTGCTATGATATAAAAGATTTTAATACGGGCCACGGTGTAAAGCGTTTCCGTTGCTGGGACTCATGTATGTATTCCGACTTTACAAAGATGTCCGCAGGTCAGCCCCGACTTACTCAGAAAGAGCGTTTTCGTCAGCGTTTTATGCATAAGCTTGTATATTTCCCGACAAACAACGACGGCTTGTTCTCCTGTGTCGGATGCGGCAGATGCGTTTCAAAATGCCCGATCGGCATGAACATAGTAAAAGTAATAAAAACACTGGGAGGCAAAGAAAATGATTAACGAGTTTGATCCGCTTATCCCCAAAATAGGTGTGGTTACCGATATTCGCATTGACACTCCCGATGTAAAGACCTTCCGTGTTGTTACACGTGACGGCGAAAAGCCCTTCGAACACCGCCCCGGTCAGTGTGCGATGCTCTCAATCCCCGGTGTGGGGGAGGCAATGTTCTCTATTACGTCATCGCCCACAAACACCGAGTTTATGGAATTTTCCATAAAAAAATGCGGCTGTGTTACCGAGTGGCTTCATTCAATGGAAGTCGGCACTGAAATTACGATAAGAGGCCCCTATGGCAGACCGTTCCCCGTTGATACCGAGTTTGTCGGTCATGACATGCTGTTTGTCGCCGGCGGTATAGGTCTCGCGCCCCTTCGCTCCGTCATAAACTACTGCCGCCATTACCGTGACAGATACGGCAAAATCGATATTGTTTACGGTTCAAGAAGCAAGCAGGATCTTGTCGATTACCGTGAAATAGTCGAAGAATGGTCAAATGATGCCAATGTAAACGTACATCTTACCATTGACCGTGAACAGCCCGACTGGGACGGTCATGTGGGCTTTGTTCCGAATTTTGTTAAGGAGCTCGGCTTTTCAACCGACAAAATAGCCGTTCTGTGCGGTCCGCCCATTATGATTAAATTCACTTTGGCGGGGCTTCAGGAGCTCGGCTTTGACAAAACACAGGTCTACACAACGCTTGAGCTTCGCATGAAGTGCGGAATAGGCAAGTGCGGCAGATGCAATGTCGGTTCAAAATATGTCTGCAAGGACGGGCCCGTTTTCCGCTTTGACGAAATAGACGAACTGCCCGACGAATATTAAGGAGATGAGCACAATGGAAAATACAGTTAATGTTTATCTTTTCGGTAAAAAATATACAGTGCCCGACAATCTTACGATAATGCGTGCGATGGAATACGCCGGTTATCAGCTTGTAAGAGGATGCGGATGCAGAAACGGCTTCTGCGGTGCGTGTGCCACTATTTATCGCATTAAGGGCGACAGAGAGCTTAAAACGTGCCTTGCGTGTCAGACCAAGGTCGAAAACGATATGTACGTTGCCACACTTCCGTTTTTCCCGCTTGTAAAGCAGGTATACGACATAGAAAAAATAAAGCCCACCGAGCAGATTATGATGCAGCTTTATCCCGAAATTTATGCCTGTGTCGGATGCAACGCCTGCACAAAGAGCTGCACTCAGTCGCTTAACGTAATGCAGTATATAGCGTATGCTCAGAGGGGCGAATTTGACAAGTGTGCGGAGGAATCCTTTGACTGCGTTATGTGCGGAGTCTGCTCCTCACGCTGCCCCGCGGGTATTTCTCATCCGCAGGTCGCAATGCTCGCACGCCGCCTAAACGGCAAATATATTGCACCCGAGACCGAGCATCTTAAAACAAGAGTTGAAGAAATTCAGAACGGTATGTACACAAAGCTTATAGAAGATCTCATGGGCAAGCCCGTAGAAGAACTCAAAGAGCTGTACAATAACCGTGAGATAGAAAAGTAAGGAGGCGAGAAGAATGTATCCCGAATCATTTAATGAATCAATAAAAGCCGTTGAAGCGGCACGTGACGAAAATATCGCATACGAGCCCCGAAGAATGACGGCAGACGAAAAGGACGCTCTTCTTGCGGCATATCATCCCGATTACAAAAAGAGCGAGTTCTCTGTTCTTAAAATCGGTGCGAATAAGGGCGAGAGTGTTCCGCACGAGCTGTGTGAAATGCTTGAGGCACATTCACGCATTGCTTCAAAAGATATTGATCTTGACAATATCACCTACGATGTCGATGTACTTATAATCGGCGGCGGCGGTGCAGGTGCGTCTGCGGCGATTGAAGCCGACAATGCCGGTGCAAAGACCATGATTGTTACAAAGCTTCGTATGGGTGACGCCAACACCATGATGGCTGAGGGCGGCATTCAGGCGGCAGACAAGCCCAATGATTCCCCGGCTGTTCACTTCCTCGATGCTTTCGGCGGCGGTCATTTTGCGGCAAAGCGTGAGCTTCTGGCAAAGCTTGTTTGCGATGCTCCCGAGGCTATACAGTGGCTGAACAACCTCGGTGTCGAGTTCGACAAAGCCTCCGACGGCACAATGATTACAACCCACGGCGGCGGCACATCACGCAAACGTATGCATGCGGCAAAGGATTATTCCGGAGCGGAAATTATGCGTACCCTTCGTGATGAAGTGTTAAACAGAGGCATTCCCGTTGTTGATTTTACATCCGCCATTGAGCTTATTCTTGACGAAAACGGCAGAGCATCGGGTGCGGTGCTTATGAATATGGAAACAAAGGAGCTTATGGTGGCACGTGCGAAAACGGTTATCATAGCAACCGGCGGCGCAGGCAGAATGCACTATCAGGGCTTCCCGACCTCCAATCACTACGGTGCGACTGCAGACGGACTTGTTCTCGCTTACAGAGTCGGCGCAAAGCTTCTCTATGCCGATACGCTTCAGTATCATCCGACAGGTGCGGCATATCCGCAGCAGATTTTCGGTGCGCTTGTTACCGAAAAGGTTCGCTCCCTCGGTGCAAAGCTTGTCAACCGTGACGGCAAGGTGTTTATGCATCCCCTTGAAACACGTGATGTTGCGGCGGCTTCTATTATCAGAGAATGCTCCGACCATGACGAGGGTGTTGATACATTCGCCGGCAAAGCCGTATGGCTCGATACTCCCATGATAGAAAAAATCGGCGGCGAGGGCACAATAGAAAAGCGTATCCCCGCCATGATGCGTATGTTTGCGTCCTACGGCATAGACATTCGCAAAGAGCCCATACTTGTCTATCCCACGCTTCACTATCAGAACGGCGGAATTGACATAAACGTAAACGGCATGAGCACCTGTGTCGAAAACCTGTTTGTCGCGGGTGAGGCAGTCGGCGGTATCCACGGCAGAAACCGTCTTATGGGCAACTCGCTTCTTGACATAATCGTATTCGGCAGATCCGCCGGCAAGAATGCGGCGGCACAGGCTGAAAATGTAACGGTGGGCAAGCTCACGCTTGAACATATAGACAAGTTTGATAAAGAGAGAGCCGATGCCGGTATTGTTACCGATGCCGTGTCCCCGAAGCTTCTTCCCGATTATCGCAGACAAAAATAATATAAATCGAGGTTTGTTTAATGATTACAGATTTGCTTGAAGCACTGACAATTTTCTGTTTCGGTCTTTCGTGGCCCATTTCAATCCGCAAATCGTGGATTTCCCGCACCGCAAAGGGCAAGAGCCTTTTCTTTGAAATCTTTCTTCTTATAGGCTATGCCTTCGGTATTATCAGAAAAATAATACAGGTAACGGGCGGCAGTGACGGATTTATTTTCTATTTGAGCTTTTTCTTCTATGTCCTCAACTTTATCGAGATTTCGATAGATGTCGCACTTTATTTCAGAAACAAGAAGCTTGATGAAGCGGCGGATGCCGAAAAGTTATCTGCGGGCAAAGAAATTGCGAAATAACAATTAACAATGTCGGAAGACACTGTGTGTCTTTGTTTTATAAAGCTTCGCAAGAGATAAAATTATCATAAGATACCGTAAAATTTCCCGCCCGATTATGTGTCGGACGGGAAATTTTGTTGAAAATTGTCTTTTCGGATGATAGAATAACATAAGGTGATAAAAATGGAACTGAAAGTTAAAGCTTTTTCGGAGCTCAGTGTTGATGAGTTGTACGAGATATTAAAGCTTCGTGTCGGTGTGTTTGTTGTCGAGCAGAAATGCGCTTATCAGGATATTGACGATGTCGACAAAGAAGCATATCATGTGTTTTATGTCGATGACGGTGAAATTGTCGCCTATGCAAGGGTTCTCCCAAAGGGTACGGCTTTCGAAAATGTCGGGATAGGCCGTGTAATAGCAAAAAAACGCCGCTGCGGACTCGGAACAAAGGTTGTGACTGCGGCTGTTAATGTCGCAAAAGAAAAATTCGGTGCGGACAAAATCGAGCTCGGTGCGCAGGTGTACTGCAAATCAATGTACGAAAAGGTCGGTTTCAGGCAGATATCGGATGTCTATCTTGAGGATGGGATAGAGCATGTGCATATGATTTATTAAATTGGCAATTAGCAGTTAGCAATGAGTGTTAGAATACATAATGCAGAATGCAGAATGCATAATGCATAATGCAGAATGTCGGAAGTCCTGCGGACTTGGATTATATTTTTAATGCAGAATGCAGAATGTCGGAAGTCCCGGGGCGCTAACGTGGATATTTAAGCCTGCTTTTTTTGATGATTTTATCGACTGCGAAGCTTATAATACAAAACGCACAGCGTTTTCCTTCATTATGCATTATACATTATGAATTATGCATTGTTCAGTTTTATTATGCGGACTTACAGATTGATTAAGCTTAGAACGGAGGGGTATTTTATGTCAATTATTCTGGCGTCGGGTTCGCCGAGAAGGCGTGAACTGATGGCGTATATTACCGAAAATTTCGAAGTGAAGGTGTCGGATGCGGACGAAACAACGGATTTGTCTTTGCCGCCCGAAAAAATTGTCATGTCACTCGCAAAGCAGAAAAACGATGCCGTTTTGCCTCTGTGCGATTCGGATGATATAATTATTTCAGCAGATACAATAGTCTATATTGACGGTGAAGTCTTGGGCAAGCCCGAAAATCCCGAAAAAGCAAAAAATATGCTCTCTCACCTGTCGGGCAGAACACATGAAGTTTATACCGGTGTATGTATCAGAACAAAAAACGGTTCTGCTCTTTTTGCTGACAGAACCGAGGTTGAATTTTATTCTCTTTCCGAAGAAGATATTGAAAACTACATAAAAACGGGTGAGCCTTTCGACAAAGCCGGCGGCTACGGCATTCAGGGCAGGGGAGCTATGCTTATAAAGGGCATTGTCGGCGACTATTATAATGTTGTCGGTTTTCCGGTTGCGCATGTCGGCAGAGTACTGAAATCTCTTAATGCGATATGAAGATATTTTCTCGATTTGTTGCGGTGATATTCCCCGACAGGTGCTGTGTATGCGGCGATGTCGTTTTGCCCGGTGTGCGGCTGTGCGATGACTGCCGAAAATTTCGTCTGCAATTTTGTATCGGTGATAAATACTGCACCCGATGCGGTCGCGCCTTCAGTGAATGCACGTGCGACAGCAGGCATGTTTTCAATCACGCCGTGTTCCCGTTTTTCTATGAAGACAAGGTTCGCCGGGGAATAGATAATTTCAAATTCGGCGGACGGCTGTACCGTGCCAAACTTTTTGCCGTTCAGATGTACAATGCGGCGAAGGGGAGCGGAATTTTGCAATATGCCGATTGTGTTGTTTTTGTTCCCATGCACCCGGTAAAAAAATTTATCCGGGGATATAATCAGACCGAAATACTCGCAAGGGAATTCTCCAAGCTCAGCGGACTGCCTGTTATAAAAGCATTAAAAAAGAACAAGCTTACCGCCGCACAGCACAATCTCAGTGCCGACGATCGTCGAAAAAACATAGTAGGCACGTTTTCTTTCAATCAAAAGAAACGCCCGAAAATCGAGGGCAAAAACATAATTCTGATTGATGACATTATGACCACACGCTCCACCATGAACGAATGCTCAACGGTGCTTAAAAACAACGGAGCCGAAAATGTGGATGCCGTGTCGATAGCATCCGTTCGTTACAAAAAACAGAAAGGAAAAGAAAAGATATGATATTTTGCTTTTCGGGTACGGGCAACAGCCGATATGTTGCCAAAAGACTGAGTGAAGCGATCGGAGATAACATAACGGATCTTAACGTCAGAATAAAAAACAAGGATTATTCATCAATTGACGTTAACGGAAATCTTATTATAGTAACTCCGACATATGCATGGAGAGTTCCTCATGTTGTGTTTGATTTTCTTGATAAAACAACGCTTCACGGTGTAAAAAATGTATGGTTTGTTATGACCTGCGGCGGAGAAATCGGTGATGCGGCAAAATATAATATACGATTCTGCGATAAAAACAGATTCTGCTATATGGGAACATTCGGAATTGTAATGCCCGAAAATTATATTGCAATGTTTGACGCTCCCGAAAAAACCGAAGCCGAAAGAATAGTAAAAAATGCCGAACCTAAAATCGACACCGCCATATCATACATATCCGAAAACAAAGCCTTCCCCATGCCTCGCCGCAATTTGTATGACAGATTTATGAGTGACGGCGTAAACGGTATTTTCTATAAATTTTGTGTAAAATCAAAAGCATTCGCGGCAGGAAATAAGTGTGTCGGCTGCGGCAAATGCGTGTCACTTTGCCCTCTTGGCAATATCACTCTTATAAACGGCAAACCCGTGTGGGGCGATAACTGCACCCACTGCATGGCATGCATATGCTATTGTCCGACCGAGGCAATAGAATACGGCACCAAGAGCAAAAACAAACCGAGATACACATTTGAAAAACTGAAATAAAAGACAAAAAAATTAACCCCGGACAGAATAAGCCACGTGCTGACAAGGAAGTATTGTTGCAAAACAAAGGCAAATCACCGGTAAAATGTATAATAAATCAAATTGTTTGTCACAAGGTTATGCTATATACATTTTCGGTAGTTTTTGTTTTGAAATGCGAAGCAGTTTCGTAGCCAAGAAAAATTTTTCATATCGAAGTCCTTCAAATGAAGCAAGGGAAGTCGCCTTGCGAGGCTTTCGGACAAAGATATGGGAGATTTTTCG
>CAVFPQ010000049.1:0-15566 GCA_963624415.1 Acutalibacteraceae bacterium | reverse complement strand
ACAATACTTCCTTATCAGTACGTGGCTAATGTCCTGATTATTTTTTCTGCTGTACGGGATTTTTAATACAAAAGAATCTGCTGTGTTCTGTTTCCCAAAATCAAGAAAATATCGTTTTTGGGAAATAGAAGTTTTAAAATTACCGCTTCACGGATTTCCGTGTGATAATCAAAAAAGCATTGTGCTCGCAGTGATTGCGATATTAAGCCTTGCAGTGACCTTTTACGGTCTGCGCAAGAAAGAAAATAACATAAAAAGATAACTGTTTACACAGTTTGTTCCGTCGGTATTATTGTATAACAAGTCGGTAGGCTTGTCGGATGGTGAAGGGTTGACACAAAAAAGAAAATGATATAATATAACTTTTGCCGAAGGACAAATCTGACGGCAGGCGGTTAAGTCTCGGCCCTCGAAATGGGACGAGTGTTATGCAGTATGTAACTACGGAGGATATAACATGAATACACAGATATCGTCTTATCTTGATAAGTTGTTTGAAGGGTACGAGGCGGAGTTAAAACGCCTTGTGGATATAAACAGCGTGCGTTCCGGGGCGCAGGAGGGTTATCCGTTCGGTGTAGGGCCGGCAAAAGCACTTGACGAAGCAAAAAAAATCGCGGATGCTCACGGCTTTTTCATGACAAATTTTGATTATTACGCAGGTGAAATAAATCTGGGTAAAAATCCCGAAATTGCTCTTCTTGCGCATCTTGATGTTGTTCCCGAGGGGGACGGCTGGACAAGAGAGCCGTATAATATGACTCGTGAGGGTGACCTGCTTTACGGCAGAGGCACGACCGATGACAAGGGTGCGGCACTCGCCATGATTTACGCTATGGATGCCGTAAAATCCGTGTTGGGCGAGCCTGAAACAGGAGTTCGGCTTGTCCTCGGCTGCGGTGAAGAAACGGGCAGTGAAGACATGGAATATTACTTCAAAAAGCGTCCCATGTTGAAATATACACTTTCGCCGGATGCCGAGTATCCGCTTATAAATATCGAAAAGGGCAGATACGCCCCGACATTTACGAAGAAAATCACAAAGACAGATAAAAATATTTGTATAAAAGAAATAAAAGGCGGAGTTACGCCGAATATTGTTCCGGGCAAGGCAAGCGCCGTAATAAGCGGCGTGAATGAGAATGAAATTGCGGAAATCTGTTCCGGGATTGAAAAGAAAACCGGTGTCGGGTTCACAGTCGGCACAACCGACGACGAAGTAAAGATATCGGCAAGCGGTCAGACGGCACACGCCTCCACTCCGGAGCTCGGAAACAACGCTCAGACTGCACTCATTGAGGTGCTGTGCGGACTTGATACCGATCTTAAATCGGAGCTTGAATTTCTTAAAAAGACATTTCCGCACGGCGAAACGGACGGAAATTCACTCGGTGTGAAGCTGTCCGACAAAGAGTCGGGCGACCTTACATTAAACTTCGGTGTAATGCATTTTGACGGCGAGACACTCACGGTTAATTTTGACGCGAGATGCCCGGTATCCGCCGATGACGGCAGAGTTTTTGACAGGACAAACAGTGTGTTTGAAACAGCCGGATATACGAGCGACAGAGCCGAGCCGACAAAAGCTCATGTTGTCGAAAAAGACTCCGAGATTGTAAAACAGTCGCTTGCCGTGTACGAGGAGTTTACCGGCGAAAAGGCGGAGCCCCTGGCAATCGGCGGCGGCACATATGTGCATGAAATTCCGGGCGGAATTGCGTTCGGAATTGAGTTCCCGGGTAAAGATTATCGTATACACGGTGCGGATGAATTTGCCGATATAAATGAAATGAAGCTGACGGCGAAGATGTATGCAGAGCTGATAGCAAGACTGGTGTATTAAAAACATAGGTCGGGATTTTGGCAGCGACGACGAACGAACTGCCGAAGGCAGGCGTGAGGAGGAGCGTAGGCGGCGAGCGCAGCGAGCCGCAGGCCGAGGAGGCGGCGAAAGCCGCCGACGAGGCAAAAGCCGACGAAACGCCGAAGGCGTTGAGGAGGCTTGGCCGCGAGGAGACGGCGACAGCCGTCGACGAGCGGCAAGCCGTCAGACGCGACAGCGGATGACGGCAATGCCCCGAGTGAGCTGAATTTGTTCAGCCGCACCCCGAAGCGGCTTAACAAATGAAAGCGAAGGAGGGGCATCCGCCCGGAAGGCGGTACCTGTCTGTCCGGCATAAAAGTCGGCATATTCGAAAAAGCTGACCGACCGGGCAGACAGGTGCCCCGACGGGCGGCCCATGAAAAAAACAGTCTCAGGACTTGTTTTTTTCAATGATATCCGTTTTTGCGGAACGGGTGATATATCTGAGAAATGATATCGCACTGTGCGGTGATATATGCTTTGAGCGTATGAAGGAGCGGATATTATATCATACTTGTTTCCCCGGTCCTTATGGCATGCTAATTATTAATTGTAACTATAATTTCGGTAAAACTAAAATTAATACTCGATGGTAGGTAATATAATGGATAAAATCAAATCCGAGCTTTTAGCTCCGGCGGGCTCGTTCGAGGGCCTTAAAACGGCACTGTATTTCGGTGCGGACGCAGTCTATTGCGGCGGACCTATGCTGCAGCTCAGAGCCGGCAGTGCGGCGTTCTCTTTTGACGACCTGAAAAAGGCCGTTGAGTATACTCACGCTCTCGGCAGAAAAATATATGTAACGGTAAACTGCTTCGCCGTGAATGATGAAATACCGCTTGTCGGTGACTACGGCAAAAAGCTTTATGAAACCGGTGTCGATGCTGTAATTGTATCCGATCTCGGAGTAATTGCCGAGCTTCGTGAAAAGTGCCCGGAGCTTGAAATTCATGTCAGCACTCAGGCGAATGTTCAGAATTACAAGACAGCTGAAGTCTATTACAATATGGGCGCAAAGCGTATTGTTCTCGGGCGTGAAATGACAATGGAAGAAATTGAGCTTTTGTGCAGTAAAAAGCCTGCCGATTGTGAAATTGAGGTCTTTGTTCACGGTGCTATGTGCATGGCATATTCGGGCAGATGTCTTTTAAGCTCGTTTATGAATAACCGTTCGGGCAACCGCGGTGAATGCTCTCAGCCGTGCCGCTGGAGCTATTATCTTGTTGAGGAAAAACGCAGAAATATGTTTATCCCGGTCGTTGAAGAGGCGGGCGCAACGGCGGTGCTGTCTTCTACCGACCTTAAGTCAATCTCGTTTATCGACAGACTCGCAAAAGCAGGTGTCACATCATTCAAGATTGAGGGCAGAATGAAATCCCCGTATTATGTTGCCACAGTCGTAAACGCCTACCGTCAGTTTATGGACGGCAAAGCGACACTCGAACAGTGCGACAGTGAGCTTGAATGTGCGTCACATCGCCCGTATGCATCCGGATTTTACTTTGGTGAAGCAAAAGCGAGTCCCGAAAACGACGGACTTTACCGTCAGACCTGTTCATTTATCGGAGTTGTGCTTGAAGACAACGGAAACGGAAGTTATACGGTTGAAATGAGAAACCGCTTCAAAAAAGGCGACACGCTTGAAATTCTCTCGCCTTCGTCAATCGGCAAAAGCTTTGAAGTCCTTTCAATCACCGGCGAAGACGGCATTATGAAGGATGAAGCCGTTCTGGTGCAGGAGAAGGTTGTTGTAGCTTCCTCCGAAAAGCTTAATGTCGGGGATATACTCAGAAAGAGACTGTAAGGGCAATTAACGGAAGTCCTGAGGACGGATATTGGGCGAAATCTGTCGTTGTCATTTTTGCGAACTGAACCCGACTATTCGCAGTATTCTCCAAATGGTAATGTAATAAAACAAATTCTTTACAGAATATATTTTCCCGCTGCGAAGCTTTATGATTTTAAAACGCAAAGCGTTTTCCGACATTGTTAATTGTTAATTGTAAATTATTAATTGATATTGACAATCGGGGAAAAATTAATTATAATAACTAATGTCGCAGATTTTGTGACAAAAAAAGAGAACAAGGGGTTATATCCATGGTTTTAACAATAGTGTACAATAATATCATTATTGCATGTGCAGTTGCGGCTCTTATCGGTGCCGGCGTTGCCACACTTGTATTTCTGCTTACCGGCCGCAAGCCCAAGCTTGACGAAAACGGTCAGATTATACCCAAGAGCGCAATAGCTGCCGGTCTCAGAGATAATGTTGAGTCCTTTGCCGGTATGTATGAGCCTATGTATGACATTTCCATCGGCAAGGTCGGCAAGAAGTCCGAAACCTTCGATGCATGGGCAGCTGCAATAAACGAGACCGGCAACGGTGCGTTTATCGAGGAGTTCAACAAGAAGTTCGGCAAGTACACAAAATGGAACGCCAAGAAGAACAAGAAGTTCATCAAGGCCGCTAAGAAGATGGTTAAGCTTTTCTTCAAGGCAGGCATCATCAGAAGCCACGATGTTTACACAATCGGTGACGACACAACAGCCGAGAAATATCATCTTGTCGGTGATGATATGATCGAAACAGACAAGGAATACGATGTTATCGCTCCCTTCTGGCAGTGCGGCGATATTATCCTTGAAAAGGGCGTTATTAAGTAATTTAACCGTTACTTCACGCAAAAACAAAAAATAACTCTCCGAGGCGAAACTGTTTCGGAGAGCTTTTTTATCGGTTGACGAAAACTAAAATTTGGTGTATATTTAAATCGTAATCTTTCCGATTTTATTACGCAAATCTCTTGCGAAGCCCTATCAGAAAGAAGGAATCTCTATTCTTTATACAGATCGAACGAAAGCCGCATTAAAGCTCTGCTTTGAAGCTCATAAAAATCAGACCGACAAGGGCGGAATGCCGTACGTTTTTCATCCGTTTCATCTGGCGGAGCAGATGACCGACGAGGACACAACCGTTACAGCGCTTCTGCATGATGTAATTGAGGATACATCCTATACTGTTGATGATATCCGTGATATGGGCTTTTCCGAAAGTGTCATAAATGCTCTTACGCTTCTGACACATGACGATGCTGTTCCGTATTTTGAATATATCGAGCTTATAAAAACAGACAAAATCGCCCGTGCCGTAAAATTAGCCGACCTTCGTCACAATTCGGATGTTACCCGACTTGATACAGTTGACGAAAAAGCTGTGAAACGGCGTGAAAAATATCTTAAGGCAATAGAAATACTTACCGATTAAAAGGAGAACAAAAATGCGAATTATTACTTTAAGCCGAGAATTCGGCAGCGGCGGCAGAGAGCTTGCCCGCAGACTTGCGGATGAACTGGGACTGTCCTACTACGATAATGAAATTATTCAGGAGATTGCGGCAAGCGAAAATCTTGATGCCGATTATGTCGCGAGAACTCTTGAAAAGGGTATCAGATGGAATATGCCCATTCACTACGCCCACAGCTTTATTCCGGCACCGTCAAGTGTCGGCGCGCCTCAGCTTCTGGCGGCTCAGCATAATATTATACTTCAGCTTGCCCCCAAGGGTGACTGCATTATAGTCGGTCGTGCCGCGGATGTCATTCTTCGGGAATATAATCCGTTCAGAATTTTTGTCTATGCCGACATGGAGCAGAAGCTTGCGAGATGCCGCACTCATATGCGTCCCGATGAAGTCAATATGACCGATAAAGAGTTCGAAAAGCGTATAAAGCAGGTTGACAAAAGGCGTGCTTCGTCCTATTCGCTTGTGTCCGACACTCCGTGGGGCGACAGAAGAGGCTATGACCTGTGTGTCAATACCACAAACTTTGAGATTAAGGAGATTGCGCCGCTTGTCGCAGAGTTTGCAAAGCAGCACTTTGAAAATAACGGTAAATGAAATACCAGATAAGGCTTTCCGATCATTTTACTTATAAAACTCTTTTGAGATTTGTTCTGCCGTCAATAGTAATGATGGTGTTTACATCCATATACGGCGTTGTGGACGGACTTTTTGTTTCAAACTTCGCCGGCAAAACCGCATTTGCCGCAATAAATATAGTCATGCCGTTCATAATGGTTCTGGGCGGTATAGGCTTTATGATAGGCACAGGCGGCACTGCACTTGTATCAAAAGTTCTGGGTGAGGGCGACGGCAAAAAAGCCAATCGATATTTTTCGATGATGGTGCTTTTCACTCTGATTGTCGGTGCGGTGCTTACCGCTATCGGCGTTGTTTTCATGGAGCCTGTGTCACGCTTTTTGGGTGCTACGGATGAAATGATAGATGACTGTGTTGTGTACGGACGGATTGTAAACGGCTTTACAATTTCGTTTATGCTTCAGAACGTCTTTCAGAGCTTTCTTATAGCCGCCGAAAAACCGAGGCTCGGTCTCGGTGCTACGGTCGCCGCAGGTGTCACAAACATGGTGCTTGACGCTTTATTCGTTGCCGTGTTTGAATGGGGTGTCGCAGGCGCGGCTATCGCCACAGGTATCAGCCAGTGTGTCGGCGGAATACTGCCGCTGATATATTTCATGCGTCCCAATTCGAGCAGACTGCATCTTGTGCCGGCAAAGCTTGAAATCAAGCCGATACTGAGTGCCTGCGGCAACGGATCATCGGAGCTTATGAGTAATATTTCTTCGTCAATTGTAAGTATGCTCTATAACTTTCAGCTGTTAAAGTACATAGGCGAGGACGGCGTATCCGCTTACGGTGTGCTTATGTACGTTCAGTTTGTTTTTGTCGCCATATTCATAGGCTATTCAATCGGCTGTGCTCCCATTGTCGGATATAACTACGGTGCGCAGAATTTTGCGGAGCTTAAGAATATGCGAAAAAAGAGTATCCGACTTATGACAACATCGGGTGTTGCCCTTGCGGCTCTTGCGTTTTTGCTCGGCCCGCCTATTGCCAAAATATTCGTAGGCTATGATCAAGGGCTGTTTGAACTAACCGTTCATGCCTTCCAGCTGTTCTCGTTTGCGTTTATTTTTGCGGGATTTAATATTTTCGCATCATCGTTTTTTACCGCACTCAATAACGGCGGTGTTTCAGCCGCAATTTCATTTTTGCGTACACTGCTGTTTCAGACCTCGTCCGTTATGCTTCTGCCTCTGATATTCGGTGTTGACGGAATATGGTATGCCGTGACCGCCGCCGAAGTCTTTGCGTGCATTATATCGATAGTGTTCCTTATTATAAAACAGAAAAAATATAATTACTGAAAGCGAAAAAAGCTCCTGTTTTATCCGTCATTCGGATTGAACAGGAGCTTTTATGCATAATACATAATTACGGAAAACGCTTTGCGTTTTTGATTATAAAGCTGCGTAAAAGATAAGCTTAATCTTTAAGAAACGGTTTTACCGTTTTCGGCATTGCTATTTGCCGATTGTTTCGCTGCCGTCCGGCAGTGTCACATATGTCGGTGTCACGCCGAGATGCGGGAGAAATACATTCAGAATATCCGAGAGCTTTACTTTCAGTACTGAAGTGTTCACGCACGGATGAACGCCGATATATTCGTTTTTGAGAAGATCGTTGTCTATCAGAAGATTGACGGTCTTATTTTTATCGTTCATAAGTCCGAACACGGTAGCAGAACCCGGCGTTACGCCTAAAAGCTCCTCCATTTTGTCGCCGCCCGCAAAAGACAGACGTGACGAATGAATCTGCTCAGACAGATATTTTGTCTTGAATACCTTTTTGCCGGGAATGAGCAGAAGATAAAAAACAGTCTGCTGACGGTTGCATAAAAACAGATTTTTGCAAATCTCCGCACCGAGAACGGTTTCTATCTGCTCACAGATTTCCATGGTGTCGGCACGGTCGTGGTCAAGGCCCTCAAAGGGGATGCCGAGCTGCTCTAAAAGCTTATATACATTAAGCTCTTTTTCGGCTCTGTCACCATTGGGGCATGAGGTGAAAAATGTATCGGAAATGAACATATATATTATTTTCCTTTCTGCTGTTCCTTGATTTTGTCTGCCATTGTAATCAGCTTTTTAAATCTGTGATTGACACCGGACACCGAGAGATTTCCGGGCAGTTTTGCGGCAATTTCCGCACTCGACAGCTCCATGCCGTCAAGTCTCGCTTCGGCTGTCAGCCGCAGGTCGTCTGTTAATTTATCAAGCCCTATTCTGTCACGGATAATACAAATCGCTTCATACTGTTTCGCGGCGGCGTTTGCGCTTCTCGCAATATTGGCATTGTCGAAATTTACACGCCTGTTTACGGTGTTGCGGACATCCTTGTACATTTTGGCACCCATAAGCTCCATGCTCGATTCGGTCGCACCCATAAACGACAGAGTGTCCTCTATTTCTCCGCTCTTTTTAAGATAGACGATATTTGAGCCGTTTCTGAGTGTGCTTTTCGGCGTGATGGGCAATGTGCCTTCGGTGCGGTCGCCCGTTTCGTCGAATATTTTTATAAGGTCGTCGCCTAGACCTTTGGATGGACACGAAAACTCAAGATGATATTCCTTTGACGGATCGGTAACCGTTCCGCATGACAGAAATGCACCGCGCATAAAAGCCGAAAAACAGCAATCGTCGTGGATATTCGCGAAATTTATACGCCGTTTGACGGCAGTTCCAGCAATGCCGAGGTTGTCAAAAACCGTATTTATAATTTTTGCGTCCGTTACGGTAACGCTGAAATTCCCGGCATCACTTACACTGATGTCGGGGGAAATACCGGACAGAATGCTCACCGCTTTTGCGTATGCGGCGGCAACATCGCTGTTCTCGGTCAGTATTGATATTTCATGCTTCGAAAATGCCCTGCCGAAAAGCAGTAGTCCGTAGCTCTGTGCAACAGAGCAGCACGGGGCGTTTTCGATGGCGGAGAGTTCTTTTTTTACTTTGGAAGAAAAACTCATAGTACAATTAACAATAACATAAGGGGCCGGGGACCGGGGGAATAAGGAAGTCCTGCGGACTTGAATTGTATGGCTTTTTTAATGTAGAATGCATAATGCATAATGCATAATTTCGGAAGTCTTGCGGACTTGAATTGTAGGGTGTGATATCATTTCACAGATATATTACCCGCTGTGCAGGAACGGATATCATTGAAAAAAACAAGTCCTGAGACTGTTTTTTTCATGGGCCGCCCGTCGGGGCACCCGGCTGTCCGTTCGGTCAGTTTCCCGAAAAACGACAGCTGTATGCCGGACAGCCGGGTACCGCCTTCCGGGCGGAATGCCCTCCGTTCGCCTTCATTTGTTAAGCCGCATGGGGCTGCGGCTGAACAAATTCGGCTCACTCCGGGCATTGCCGTCATACGCTGACGCTTCTGACGGCAGGGGCGCCGCCTCGCTATCCGAGGCGGCGTGCGGCTCGCTTCGCTCGCCTTCGCTCGCTTCGCTCGCCTTCGCTCGCTTCGCTCGCCTTCGGCTCGTCGCTGACGCTCCTCGCCCTTATTCCCCTTTTCTATCCGCTTCGCTCTTTTTTATGTCAAAATAAAATCTTACACCGCCCTCAACATTCTCTGCCCCATACTCCGCATTGTGAAGCTTCTGTATGGCGGCGACAATGGCAAGACCGAGACCGAAACGCCCTTGCGAGCGTGACAGCGATTTGTCCGCACGGTAGAACGAATCCCATATCTTGTCTATATCCTTGTCGGCAATATGCTTGCCCGTGTTGAAGATATACATACGGTAAAATTCGCCTCTGTCTTCAGCTGACGCACTTATGATCATATCGCCTTCACAGTGCGACACGGCATTGGACAGATAGTTGTTGACAACGGATTCAAGTATAATCTTGTCACCCGTTCCGATAAGCCCGGACGGAATTTCATTTTTTGCAGTGATACCTTTTTCAGACAGAATGCTTTCGTTTCGTGTGAACCAATCCTCGGCAAGATCCGAAATCGAAAAATCGGTTGTCTCAAGTTGGTACGCACCTGAAGAATATTTTGTAATTTCAAGAAGCTTCATTATCATGGCGTTCATTCTGCCTGATTCTTTTACGATAATGTCGCAATACTGCTCGGCGGTTTCTTTATTGCCGCTTTCATAGAACATTTTCGCACCCTCCGCATAGCCCGAAATAATGGCTATCGGGGTTTTCATCTCGTGAGAAATGCCCGAAATGAATGTCTGACGCAGGTTGTCTATTGTCCGTTCGTTTTCGATGTCCTCTTCAAGCTTTTTGTTCTTTTCCTGAAGATCCTCAAGTGCCGCCGAAAGTGACTGCGACAGTGAGTTTACGCTCTCCGAGAGCATATCCATCTCGGATACACCCGTGTGCAGGGGGCAGGTCTGCGAAAAATCAAGCTTTGAAATGGAGTCTGTTATCTCGCACAGCTTGTTTACGGGCTTCGTGAATTTTTTAAGATAGACGGAAATTACTATCAGTGCCACAATGAGAATGAACATAAGCGTTGTGAACGACAGAATAAAGTCGAACTTTGCCGTGGAGCTTTCGTTTGTGACCTGTATTGATAATTCGACTCTCTCGCCGCCTTCAAAATAGTTGTAGCAGTCAAGATACTTAGCCGTGACATATGTGTCGGTGTAATTCTTGATTATAAAGCCCCTCTGTCCGGGCTTTAATTTGCCTGTTTCCGTTGCGTAGTCTGTTTTGTACGCTTCGTCAATAGCCTCTGCTTCGGAAAGGTCTGTCGGCAGGCTGTTGATAATGGCACGGGATGAGTATATGAAAACACCGTCTTTGTTATAAATTTCTATTGTGGAGTTATATTTTTGCTCGGCGTATCTTACGGCATCAAGAAAATCATCCTTGCCGTAGGAGCTTGCTATATCGTCCGCCGCCAGCCAAAGCTTTGTGCCGGGAACAAAAAGATATACATAATCGGGCAGAAAGTAATACGCCGTTACGGGTATCAGAATTGACAGAAAGATAATAAACACTATTGCCCGCATAAGGCGAGTACGCATATTTTTCGAGCGTTTTACTCTGTGTTTTTTCTCTTTACTTTTCGTCATTCTTGCTCACCTCAAGCTTGTAGCCGGTGCCGTAAATGGTTTTTATGTGATTTGTGCCCCAGTCGCCGAGCTTGGTGCGAAGACGCGCAACGTGCGAATCGATGGTTCGTGCGTCGCCCTCAAAATCAAATCCCCAGATGTCCTCAAGCATCTGTTCTCTCGAAAACACTTTTCCGGGAGCGGCTAAAAGCTTCTGAAGAATGCTGTATTCTTTTATTGTAAGACTTATGCTCTTGCCGTCAAGCCATACCTCGTGCGCTGCGGAATCGAGCTTTAAGTCGTCAAGGCTTAATATCTTCGGTGTGTTTGCGCTGCTGCCCTCGCCTCTGCGAAGAAGAGCCGCAACACGCTTCATAAGCACGGAAGGGGAGCAGGGCTTTGTTACAAAGTCGTCCGCGCCTGCGTCAAAGGACGCCAGCTGATCATACTCCTGTGAGCGTGCTGTGAGCATGATTATGGGTACGTTTGAAAATTCTCTGATTCGGCGGCATACCTCCCAGCCGTCCATGTTGGGCATCATAATGTCCAGAATCAGAAGTGAGGTGTCGGGGTTCTCCTCAAACAGCTTGAGTGCGACGTCGCCGTCGTCGGCCTGAAGCGGTTCATACCCCTCGGCGGTGAGAAAGTCGCTTACAAGTCGTCTTATAAGCTCTTCATCATCGGCTACGATAATTTTTTTCATGTGTTTTCCTTCTTTTCTGTGCGGAGTGCCGCCTTTTTTTCAATTAGCAATCGGTAATCGGCAATTAGCAATGAATGAAAACGCTTAAGCGTTTTTGATTATAAAGCTTTGCTGTCTATCAGCTTTTCATTTTGCGGCAGTTTTTAATATTTGCGAAGCTTATAGAGTCAAGGCCGCAGAACATTTTTAGCCATTCGGCTTTCGTTCCATGTTCCGTTCTGTCAGCTGCTTGTCTTTACTGTAAATCCTGCCCCAGCATCTTGCCGAGCTTTTCGTTCTTGCTTATTGCATAAAACAGTGCTGTGCCGAGTGTGAAAACAACTGCCGCTTCTCCTAAACCGACAGACAGGGCATTTGTCAAAAATAACGTGAGGGTTACGCCCTCGCCCGTGCCGAACATACAAAGCTCCGCTCCGACTATAACGGCGTTTATCAGCACAGGGGACAGAAACGACAGCAAGGGGTATCCCTTTATCGTAATTTTTCTCAGTGCCCGTGTGAGTATTGCCGCCAAAAGTGTTGCCGCCGAGCCGAATATCATATCAAGCGGTGAAACACTGCTTATTATGTTCGACACGACACAGCCGATTGTGAGTCCTATTGCCGCTTCCGGACAGAATATCGGCAGTATGGTCAGTGCTTCCGAAAATCGGAACTGTACCGCTCCGTACGCCAGCCCGAATGCCGCCGATAAATACGTAAACGCGGCATACATTGCGGCTATAAGCGCACCTTTGACTAATCTTGTTGCTTTGATGTTCTGTTTTGTTTTCATTTTGTATCACTCCGTAGTTTTGTTTATTGTCAGGATGGTCACGAACTGACATGTTGAAAATCTGCCGTAACAGATTATTCACATAAAATTATAACAAATACCATTTATCAAGTCAACAGCGGATATTGTGCATATCGTGATTTTTTGGTTCGTACTCTTGAAAAGCTGACTGATGACTTGTGTTCTTCTGTAGGTTTATTGACAAACGCATCAAAAACAGCAAAAACACTTCAGTCGGTCAATCGGATAAATGAGATATACAAAAAGCAGGTGCGTGGCTTATAATTGTCTCCTGTTTTTATTTTATGACACTTTTTGTGACATTTGTTAAGTTTGCGGCGAAGGGACAGGAGAAATTAGTTAAAGGTAACAAGATAAATGTTAAAAGTTTGTTTATTCCGCATATAGAAAATTAGGCGCCGGGGGGGGTAAAATAATGATGCATATTTGTCTGTCTAATCAGACTGAAAAACAGATTTTAAAGGAGAGATCAGAGTGAACAAAACAAAGGAGTACGCTAAAAAGGCTCTGTGCATAATGCTGTCGCTCATTATGTGCTTCGGCTTTTTTGCCATGCTCGGAGATGTAACACCGAAGGCAGATGCCGCCACGGCGGGGACATATTATGTCACGGTAACAACACAGGTTGACAATGATAAAGATGACGGCGATAACTGGTTTAAGTTAACTTACACAGATCAGAATGGCACAACCGCAGAATGGACGGAATCAAATACTACAAAGAATGAAGGCGCACATACATATCAGAAAGCTCTTTCGGGTGCTCCCACAAAAATTCAATACCAGATTTACGGAAGAAGCACGGATAAATCAAAGTGGTATATAACAAAAGTTACTGTTTCTCCCAATCCCGATTACACAACAAACGCAACAGTAATCTGGCAAGGTAATTTCGGATGTCAGATGGCAAGACTTGGTGGATCTTCATTGTCAAACCAGCTTATTTTCCCGGGAACATATACAGGTTGGAGTAATGATAAAGGTTCAGATCATAAAACGGAAACTACAACAAGCAAGGCAGAACCTGTTAAACCCACTCTTTCAAAAGTGGTAATTTCAGGCGGTTCGTCAAGTCTTACCGTACCAACAGCTGCGGGCGGATCTGTGTCGAGCAGTGCTTATTCCGCAGGTACGGTTTATGATCAGTACGGCGTTGTTTGGTATGAGGATGCTTCTCTTTCCGCAAACTATACCGACAAAATAACATTTTCAAACAACAAAATAACGGCAACAAACGCAACGTCAAATGCTTCCGAAAATTATAATGTTACCGTTACCGCATCATGCGGAAGTGCAACCGCAACATCAACCTGCACAATAAATACATTTGACTATATCGCAAAGTTCTATGACGAAAACGGTACAACGCAGATCGGAAACAATGTGACGGTTGATTACGGCAAAACCGCAACAGCGCCGGCAACGCCCACAAAGGCTTTTGACACAACATACCATTATACATTTAAAGCATGGTCACCCACACCTGCCAATCTTACGACAGGTGCGCAGACGGTAACATACAAGGCGACATATACCGCAACTGCACATACCATGACCGGCACGGTTGTTGCGCCTACATGTACGGCAAATGGCTACACGATAGAAAAATGTACCTGCGGATACACATATAATGACAAAACAACAAACGCACTCGGTCACAGCTATGTAGGCGCTGTTACAACAGAGCCGACATGCACAACCAAGGGCGTAAAAACCTACACTTGCTCAAGAACGGGATGCTCCGCTTCCTACACGGAAGAAATCGCCGCACTCGGTCATGATTATTCGACAGTATTAAAGACCGTTGTTCCCACTTGCCTTGACTACGGCTATACATTATATAAATGCTCACGCTGTTCAGCCGCCGAAAACACAGAGCGTGATAAGAAAAATGCGCTCGGTCATGACTACTCGGTAGTAAAACAGGTTGTTGCCGCCACATGCACAACCGACGGCTATACAATTTATAAATGCTCCCGTTGTGACGCGACCGAAACCCGTGACACGGTTAAGGCTTCCGGTCATACATGGGAACAGACAGGCACAAAGGCGGCTACATGTACCGCACAGAGCGAAGTATATTACAAATGCAAAAACTGCACTGAAACAAAGACAGAATACGGCGACGCAAACGGTCACTCATGGGCAACCGAGTATACGATTGACACACCGGCAACGTGCGAAGCCGCCGGCAGCAAGTCAAAGCACTGCCTTAACTGCTCCGAAAAGACGGATGTTCAGGTAATTCAGGCTCTCGGACACGATCCTCAGAGAGATACATCCCGTGATGTAGCCGCAAGCTGCACCGCAACGGGTATAGAGGGCTACACCTGCTCACACTGTCAAAAACAGCTTGACAAAACAACCGATGCGCTCGGTCATGATTACGCCGATACATACACTGTTGATGTTGTCGCAACATGCAAGGCGAAGGGCTCCGAATCCCGTCACTGCTCACGCTGCTCCGCAACAACCGACAGCAGAGAAATAGCAAAGACCGCACATACATGGGGCAATGTCACAGTAGGAACCGCTCCCACATGCACAACCGCCGGTGTGGGCACAAAGACATGCGCAGTCTGCAAAATTAACGGTCAGGTATCAATCGAAGCACTCGGTCACGCATTCGCATCGGAGTACACAACAGACACCGCCGCCACATGCACACAGCCCGGACTTAAATCTCAGCACTGCACAAGAGACGGCTGCACGGCTACACAGAACGCCGAGGCAATTCCCGCAACCGGTCACTCCTACGGTGCATATACCGCAAACGCCGACAAGACACATTCCCGTACCTGCTCGGTATGTAATGATGTTGAAACAACCGCCTGCACATTTACAAGTGTTGTAACTCCGGCGGACTGCCTGAACGGCGGCTATACCACACATAAATGCTCGGTATGCGGCAATACATACACAGATAACGCAACTTCCGCACTCGGTCACAGCTACACGGAAAAAGTAAGCACCGTTGCCTCCACCTGCACATTGAAGGGATACGACGTTTATAAGTGCTCACGCTGTGACGCAACCGAAAACAAGAATTACACCGACGCACTCGGTCATGATTGGGACAGCGGTAATGTTACAACTGCCGCAACATGCACAAAAGACGGTGTTATGACATACACTTGCAAGAGAGATAACTGCGGTGCGACATATACATCGGCAATTGCGATGATTGCTCATTCGCTTCCCAATGCGTTTACATCAAACAATAACGGCACACATTCAAAGAAATGTGCAAACTG
>CAVFPQ010000048.1:8533-15649 GCA_963624415.1 Acutalibacteraceae bacterium | reverse complement strand
AATTTTTCTTGGCTACGAAACTGCTTTGCATTTCAAAACAAAAATTCAACAAAAGCAAATCGCATATTTTCATATTAAACAATTGCTTTATTTTACTTTATATTGATGAATTGTCTTTGTTTTGAAACAATACTTCCTTATCAGCACGCGGCTTTAGCAAAAGAAGAGCTTTTTATATTACTGTATTTTCGTTTTACAGCTTCTTTGTCTTAATCTCGTCAAGCGCCATTGCAATAAAGTCCTCAACCTTCATTGAACCCTTATCGCCCTCGCCGCGTTTGCGAACGGATACCGTGCCTTCCTCGGCTTCCTTGTCGCCGACAACAAGCATGTAGGGTATCTTCTGAAGCTGGGCTTCTCTGAGCTTGTAGCCCAATTTCTCGCTTCTCTTGTCCGCTTGTGTTCTTATGCCGACGGCTTCAAGCTTTGCTTTAATTGCGTCCGCCGTCTCATGATGTCTGTCGGCAATCGGCAGAACCTCAACCTGAACGGGAGCAAGCCACATGGGGAACGCACCTGCGAAATGCTCGGTGATAACGCCGATAAATCTCTCGATAGAACCGAATACAACACGGTGAATCATAACCGGACAATGCTTCTCGCCGTCCGCACCCGTGTACTCAAGACCGAAACGGCCGGGCAGCTGATAGTCAAGCTGAATTGTGCCGCACTGCCATGTTCTGCCGAGGCTGTCTTTAATGTGGAAGTCAAGCTTCGGGCCGTAGAACGCACCGTCGCCCTCGTTTACGATATATGTCTTGCCGACTGATGTAATGGCGTTTGCGAGCGCGTCTGTCGCAACCTTCCAGTCTTCCTCAGAACCTATGTGATCTTCGGGCATGGTTGAAAGCTCGATTTCATAGGGCAGACCGAACAGCGAATAAACCTCGTCAAACAAACTTGCTATACGGATAACCTCATCCTTAATCTGTTCGGGAGCAAGAAGAATGTGCGCATCATCCTGAGTAAAGCAGCGAACACGGAAAAGTCCGTGCAGTGCGCCCGAAAGCTCGTTTCTGTGCACTCTGCCGAGCTCGCCGTAACGAAGGGGAAGCTCTTTGTATGAGTGCGGCTCAAGGTCATAAACAAGAATGCTGCCGGGGCAGTTCATGGGCTTTATCGCAAAGTCTTCATCATCAATAACGGTGGTGTACATATCATCGTGATAGTGATCCCAGTGACCGGATGTCTCCCACAGTGTGCGGCGCATAATCTGAGGAGTTGAAATCTCAAGATAATCCCACTTCTTGTGAACCTGTCTCCAGTATTCGATAAGTGTGTTCTGAAGAATCATACCCTTGGGAAGGAAGAAGGGCATACCGGGTGCCTCGTCTCTGAGTGCGAAAAGTCCCAGCTCTTTGCCGAGCTTGCGGTGATCACGGCGTTTTGCTTCCTCAATCGCCTCAAGGTATGCGTCAAGGTCTGCCTGTTTTGTGAAGGCTGTGGCATAGATACGCTGAAGCATCTTGTTTTTCTCACTGCCGCGCCAGTATGCACCGGTGCAGGATGTGAGCTTAAACGCTTTTATTCTGCCGGTATCGGGAATATGCGGACCTGCGCAAAGCTCCGTAAATTCGCCCTGTTTATAAAAGCTGATGTTTTCGCCCTTGCCGGCGTGCTCCTCAACAAGCTCAACCTTGTATATTTCACCTAAGTTTTTGTAATATTCGATAGCTTCCTCGGGGCTCATCTCGAAATGCTCGATGGGCAGCGCCTCCTTGACTATTTTCTTCATTTCCGCTTCAATCTTTTCGAGATCGTCGGGAGTGAAGGGTGTCTCTCTGTCAAAGTCGTAATAGAAGCCGTTTTCGATTGACGGACCGATAGCGAGCTTTGTTTCGGGCCACAGACGCTTTACGGCCTGTGCGAGAACGTGAGACGCGGAGTGACGGAATGTACGCTTGCCCTCATCCGAATCGAATGTAAGAAATTCTATCTCGCAGTCTTCTGTTACGGGAGTGCGGAGATCCTTTTCTTCACCGTTGATTTTGCATACGCATACAGCCTTGTAAAGACCTGCGCCGATTGATTTCGCGATGTCCATTGCGGTAGTGCCGGACTCAAATTCGCGAATGTCGTCTCTGAGTTTTACTTTAACCATAGTACTCATCCTTTCGTGTCGGGCGGGTAAAAAATAAACTCCGCCCCGAATAATCATAATAATGATACGGGGTGAAGTATTGCTTACTCCACGGTTCCACCCATGTTGCGGAAAATTCCGCCGCTTATTGTGGCTTTAACGCAGCCGTACGGCACGCCTTTTGCGAAAAACGCTTCGGCGGCACTCGGGAGTGGTACGCTGTCGGAATAATCCGTTCGCCTTGCACCGTGCGGCGGACTCTCTGGAGGATTACGGCAAACGACAGCACGTCTCCGTCACCGTTTTATACAAGACAGTTGTACCACAAACCGACAAAAAAGTCAACGAAAATATACATCAAATATCCCGCTTCCCCGAATTTTCGGCAAAAAAATGCTTGACAACAGGGGAGGCGACTGCTATAATGGACAGGAAAATAAAGCAGACGGTCACCGTTTCACCCTGCGAATTTCGTTTTTCAGGGTCGCATATCAAAATCAATCATCTTCATGATGATTTCTTTGCTATGAAATGCGGGCGGCTTAATCTGTCCGCATTTATTTATTTAGTTTTCGGAGGTGCTACTTATAGCTACTAAGGAATTGCAAATCAACGAGGAAATCAGAGACAAAGAGGTCAGAGTTATCACTGACGACGGCGAACAGCTCGGCGTTATGTCTGCGTCCGACGCAATTAAGGCGGCACAGTACAGAAGCCTTGATCTTGTAAAAATCGCTCCTCAGGCACAACCGCCCGTTTGCAAAATTATGGACTACGGCAAATATAAGTTTGACCGTCAGAAACGTGAAAAAGAGGCAAGAAAAAACCAGAAGGTCATCGAAATCAAAGAGGTTCAGCTGTCACTCAACATTGACACCCACGATCTCGAGACAAAGGTCAATCATGCTATCCGTTTCCTGAAATCGGGCAACAAAGTAAAGGTGTCCATTCGCTTCAGAGGACGTGAGATGGTTCATCCCGAACGCGGCTACGAAATTATGCAGTCGTTTGCGGATGCTTGCTCGGAATACGGCACAATAGAAAAGGCCGCCAAGCTCGAAAACCGCAATATGCTTATGTTCCTCGCAGCTAAAGCAGCTAAGTAAGACAAGCACCGTACCAAAATATTATTCAGGAGGAAACAATAATGCCTAAGATTAAAACCAATTCCGGCGCAAAAAAGCGTTTTAAGCTCTCCAAGAACGGCAAGCCCATTCGCGGTCATGCTTACAAATCGCACATCCTTAACAAGAAGTCCACAAAAAGAAAGAGAAATCTTCGCAAGACCGCTGTTGCCGACAAGACCAATTGCAAGCAGATCAAGCGTCTTATCCCCTATAAATAATTAACCGGAATAATCACGGAGGTAACATTAAATGGCTCGTATTAAAGGCGCGTTGATGACACGCAAGAGAAGAAATAAAACATTAAAGCTCGCAAAGGGTTATTATGGCTCAAAGAGCACACTTTTCAAGACCGCCAAGCAGGCTGTCATGAAGTCCGGCAACTATGCCTACATCGGCAGAAAGCAGAAGAAGAGAGAATTCAGACAGCTCTGGATTGCCCGTATTTCCGCAGGCTGCAAGGCTAACGGCATGAACTATTCAACATTCATGAACGGTCTCAAAAAGGCCGGCATCACTCTCAACAGAAAGATGCTTTCCGAAATCGCAATTGCCGATCCCGCAGCTTTCACCGCTCTCACCGAGCAGGCAAAGGCAGCTCTTAACTGATAAATTTAACATTATAAACATCAACACACCGAGAAAGTCATTTGACCTCCCGGTGTGTTTTTGCGTGTGTTTGGTGTGAAATTTCGGCTTAAGTGGTACTTTGAACAGAGAAGTTGTTTTCAGCAGAAATCTGCTCCTGCGTTTTGCGTCGGCAAAGTCCTTTGCTCGTAGCCTGCAAAGACCCGATCGGGAATGTGAGCATTAAGGAGGCGGTGTTATGATCTGCCTTTGCTGTTCAAAAGCAATTCGAGACAGTGCATCCGACTATGAAAGGACTGTCGGCTGGCATATTTCTTGTATAAGAAAATTTTTCGGTACGGATAAATTACCCGAGCTTTCGATATCCGACAGCACAATTAAACAGCTTGCCATTGAAAGCACAAGCAAGGGTATAACGGTGCCCGGTGTACAAAAGAAATTATCTCTTCATTTATCAACGGAGGATAAGGACAAACCGAGACTTACTCTTGTGAATTATCCGGCGGGATATATTCTTAAACCTCAGACGGAGGAGTATCGCTGTCTGCCCGAAGCGGAATATCTTGCAATGCATATGGCGGACATCACCAAAATCAGAACGGTTCCTTTTGCGCTTATTCGCACATCTGACACCGGTAAATTTGCGTATATTACAAAAAGAATTGACAGAATAGAAAAAGGAAATGTTACCGAAAAGCTTGCAATGGAGGATTTTTGTCAGCTTGACAACCGCCTCACAGCCGATAAGTATAAAGGTTCCTACGAGAGATGCGCAAAAATAATCGAGCGGTATTCGGATCGGCTCGGATTTGATATGTCGGAGTTTTTTATGCGTCTTGTTTTTTCTTTCGCTGTCGGAAATTCGGATATGCATCTCAAAAATTTTTCACTCATTGAGGATATTTCCGGTTCCGGCAGCTATCATCTTTCACCTGCGTATGATATGCTCCCCGTTAATGTGATAATGCCGCAGGATACCGAACAGCTTGCACTTACTCTTAACGACAAAAAGAGAAATATAAGGCGAAATGATTTTTTGATTTTAGCCGAAAAAAGCGGTATCAACAAAAAATCGGCGGAAAAAATTATAGACAAAATTGCTTCGCTGAAAGATGAATATATAACACTTTGCCGTTCGTCTTATCTTCCCGAAGACATGAAAAACACACTCGAAAATTTAATACTTTCTCGAATTGCTGTTTTTTGAAGTATAAACGTAAAATTAAAGCCGCACAGGGGGTATGTTTCTCCTTTGCGGCTTTGTTTAGTGATTGAATTATCGGGAATTACATTTTTGAAGATACCTTCATATTATTCCTCGATTTTCGGTTTATTTCTTTTCCGCCAGCTTCTGCTTTATCGCGTTAAACGAAACATCGCTTATAATATGCTCCATCTTGCACGCATCTTCGGCAGCCGTTGTCTTGTCAACGCCGATACTCTCTAAAAATGTTGACAGCACCGTATGGCGTTCGTAAATTTTGGTCGCTCTCTCACGCCCTTCGTCCGTCAGTGTAATATAACCCGACCTGTCAACAATAATATAGTTGCTCTCTTTTAATATTCCGACGGCCCTTGACACGCTGGGCTTTGAAAAACCCATATATTCGGCAATGTCAAGACTTCTGACCGAACCTTTTTTTGATAATAACAGTATGGTTTCGAGATACATTTCTCCCGATTCGCCGACCTGCATTGTTTTCGCCTCCTTAAATTTTCTCCGTACGGGGAGAACCTATCCACATATTTTCCCACTTTACGCCCGAAATCTGTTCAAGGCGTTCCTTTTCTTCCTCTGTAATTTCACATTCGCCCCGTTCGTGCTTTTCTTTGATGACTCGCTGAATTTCCTCGTGATCCTTTTTCTCCATCTTGAATTTTGTCACGAGAATCCATGTCAGCACGCCGAACAGAAGCGGCAGATATGTAAATATAAGTCTTATTCCGAAAATTGTCTTTGCCGACTGCTCTGCCGGTGAGGGCTTTTTGACATCATAGCCGAAGAACTTGAGCATAAAGCCCAATATGCCCGTCATAAAGCTGTTGAGAGTCTTGGTGACGAATGAACGGAAGGTTGAAATTGTGCCCTCGCGTCTGCGTCCCGTGATAAGCTCATCGACATCCGTAATATCCGGCTGAATTGTTTCAACCGCAAATGTCGGGCCGGAAAATCCGAAATTATACAGAATTGCCGCAAGATACAGAAATCCGACCGGTGTTTTTTCTTTTATAAACGCGTAAATCGCAAGTCCCGCAACCATAATGGGTGTGAACAGTGTACCCGAAACACGCTTGCCGAAATATCTGTTTAAGAAGTAGTTTGCCGGTGAACCCATAAATTCCGCAACACCCGCAACGGCATTGAGCACATTAAAGTGTGAGTATCTGTTCGCTATGCTTATCATGAAATACTGATCCGCGTACTGATAAAAGCTCGAACGGAACGAGTTGAACATTGCTATAAGAAAATACTGTCTGAATGCCCTGTTTTTGAACACAAGCGAGTATTCGTGTAAGAGATATTTTGAGTCAAACGGTTCAAAATGTTCGCCTAATGATGACGGCTCTTTGCATTTGAAAAAGTTTACAATCGGACTCCACAGAAACCACAGTCCCAGAATTATTCCGCAGAACATATATTTCTGTCTGTCGGCAGGGGAGGGGTTGTCCATATTTACACCGCCGAGAACAAGTCCCATAAATATAAATGAAGACAGCTGTCCGACGGAATTAAAGGCGTATTCCACTATTTTATACTGCGTTCGTCTGAAGTAGTGCGGCTCAATTGTCGGCAGCATGGCGACGTGCGGCACACTCATAATCGTGTATGATGTTGAATAGAGAATTGCCGTAACAAGATAGTATGCGAAAATTGCCGATGAATTGCCGGTTGACGATACGCCGAACGAGCACCATTTCATTATGTATGATATAAAAAACGGTACGGCGCCGAGAAGAACATAAATTCTGTGCTTGCCGTATTTTGAACGTGTGCGGTCGGTTATGATGCCCATCGCCACATCCGAAATTGCGTCTATAACGCCGTTTATCATTGACAGAGTGCCGGACAGTGCCGTGCTTAAGCCCTCAACAAAGTTAAGGTACTGCTGATGATAAAGATTTATGGGATATCCCGCACCGCCGAGGGTAATATTTACACAGGTGTAATTTACCATCGGGGTAATAAATTCTTTTACGCTGCCTTCAATTCCGACAGCGTCTTTGATTTTATCTGCGGCGGACATTAGGCTCACCTCTTTTGGAAATCGGCAATCGGCAGTCGGCAATCGGCAATGTCGGATAATGCAGAATGCGGAAAGCATA
>CAVFPQ010000048.1:0-8388 GCA_963624415.1 Acutalibacteraceae bacterium | reverse complement strand
TTGATTTATATAGCTTCGCAAATATTATAGCTTGTTATTTTCGGTAATACTTCATTTTTGCGTGGCATTATAATGCAAGGCACGCAGTGTCTTCTTTAACTGACCATGTAATGAAATAATTTAAAAAATAACACAACTATTTTATCACAATGCGTATAATGCTGTCAAACAAAAAGTTAGTCTGAATAGTGAAATTTTTTGTGTAAAAAGTCAAAATGGGTATTGCATTGTATTTGGTAATATGTTATACTTTTTCTTGTACTGTTAAAAAAAATCTGTTCACAGTTACAGATTTGAATGATTTATCAAGATATCAGAGCAGTTTTCACTATACAATTAAACGGAGGTTATGAAATTGAAAGCTTACAGTGCAGAAAACATCAGAAATATATGTCTTGCCGGTCACGGCGGCAGAGGAAAAACAACTCTTGCGGAAGCAATGATAAATCTTGCAGGTGCAAGTGACCGTCTCGGCAGAGTAGCCGACGGCAACACCGTTATGGACTTTGACGCGGAAGAAAAACGCCGTCACAATTCCGTTGCATCCGCTGTATGCCCCGTTGAGTGGCGCGACAGAAAAATCAATATAATCGACACTCCCGGTCTCTTCGACTTTGCCGCAGGTATGGCTGAAGGCATCAGAGCCGCGGATTCAGTTCTCATCGTTCTTCAGGCGGGCTCAGGCGTTGATGTCGGTGCGGAAAAAGCACACGACGCAGCCGAGGCACGCGGAATGGCAAAATATATAATCGTTACCCGCTGTGATGCGGAACACGCCGATTTCTATAAGACTGTTGATGCTCTTAAAGAAGAGTACGGCACGGCTGTCTGCCCCATCGTTATCCCCTATATGAACGGTGACAAGGTCGATTGCTATGTCAACTTCCTTCAGAACAAGGCGTTCAAGTACGACGGCGGCAAGGCAACGGAAGTTCCCGTTCCTTCAGACGCAAAAATCGACGCTATTCACGAGGCTTTCACAGAGTCCGTAGCAACCGCAGATGACGAGCTTATGGTAAAGTTCTTCGATGGCGAGGAATTTACTCATGACGAGATAGTTGCCGCTCTTTCAAAGGGTGTCGCAGACGGTTCAGTTATGCCCGTATACGCCTGCTCCGGATATACTCTCGAAGCTGTTGATCTTGTTCTCAACGGCATCACAAAGCTTGCTCCCTCACCCGTTATGCGTACCGAAACTGCGACAAATGCCGACGGTGAAGAAGTTGAGCTTGAGTGCGATCCCGCAGGTCCTCTTGCGGCTGTCTGCTTCAAGACCGTTGCCGACCCCTATGTCGGTAAAATGAGCTATGTTAAAGTCGCTTCGGGCAAAATTACATCCGATACACCCTGCTTCTGCACACGCACAGGCGCCACTCAGAGAATGGGCAAAATGGTTATTCCCAAGGGCGGCAAAACCGAGGATACAACCGAAATCGTTGCCGGTGACATTGCCGTTATCACAAAGCTCGAAAACTTCAAGACGGGCGACACAATCAGCGCTGAAAAGAATCCCCTTCAGCTTGCCGGCCCCGTATTCCCCGATCCCTGCCTTTCAAGAGCGATAATCGTCAAGAAAAAGGGCGAGGAAGAAAAGGTCGCAATGGGTCTCAAAAAGCTTTCTCACGAAGATCCCTCAATCAGATATTATACAAATGACGAAACAAGAGAGCAGATTCTCTCAGGTCTCGGTGAACAGCATCTTGATCTTATTGTTACAAAGCTCAAAACAAAGTTCGGTGTTGAAATCGAGCTTGCAATTCCCAGAGTCGCATACAGAGAGACAATCAAAAAGACCGTTCAGATTCACGGCAGACACAAGAAGCAGTCCGGCGGTCACGGTCAGTTCGGTGATGTATGGATTCGTTTTGAACCCAACGGCGAGAGTGAACTTGAATTTGCCGAGGAAGTTGTCGGCGGTTCCGTTCCCAAGAACTTCTTCCCCGCAGTTGAAAAGGGCCTCAGAGACTGCGTAACAAGAGGTATCGTTGCGGGCTATCCCGTTGTAGGTGTCAAGGCTGTTCTTTACGACGGATCATATCACCCGGTTGACTCCTCCGAAATGGCATTCAAGACTGCGGCATCCCTTGCGTTCAAGCAGCTTAAAGACACTGCCAACCCCGCAATTCTTGAGCCTATCGGCACACTTAAGGCATATATGCCCGATGACAACCTCGGCGACATAATGGGCGACATTACAAAACGCCGCGGCAGAGTTCTCGGTATGGGTCCTGCCGACAAGCCCAAAATGCAGCTTCTTGAGGCTGAAGTTCCCATGGCGGAAATGGGCGACTTCGCAATTACCCTTCGTTCCGTAACAGCCGGCAGAGGATACTTCTCACTCGAATTCGCAAGATACGAGGAAGCACCCGCACCCGTAGCTCAGAAGGTTATCGAAGAGTCCAAGATGGAAGACTACGATGTTGACTGATTAAACAAAACAGCATAAAAATAATCCGGAGAGAGCTTCAATACGAGGTTCTCCCCGGATTTTTGTTTCCGTAATAAGTTTTCAGCCGATAATAAGCCTTATGACTTCCGCCAGTGCTTTTGCCCTATATGCCGCAAAGAGCTCGGCGTGCTCCGGGCAGCTCTCTTCAGCGTAGCCGATGCTGAGTCTTTGCATCAGAGAGATATCATCCGGTGTAAAAATGCAGTCGAGTGTCCGCGATTTGCCGTGTGTCGGTGACAGAATGCGTGCGGCGTGTGATACGGAGTAGGGCAGACCGAAGCACAGAACATTATAATCCGGCAAAAACGGTGTGAACTGAAATATACTTTTTGTTGCGACAAGGTGAATGGGCTTACCCTCCGACAGATAAATGAGCGTCTGTTTTTTCTTCTTGTCGTCAATTCCGCCGTGGAAAAGTATGTTCTGAATATTTTTCCGCCTGAGAAAATCAGAAACAAGCTCGGCTTCCCGCCTTGTGGAGCAGATAACGGCACCTCTTGAAATCATTTTCAGTCTGTTTTCGGTTAATATAAGCTTTGCGTTAAGGTCGCGTGCTTTAAGTCCGTTCAGTGTCGGCATAAAGTCACCGACTGCAATTGCCTCTTTGCCGCCGAAAAGCGAAAGAGTTTTTTCTTCGTTCATATAAGCCCGGCAAGAGAAAACCGCAGTCAGATTTATGTGATTTTTTACACTCGCTCTTAATTCGCAAAAGCGTTTGAGATCCCTCGAAAAGCCGTATTCCGTTCGCTTGATAAGCTCGGAATATACTATTATAAAATTGTTTATATTTTGTCTGTCGAACTCGTTCCACATTTCCGGCTTTGATAAAAAATACGACGGACAGAACGAAATTTTTTTGCCGAACGATGATTTTTCGCCGTAATCGTCACCGACAGACGAAAAAATCCCCGAGAAATTCAGTTTCCCGGGAATTATTATTGCTGTTTTTCCGTCAATCGCATCTGCCGCCGCAATAAGCTCTGTCACGGTGGGAGCATTGTCGGGCGTAATAAAGCAATCGACATTATTCTGTGCCGACGAACGTATCAGATTTATGATATTTTCGTCGGCAAGTTTCATTTTAAGCCTCCGTTTTTTCGCTCAGAACACGCTGTTTGTGGTGCTTTGCCGTCAGGATAAACGGAATTGCGGACAGTGCTATGATAATCGCGCCGACAAGGAATATATTACCCGTCGGAATGTACTCCGTCTGACCGGTCGTCTCGTTTATGAATGTTGCGCCCCTGTTGCTGACAACCGCCTGCCCGATAAGTGAACCGCCTATCATCGGGATAAGCACAAAGAACAGTATCCAAATGCCCTCAAACTGCCCTTTTGCGTTTTTGGGATAGAGCTGCTTTGTCCAGACCTTTGTTGTCTGCAAAATGCCGACATAGCCGACACCGACAACAAAGATTCCGAGCCAGATTCTCAGATTGAAAAGTGATGAAGTGTCCACATCCTCCGCCTTAATCGGGAACAGAATAATAAGCCCGATTATGTTTGTTATGACAGATGCAACAGCCAGGTACGGGTGCTTATTCTTGTTTATGAGTATGCCTATCGGTATTGCCATAAGCATTGCAAGCACAAGCGGCACGGCTTCGATTATGCCCATCTGATCGGCGGTGTAGCCGAGATAGTATATAATATAGTTGCCCATGTAGGCGAAATATA
This sequence comes from Acutalibacteraceae bacterium, assembly GCA_963624415.1. Taxonomy (GTDB): domain Bacteria; phylum Bacillota; class Clostridia; order Oscillospirales; family Acutalibacteraceae; genus RUG806. Next base: position 4,262 of record CAVFPQ010000048.1, on the reverse strand, counting down.
CGTTAAAGCCGATGAAGAACAGGGCAACACCGATATTTACAAGAACAAGCTCTTTCTGCGCAAAGAACTTTTTGAAATTGAATACACTTGCGAACTGCCGCCAGAACGTGCCTCTGACCGACGGCTCAACATCGTCTTTTTTATTAAGCGCGAACATTGAGATAAAGCCGAATATTATGACAAATATGCCCATTACAACAAACAGGCGCATATAGTTGTCATCCGAGCCGACAAGCTGACCGCCTATAACCGTACCGAGAATTGTGCCGAGCACCGGCTGTGTCGCAAGTGCCGCGCCTATGCCGCCTCTGTTTTTGTCGGTCATGACATCGTTTGTCCATGTGTTGAAGCCGGCATCATTACCCATTGAGCCGAAGAAGCTCATAATCGTATCGGCAAGCACAACGGACACCGCTATAAGTGTATACTGATCTTTGCTTATAAACTGAGTAAGACCGAATGCTATTGTAAAAATGCCCCACAGAATGTAGCCGACCGAGATAAGAGTGCGGCGTTTGCCTGTTCTGTCCGCAACGGCGCCGAAAAAGAATGTGGCAAATGTTGTTGCCGCCGCCGAGCATATAAGCATACCGGTTATGATTTTGGGATCTTTCGCGATTTTTGCGTAGACAAATGTGTTGAACCACTGATTTTCAATGTTCCAGCAAAGCTGCCCCGCAAGACCGAGCCCCCATATAAGAAGCCACATGGAAAAACCGCTTCGACCTTTGTTTTGTAGATTTTTACCCATAATTACGCCTCCGAAGAGTAATTTTATGGTTTTATTCTACAATAATATTATCAGTCTGTCAATGTGATTTTAAGAGAAGTAAGATATTCTTTTTTTGCCTTCAGCATCTGAAGACTGTCATTTGCCTTCTGTATTGTCTTGTTGTGAACCCACGGTGTCAGCCGCCTGTTTTCAAGATATCTGACGGCGGTGGGGTAGTCTTTTGACAGTGCCGTAGAGAAAAACCACGCAATCATCATATTTACATAATATTTGTCACCGCATTTTTTTGATACGGCTTCCATTGCTTCGGCGGCGTACTGTGTGTCAAGATAGAATGTGTTAAGAAGCCCGATTGCATAACGCACGGTATATGTATGCTCGGAGTCCATCCATTCATAAATTTTCGGAAGAAACTTTTCGGGGTACTTCTTTATAATCTGCGGACGGATTGAGTCACACGTCGCCCAGTTGTCGATATACGGCAGAAATCTGTCAAGCTCCTCTATGAGAACATCCGGATTTTTTATGTCCTCAAGCAAAAATCCGTGAAGATTGTTCTCGTCATAATATTCATGCGGCAGAGTTGACAGAAAGCTGTCGGCAAAATGGGTATGTCTGATTTTTTGGGCATATTTTCTGAGTGCCGGTGTGCGTACGCCGATGATTTTGTCGGCGGGAACATCGGGAATAAGTCTTGCCTGAAATGCGGCATACGAAAAGTCCGCAAGGGCTATAAGCTCACGGCGAACCTGTCTTGTGTCGCTGTCAATGTTAAATTCCATAAAGAACCTCCAAATTTCGTTATAGCAAAAATCAGAAGAATGCAAAATGCATACTGTCGCAAAACACTGCGTGTCCCCGGTTGTAAGGCTTTGATTTGCTCGGAAATCCGTAAAGAACCCATAAATTTATTCTCAAAAATATTTTAACATATTACCAATAAAATGTCAAAAACTTTTTTGTAAAAATAAGACAAAAAGTGGAGATATTGTTAATATGAAGTGAATTTAATACCAATCGTATTGACAATATGTATATATAAGGCATATAATAAAAGAAAAAAGGAGATTTTCGGTATGGCACCGGTAAGCACAAATATTAAAATAGATCCGCAGCTGAAAAAAGAATCGCAGGAGCTTTTTGACTCTCTCGGTTTAAGTCTGAGTGCGGCGGTCAATATTTTTCTCAGACAGGCTGTGCGTGAACAGGCAATACCGTTTCGTATAGGTACTCCGCAGTATAACAGCGAAACGGCGAAAGCGATTGAAGACGCTCGAAACGGCATAGGTTTAAGCCGTGGTTTTTCTTCTGTTGAAGAGCTTATGGAGGACCTGAATGCTGACGATTAAGTATCAGACAATGTTCAAAAAAGACTTTAAGAGGCTCAAAAAACGCGGGTATGATTTGCAAAAACTGAAAAAGGTTATTGAAATTCTTGCATCCGGCGAAGAATTACCTCCCATGTACAAAGACCATAACCTTGTCGGCAATTTTGTCGGGTGCAGAGAATGTCATATAGACCCGGATTGGATTTTGGTATACGAGATATCGCAAAATGAGCTGCTCCTGTATCTTGTAAGAACCGGTTCGCACAGTGATATTTTTTGAATGATTATAAATAATTTTCATTTCACACATTAAATTTCTCGATTGAAAAAAATCAGAAAATCTATTGACAAAGTGTTTTTTTTGGTTTATCATGTGGACAAATGAACAACCGATGAGGAAGAGTAAGTAAGTATTGAGTGTCTTCTCAAAGAGAGCCGCCGATGATGGAAACGCGGCAGAAGGAGCAGTACCGAATGGACTTCCGAGGGCGAGCGGAAAGGGATTTTCCCGAGTATGTAAGACGGAGTATGATCCTCCGAAAACAAAGATCGGCATATGACGGTATGCACAGAGTGGACGCACAAAGCGTCAAGCAGGGTGGCACCGCAGGAAACAAGTTCCTGTCCCGGCAGAGTTATTCAGCCGGGGCGGGATTTTTTATATTTCCACGGCGGAAAGGACGGTACATACAGTATGAAAATCTTATCGAAGCGATGGCGAAATTTGATACACAGCCAAACAGAAAAATCCTCAAAATCAAAAAATAATTTTTTCAACTGAAAGGAATAAATATCATGAAAAAGGTAATTGCTCTTCTTATCGCCGCTCTTATGCTTGTAGCCTTCGTCGGCTGCGGCACTTCATCCACAGACGAAACAACCGATGCCGCAAATCTCAATACGGCTTCAACCACATACAAAATCGGCATATGCAACTATGTCGATGACGCTTCCCTCAATCAGATTGTTTCAAACATTCAGTCCCGTCTTGAAGAAATCGGCACAGAGAAAAATGTAAAGTTCGATGTTGAGTATGACAACTGCAACGCCGACACAAACGTTCTCAATCAGATTATCTCAAACTTCGAAGCAGACAAGGTTGACCTTATGGTCGGTGTAGCAACACCCGTAGCGATTGCCATGCAGTCCGCAACCGAGACAAGCAAGACTCCCGTTGTCTTTGCCGCTGTTTCAGACCCCGAGGGTGCGGGACTTGTTGAGTCAAACGAAAAGCCCGGCGACAACATTACAGGCACATCCGACTACCTCGATACAAATGCCGTTCTTGATCTTATGTTTGCTCAGAACCCCGATATAAAGACAGTCGGCCTTCTCTATGATATGGGTCAGGATTCTTCCACAACTCCCATAAAGAACGCCAAGGACTACCTCGACAAGAAGGGTGTCGCCTACAAAGAGTACACCGGCACAACCGTTGATGAAGTAAGACTTGCCGCACAGTCCGCTGTTTCCGATAAAGTAGACGCTATATTCACTCCCACCGACAACACAATCATGAAGTCAGAGCTTTCTATCTATGAAACATTCGCCGATGCAAAAATTCCCCAGTACACAGGCGCTGATTCATTCGCTCTTAACGGTGCGTTCCTCGGCTACGGTGTTGACTACGCAAACCTCGGTGTTGAAACAGCCGATATGATCGCCGACATTCTTCTCAATGGCAAGAACCCCGGCGAAGTTGCCGTAAAGACATTCGATAACGGCACGGCTACAATCAATACAGACACCTGCACAGCTCTCGGTCTTGACTATGACAAGCTTGCGGAAACATTCTCCCCCTACTGCACAAAGGTTCAGGCTATCAAAACCGCTGATGAGTTTGAAGACTGAGACGTTGTCAACTAATAATTAAAAATTAACAATGTCGGAAGGCACAGTGTGCCTTGGATTATAAAGCTTCGCAGAAGGTTAGGTTATCGTTTTATACTGATTTTAATATTTGCGGAGCTTATAAATTCAAGTCCGCAGGACTTCTTGGCTTTGGTTTGACGGACCGCTGCCGCCGGTCCTCATTAGTCGCTACGCCAAAAATCATTCACCGGATGATTTTTGTCTGCGACATTATGCATTATGCATTCTGCATTGTGCATTGACTCTCGCATTAAATCATGCTTTATATTTAAGTTAAAATATTTTGGACGGTACAACTATGGAATTATCTGTAATCGCAACCTTGGTGC
>CAVFPQ010000047.1:0-15729 GCA_963624415.1 Acutalibacteraceae bacterium | reverse complement strand
AAGCAGTTTCGTAGCCAAGAAAAATTTTTCATATCGAAGTCCGGAAATGAAGCAATGCTGTCGCATTGCGAGGCTTTCGGACAAAGATATGGGAGATTTTTCGGCGAGAAACCAATACTTCGTTGTCAGTGCGTGGCTAAGAGCCACCTCAATTTATTTTTTATAATTATTTGTCATATAATTGCAGATTTTAACACACTCAATTTTTCTTTTTAAGAATCATTTCCCCGATTTTACCACTCACTCTCCCATTCATTTTTCAAACAATAATCGCAATTTCCAATATACACCCTGCACAAATATCAGCCCTGAAATTTAGTACATTTTCCTCTCGCAGAGCTTTATAAATTCAAAGCACGCAGTGTCTTCCTCAGCCGCTGTCCACTCAATTTCTGATTGCCGACTACCTTCTGCTCGTTCCCTTATACTGCTCCGTTTGCGTTTTCTCCGCAAACTCATCCAATACGGCCGCAAAAGTCAGTTTTTCGCCGTTTCTGTACACCGTAACACATACAGTATCACCTGCACGTTTTCTGTTCAGAACCGACTCCAGATCCGTCACATAAACTATCTGCTCTCCGTCAACTGCCGTTATGACATCGCCGAGCTTCAGCCCCGCTTTTTGAGATGCCGAGCCGACCTCTTTTTCGACAATATAAAGTCCCTGCGGCAGCTTATATTTCGCCGTCATAGCCGTTGTTATCGGCTGAACGGTCACGCCGAGCATGGGTGTGCCGTCATATGAACCGTGGTCAATGATATCGTCAATCATGTTGATAACATCGTCAATCGGAATAAAAAAGCTCAGTCCCTCAACGCCTGTCGCCTCATATTTTGCCGTTGTAATTCCCACAATTTCGCCGTATCCGTTAAGCACCGGGCCGCCGGAATTACCCTCGTTTATGGCGATATTCGTCTGATACATATTCAGTGTAGCATCATTTGTCAGAGTGATTGTGCGGTTCAGATGGCTCACAACACCGTTCGTAAATGTATACGACAAGTCGCTTAATGCGCATCCGATTGCGAAAATCTCATCACCGACTTTAAGTGCGGATGCCTTGCCGAGCGGCACGGGGTCAAACTCGCCCTCAACCTTCAGGATTGCAAGGTCGTTGCTCTTATAATACCCCTTTACTTCCGCTTCGTATGTCTTGCCGGTGCAATCGGTCACACTGACGGACTTTGCGCCCTCTATAACATGGTAATTAGTCACAATATAGCCGTCCGCAGTCACGAAAAAACCCGAACCGTTTGCGGTCATGGGCAGAGTCGTGTTTATACCGAGTCCGATTTCTTCATCCTTTTCGGCTTTTACGAATATCGACACAATTCCGGACACACTGCCGTCATAAATTTCACCGTTTGTAAGCGTTGTTTTTGTGCTCTCGGTTGTTTCTTCCGTCGGAATTTCGGCGACAGGCTCAACCTCGGGGGAAGTGTCATTTTCAACCGAAATAAGCTCCTCGTTCGGTGCTTCGGTTGTCGCAGAGTCATCACTCCCGAGCGACACATTGACCGCCACCAAAGCCGACAGAATGCCCGTTGTTACACTTATGATAATGCACACAAGCACCATCACAAAAGCGAATATAACAAAGCTTTTGCGTGTCACCGGCTTCTTTTTCTTTCTCCCGGACTGCCCCTCCGGCATCACATTCCGCTCATCAAAATTCTGTTCATTAAACCCGTCCATACCGTCACCTTTATCACTAATATGTTGCGAAGCTATATAATCCAAGTCCGCAGAACTTCCTCAGCCCCGGCCCCTTTTCTCACATCAGTTCGTACATCGACGCCGCATTCTCTTTAGTCGCATACTCCTGCACCGACAGAACCTTTGCCTTAGTCTGATGTGCACCGGTCTGAATGGTAATAACATCGCCGACCTTAACGTCATATGACGCTCTTGCGGTCTTTCCGTTCACATCAACGTGTGCGGCATCGCACAGCTCATTTGCCACAGTGCGGCGTTTTACAAGTCTTGAAACCTTAAGATATTTATCAAGTCGCATAATAATCCTCCGTATTTTTCTGTCCGCAGACAGCTTAATTCTTTTTCGACACGAATTACTCGGTTTTTTTGCCGAAGAACTCAACTAATATATTAATATAAGTTGAAAATTAATTCAATACCTGTTAAAATTAATCCGTATATTTTCTTTTTCGGAGGCGCACCGCATGAAGCTCAAAGTATGGTACGAAAAGCTCTACGATAAAATTTTCTCAATCAGATTTTTCGCGAATTTTCTTAAAATTCCGGGAGTAAAAAAGCTTCTTGAATATGAAGTAATCTCATATCTTGTTTTCGGTGTGCTTACAACGGTAGTAAGCTTTCTGTCGTTCGGCATCGCAAACAAAATAGCCGGTGCGGACTACGAAACAAAAATTCTGTTCACATTAGGCACATTCGATTTCAAGTGGCTCTATCTTTCGAACGCCATATCGTGGGTATGCGCCGTGACATTCGCCTATATCACAAACAGAAGCTTTGTTTTTGAAAACAAGGCACACACCGCCGGCGGAATAGTAAAAGAGGTCCTCTCATTTTTCGCCGCAAGAATTATATCATTCCTGCTGTTTGAAGAGCTTCTTTTCGCCGTTCTGCTTATTCCGCTTAAACACATAAACGGCGGCAGCTGGATTTCCAAAATTATCATATCCGTTCTTGTTGTCATCTTCAACTACATTGCCGGCAAGCTCGTAATCTTCCGCAAAAGAAACAACTGATCTTATCGCCCTATACAATCCGGGGCACGCAGTGCCTTCCGCATTCCCCGGCCCCTTTATAGGCTTTTTTATGAATTTAATCTCTGTATACTGCTAACCATGAGGTGATTTCATTGCTCCGCATAGCCGTCTGCGACGACGAACCGCAGGTCTGCGACCTTCTCCGCAATAAAATAGCCGACTGTCTCGCAAAATGGGATATAGACGGCGAAACACAGCTGTTTTCGGACGGCGAGCCGCTTGCCGCCCTGTATGAAAACGGCAAGGGTCATTTTGACCTCATTTTTCTTGACATAACAATGAAGGGCTGTGACGGTCTGACCGCCGCAAAGCGTATCCGTGCCGCCGACAAGGATGTTATGATAGTCTTTGTCACCGCTTCGGCGGAATATGTCTTTTCGGGCTATGAAGTCCGTGCTTTTCGCTATCTTTTAAAGCCCGAGCTTCTCAATGGCTTTAATACCGTTTTCAGGGAGTGCGTAACGGAGCTTACACGCTCAGACGATATGCGTTTTGTGTTCCGAAACGGCTCCGACAGCATGAGTCTGCCCATTCGTGAGATACTCTATTTTGAAAGTGACCGCAGAAAAATAACCGTACACACCGTTTCAAACGATGAATACAGCTTTTACGGCAAGCTTGACGAAGTGGAAGAAAAGCTCAAAAACCGGGATTTTGTCCGCTGTCATCAGTCGTTTTTAATCAACGCTCTAAAAATTTCATCACTCACCGCAACGGGTGCGACACTCTCAGACGGCACACTTATACCCGTAAGCAAACACCGCACAAAAGAAACAAACGAAGCCTTCCTGTGGGCGATGAGATAATTGGCAATCAGCTTCGCAAGAGGCGAAAGCTTATAATCGAAGGCACTGTGTGCCTTCCTCCCCCGGTCCCTTGATACTTCGCAAAACCAAAGGAGCATACTCTTGAACATCGATTTTCTCCGTGATTACAAAGAAATACTCTTCAACACGGCACTGATATTTTCATCGGTGTTTGAAGTCGTGCTTGCCTATATTCTCGCGAACAGCTTTTTTACATCCCGCTCTCGCCTTAAAAAGCTTGACTATCTGCCGTTTGTGGCACTTGCGGGCATAATGATACTTTTCCGCAATTCCTTCACATATGACTGGATAAAATATTCAATTGAAATTGCGTGTCTTATTGCAATTCTGTTTTTGCTTTATACCGACTCCGTGAAGCGAAAGCTTATCGCTTCGGCAGTGTTTGTCACGATAATATCGCTCTCCGAAGGCATTTCACAGCTGCTTCTGACGCTCGGTTCAAGAGTTATAGGTCTTGAAGAGCTTCCCGATATGTCATACATAAAGCTCAGCCGCCTCACACTTGCCAACGGAATTATGATAATTCTGTCCGTAATCGCCGGGCGTTTCGCCAAAAAATATACAAAAGTATCAACATCGTTTACGCTGTGGGCGGCACTGTTTACCGTACCCGTTATAACGCTTATCACATTCTCGGTTTTTCAGTTCTATTTTGAAAATTACCCTGTTGACGAAAGAATAGCCGTATATGTGTATGTATCCTGCGGCGGACTTATCTTTATAAACGCCCTTGTATTTTTCCTGTTCGGAAAATTCCGCAAACAGCTGGCACTTGCCGGCGACACCGCGATGCTGTCTTCCCTTCTGACTCAGCAGGAAAACTCCGTAAAGCGTCTTGAAACGCTCTATAACCGCACTCGCTCCTTCCGTCACGACATAAAAAATCATATTCTGCTGTTAAACGTCCTTGCGGAAAAGGGCGATATTGACGCAATTAAAAAATATCTCGGCGATCTCGGCGGCACCGTTGACGAGTCGGACTATGTGAGAATTACCGGTATTTCCGCCGTTGACGCAATTCTCAACGAGAAGATGTACGAGGCACAATCCAAAGACATAACTACAAACTACAACTGTATAAATCTTGAAAAGAACGATGTTCTGCCCGTTGACCTGTGCATCATTTTCAGCAACGCCCTCGACAATGCTATTGAAGCCAACTGCCGGATTGAGGACAAGACACGCAGATACATAAAGCTCAAAGCGCACGGCAACGAGACTTTCACCGTCATATCCGTATCAAATCCAACCGACAAAGAGCCGAAAAAAAACGCCTTCGGGCTTTTTGATACCTCAAAGGCGGACACAGACTCGCACGGATTCGGACTTCGCAGTATCGAAAGCACCGTAAGCAAGTACAACGGCGAAATGATCGTAAAATGCGAAGACGGAGTTTTTACAATGGTGCTGAGGCTGAATAATAAGTAAAGAGTGTGTAATTAATGCAGAATGCATAATGTAGAATGTAGAATGCATAATATCGGAAGTCCTGCGGACTTGGATTTATACAATTAGCAATTAGCAGTTAGCAATTAGCAATGTCTGTTATAATGCAGAATGTAGAATGCATAATGCATAATTTCGGAAGTCCTGCGGACTTGATTTATATAGCTTCGCAGAACAATTAGCAATTAGCAGTTAGCAATTAGCAATGTCGGAAGACAGTTGTAATGTAGAATGCAGAATGCATAATGCATAATTTCGGAAGTCCTGCGGACTTGGATTATAAGCTTCGCAATTTGCAACCTTTTTTGTATTGCGAGGCTTTCGGACAAAGATATGGGAGATTTTTCGGCGAGAAACCAATACTTCGTTGTCAGTGCGTGGCTAAAGGCAAGGCACTTTTATGTTATCTGATATTCTGCGGAGCTACCGGTCGCTGACTTTTACTGTTCAAAGTATCTGGTCAAAAATGCCTTCGTTCTCTCTTTTTCGGGAGCGCCGAAGATTTTCTGCGGAGTGCCCTGTTCTTCTATGTAGCCGCCGTCCATGAATATGACCTTTGAGGAAACATCACGGGCAAACGCCATTTCGTGAGTAACGACAAGCATTGTAAGACCGTCGGCCGCAAGTGATTTCATAACGGCAAGCACCTCGCCGACCATTTCGGGGTCAAGAGCGGATGTCGGTTCATCAAAAAGAATTACTTCGGGCTCCATGCAAAGCGCACGTGCGATTGCGACACGCTGCTTCTGACCGCCCGAAAGCTGTGCGGGCTTTGCGTTTTTATATGCCGCCATGCCGACCTTTGCAAGATACTTTTCGGCACGAGCCTCGGCTTCTTCCTTAGAAAGCTTAAGAACCTTCTGCACACCGACGGTGCAGTTTTTGAGAGCCGTCATATTGTTGAACAGATTAAAGCTCTGGAACACCATTATAACCTTTGAACGGTATTCGTTAAGAGACACTTCTTTTGAGGCAATGTCTTTTCCGTGGAAGAAAATCTTGCCGTCTGTGGGAGTTTCAAGCAGATTGACACAACGAAGCATTGTGCTTTTGCCCGAACCCGAGGAGCCTATGACGCTTATGACATCACCCTTGTTGACGGTGCATGAAATATCGTGAAGAACCTCATGCTCGCCGAAAAACTTTTTAAGATGACTAATTTCTATTACAGGTGTATTGTCTGCCATATCAGTCTGCCTCCCCTTTATAATGATGCGGATTGCCGTTAGGGTTAATCTGCGACTTGAAATCCGTCTGACTGCCGCATACAACATAGTTGTCGGAGCCGTCCATCTTCTTTTCGATCAGTCTTAAAATACGTGTTACGGTAAATGTAAGAATGAAATAAATTACAGCGCATATTACGTATGCCGGTACGAACTGGAAATATGTTCCGCCGGCACTCTTTGAGAAGAACATAAGCTCCGTTATCGAAATAACACTCAGCACCGAGCTGTCTTTTATATTTACGACAAACTCGTTGCCGATTGAGGGCATTATGTTTCTTATCGCCTGCGGAATAACAACAAGCCACATGGTCTGATTGTGCGTCATGCCTATTGACTGCGCGCCCTCAACCTGACCCTTGTCTATCGAGATGATGCCGCCTCTGACTATTTCCGCCATGTAAGCACCGGTGTTTACGGAGATAATAATTACGGCGGACAAAAGAGAATTCATACCGATTTTTGCGAAAAGGCTGTAATGAATTATAAGAGCCTGAACCATCATGGGTGTGCCTCTTACAACTTCAACATACACGGACAGAATGAAGTTTACTACCTTCATGATGCCCCACAAAACCGGGGACTTGTCTTTAGCTGCGGGTATTGTGCGGATAACCGCTATAACAAGACCTATCAAGAAGCCGGCTATCGTGCCGACAAGTGCCATAAGCATTGTATAGCCCGTTCCTTTTAAGAACAGCGGCCAGTACTCTGTGAGCAGCTTTACCACCCAATCGAAAAATCCCATATCTGCCATAACATTATTCTTCCTATAATTAATTTATTGCTTTTTTGAAAATCGGGACTGCCGCATTCAAAGTGACAGCCCCGAAAGTTTTTTATCTGTCCGATAAATCAGTCTTCACTTACGGGCTGACGGGCGATAGCGTCATTCATGAGAGCTTCTTTGTCGGCTGTTGTAAGAGTAGCGAGAATTGTGTTAATCTCGTTTGTAAGATCGGAGCCCTTTCTTACACCGACAGCAATTGAAGCGTCTGCGGGATCACATACGAAGCCGTTGCCCTCGGCGAACTCAACGAATGTAAGATTGCTGTTTGATGCAACCGCACTGAGCGCACCGGGCTTCTCGCAGACATAACCGTCAACGGAGCCGGATGTAACAGCCTGAAGAAGAGCTGCGAAATCGGGAAGAGCGGACTGATGCTTTACGCCGTCAATCTGATCTATAACAGTGTCGTGGAAGGTGTTCTGCTGAGCGACAAGCTTTGCGCCGGAGAAATCGGCAATGCTTGCGGCGGAAGCGAACTGTGAATCCTTCTGACATACTATAACGAGATTTGAATCGAAGTATGTATCGGAGAAGTCAATGCTGAGCTTTCTTTCGTCTGTGGGTGACATACCTGCGATAACCATGTCGATATCACCTGCCTGAAGAGCGGGGATAAGACCGTCCCACTCAATGGGCTTGATTACAAGTGTAACACCGAGAGCCTCGGCGATTTTCTTGGATATCTGAACATCGTAGCCGTCGGCATACATACCGTCCTGAACCTTTACGGTGTTTTCGTTTTCGGTTGTCTGACTCCAGTTGTAGGGAGCATAGTTGCATTCCATGCCGACTACAAGCTGACCTGCGGACTTGATTTTTGCGAGGTCTTCAACTGTTGCCGTTGAATCGGGATTAGCGGCTGTTGTGCCGTCTGTGGAATTGCCGCCGCATGAAGCGAAAGCAAAGGCGGATGCGAGTACTGTGAGTACTGCGAGAACGATGCAAAGTGTTCTTTTCATTTTTGTTTACCCCTTTTCCGGACTTTTTGCTGTCCGGTTATTTTTGCCGCAAAACGAAAAATGCCACAGTGGAAATAAATCACTGTGACAACTTTATGTTGACTGTTGTGATAGCTCTCCACTTTTTTAAGTGACAGTACAGCAGATGTTATCTGAAGTACCGGCATATACGACAAAAATCCGTATCGCATACCCTCGGCGACAGCTCCTTTCACACGCGGTCGGATAACCGTTTTGCCGTGCTACTTATAGGTGTCGCGCCTCTACCTGACACATATTCGATTTGTAACTTGATTGCAATATACCACCAATTAAACGCCTTGTCAATAGCTTTTTTCAAATTTTTCAAAAAATTTTTGCGACAACCTGCACAAAACGGTAATTTGTATTTTGTCAAACATAACTATACATATGTTGCATTGTGCATAACAAATGCGGGAATCCAATGGGCAGGATTTTTTTCAATGCATAATGCAGAATTCATAATGCAGAATGAAGGAAAACGCCGAAGCGTTTTGGATTATATTGCTGACGCTAAAAATCAGCTTGCCTTTATACAATTAACTTTAATATCTGCGAAGCCTTATAAATCAAGTCCGAAGGACTTCCGATATTATGCATTATGCATTATGCATTCTACATTGTGCATTATGCATTATGCATTCTACATTGTGCATTATGCATTCTGCATTATAAATTCTACCTTTTAACAAAAACCCCATCCTCAAGCCCCTGTATTCTCTTATTATTCCCGGCTTCGTCAAGGCGGATTTGTGTCCATGCGCAGTAAAGCTCGCTTTTTTCGGTAACGGTAAAATTTCTTCCGAGTTTTTTGCAAACTACTGCCGTTGTGCCCGAACCGCCGAACGGATCGAAAACGCTGTCGCCGGGCTTTGATGATGCCAAAATAAGCTTTGCGATAAGCTTTTCGGGCTTTTGCGTGGGGTGAGCCGTATTCTCTGCCATACTCCAGAACGGCACTGTTATATCGTCCCAGAAGTTTGACGGACAGGTCATTCTGAAATTGCCGTCATCGGTTTCTTCCCAGTCCTTTGGGACACCGTCCGATTTATACGGAGCTTTTACAATGCGGCGCTGTTTTACGGCATCGAGATTGAAATAATATTTTTTTCCGACTGTGCAGAACCATATGTCTTCCATGGAATTTTTCCAGTTGCCGGCGGCTCCCCTGCCCTTTTCACGCTGCCATGTAATGCGGTTTCTGACAGTCAGATATTCGCTTAAAATCGGGGCGGCGATAACGGAGGTACGCCAGTCACAGCAGACATAAACGGTTGCATCGGCTTTAGCGACACGCACAATTTCTTTCAGCCATTTTCGTGTAAATTCGCTGTATTTTTCGGCTTTTTCAACAGAAAAGACCTCTCCGTCATAGTCCTTTCGCAGATTATACGGAGGGTCGACAATTATAAGATCAAAGCTGTTTTCGGGAAGACGGGACGCTGTTTTGAAAAAGTCCGTACAGAACACGGCGTTTTTAATATCGTCGGGGCTTATATCACCCTTGGGGCAGACGCATCTGTCGGCATACTCTCTGCACTCATCAAGCGGCAGGTCAAGTGTTTTGTTCTTTTCTGATTTGTCTTCTCTTTTTACCTTCAATGTCTTCACCCCGTTATAAATAAAAGCGGTCAACGGTTAAACGCCACCGACCGCTCTGTAAAGCAAATATTTTTGTCTGTAATCAGGCATTCAGGCTCTTGATTTTTTCTTTAAGTCTGTCGTTTTCTCTTTTAAGCCTGTCTCGCTCGGTCATGGCCTGCTCGGCGGACTCAAGATATTCGCCTATTTCGGACTTTAAGAGTTTGGCCTCGGCCGTGCTGTCTTTGGCGGTGCAGGCAAAGTCAAAGGACGCAAGAACAAGAGCCTGTGTAAGGGATACCCTTCCGGACTTCATGATTTCTTTAAGCTTTTCGTTGATGTCGTTTGAGAGTGCGATTATAACCTCGGGAGCTTTGTCGGACACGATTGTATACGACTGACTGCCGATTGACACTTCAACTTTGTTCTTATCCATTGTGATACCACCTTTACAATTAGCAATTAGCAATTAGCTTCGCCGCGTTTTCAGTCTGTAATCCGCAAAGCTTCATTGTTTTCTGCCACTTGCTCACTTTTTACCTCTTGCGAAGCATATAATCCGAGACACGCAGTGTCTTCCGACATTATGCATTATGCATTCTGCATTCTGCATTTATTACACATTGCCGATTGCTCATCGCCGATTATATATATCAGCCTTTTCTGAACTGAAGCTTCATTCTCTGTTCTTTCGAAAGGATCTTCTTGCGGAGTCTTAATGATGTGGGAGTTACTTCGAGCAGCTCGTCATCCGACAGAAATTCCATGCACTGTTCGAGGCTGAGATTATCGTGCGGAACAAGTCTTAACGCATCGTCACTGCCGGCGGCACGTGTATTTGTCATCTGCTTTTTCTTGCAGACGTTGCATACTATATCTTCCGCTTTTGAGCATTCGCCGACTATCATGCCTTCGTAAACCTGTACGCCGGGGCCTATGAACAGACGGCCTCTCTCCTGCGTGTTCCACAGACCGTAGCCGGTGCTTTCACCTGTCTCGTGAGCGACGATTGAGCCGTGCTCTCTCATCTGAATTTCACCCTTATACGGTTCGTAGCCCGCAAAAAGGTTGTTCATTATGCCGTAGCCGTTTGTATCGGTAAGAAACTCGGAGCGGTAGCCGATAAGTCCTCTCGCGGGGATTTTGAACTCAAGATGAGTTGAGCCGCCGTCACGCGTGCCCATATTTTCGAGCTCGCCCTTTCGTGCGCCGATTTTTTCCATAACTGCACCGACATAATCGGAGGGTACTTCGACAATGAGCAGCTCCATGGGTTCATTCAGTACGCCGTCGATTGTCTTGTATATAACCTTTGCGCTTGAAACCTGGAATTCATATCCCTGACGGCGCATGGTCTCGATAAGTATCGAAAGATGAAGCTCGCCTCTGCCGGAGACTTTGAATGCATCGGTAGTCTCGGTCTCTTCCACACGCATGCTGACGTTTGTTTCAACCTCTTTGAAAAGGCGTTCACGAAGCTTGCGGGATGTTACGAACTTGCCTTCACGACCTGCAAACGGAGAGTCGTTTACGTGGAATGTCATTGACAGAGTAGGCTCATCGATTTTAACGAACGGGAGCGGCTCGACATTCTCGGGATCGCATATGGTCTCGCCTATATTGAGTCCCTCAATGCCCGACACTGCGACAATATCGCCCATTTTTGCGCTTGTGGTTTCGGTTCTGCCGAGGCCCGTGAACTGATAGAGGCGGGATACCTTTGTCTTTTCTCTCTCGCCGTCCTGCTTGCACAGAATAACAGGCTCGCCGTCGTGGATTTCGCCGCGTTCAACTCTGCCTATGCCTATTCTGCCTATATAATCATCGTAGTCAAGGCTTGAGAAAAGCAGCTGAAGCGGGCCGTTTTCGTCACCCTCGGGAGCGGGAATATGTTCGAGAATGGCATCAAGAAGGGGACGCATATCGCCGCTTCTTGCGTCTTTGTCGAGGGAGGCGTAGCCGTCACGGGCAGAAGCGAACACAACCGGAAATTCAATCTGTTCTTCATCCGCACCGAGCTCAATAAACAGGTCGAGAACCTCGTCTATGACTTCGTCGGGTCTTGCGCCCGGACGATCGATTTTGTTTATTACGACAAGGGGCTTTTTGCGAAGCGCAAGAGCCTTAGACAGAACAAAGCGTGTCTGCGGCATGCAGCCTTCAAATGCGTCAACAAGAAGCAGAACGCCGTCTACCATTGTCATGATACGCTCAACCTCGCCGCCGAAATCGGCATGGCCGGGAGTGTCGACTATGTTGATTTTTACGCCCTTGTAGTTTACGGAAGTATTTTTGGAGAGGATTGTGATGCCTCTCTCTCTTTCGAGGTCGTTGGAGTCCATGACTCTTTCCGCAACGACTTCATTTTCACGGAATGTGCCGCTCTGCTTAAGAAGCTTGTCAACAAGAGTGGTCTTGCCGTGGTCAACGTGTGCGATAATTGCGATATTTCTTATATCTTCGCGCTTACTCAAGATTTCACCTTCAAAACATTTCTTTTCATTACAAGTCTTTATATTAGCAAATCCGCGGCAAAAAATCAATAGAAAGTGTTTACGATTTTTGCCGATTTTCGGAGTGTTTATATTGATTTTTATGTGCGAAATATGTTAATATTAGTCGTTAAAGAAAAGCCGACCGTTTTTGCGCCGGTTAAAGGAGAGTTTATTATGGGTTTTGACAGAAAAAGCATTCTTTGGACATATGACATTTTTCCGAAAGTTTTTGTTGTCAACGAAAAGGCTTCAATCACCGTGAGAAACATAGGCGAGCGTGTTATTTTCGCCGACGGAAAAGATTACAAAGTCGCAGTGACATGGCTTCCCGGCGGCAGCGCAAAGGACCACAAATATTCCGGATACAAAAAAGAGCTTGTCGCAAAGGGCAACAAAGACGGCGGATTCAACTTTGATTTTTCGTTCCCCTATGAAGGCGAATACTATATTGCCGCATACGGAATTAAGTCGGACGGCAGTGAAAAGAAAATCGTTCTGCCCGTATACGCAGTGGAAAGCGACTTAAAGGGCAGATATCCGTTTATGGGCGACCTTCATATGCACACATGCCTTTCGGACGGCGCGCATACGCCCGAATTTGTGGCATCGTCTTACCGTGCTCACGGATATGACTTTCTGGCGATTACCGACCACAACCGTTATTATCCGTCATTGAGAGCGATAAACAGCTTTAAAAATCTGCCGACAGAGTACGCACTTATCCCCGGAGAAGAAGTACATATGCCGGATGTCTATGATACACATGTATCTCCCCATACGGTAAATTTCGGCGGAGAGTACAGCATAAACGCTCTTGTTGAAGGTATACAGACAGGTGAAGTCGGCACAGACAAAAGCACACGTTCATTAAACGGCGTTTGCCCCGATGTAATGACACGTGAGGAATTTTCCGCAAAAATGACGGCTCTGTCAAAGGAGATAAAAGTACCCGAAAACGTTGATCCCGTTGTTGCGGCAACACTCAAGTGGATATATGACGAAATAAGAAAAGCAAACGGTCTTGCGATATTCGCGCATCCCGGCTGGATTACAGGCGATGTTTTCCATGTGCCGGATGCCGTAAATGACTGGCTTGTTGAAAACGAGCTGTTTGACGCATTTGAGGTTCTGGGCGGCGAAAACTATTTTGAGCAGAACGGCTTCCAGACGATAAGATACTATGAAGACATTGCGAGAGGTCACAAATACCCCATTGTCGGCAGTACAGACAGTCACAACTGCACGGTCGAAAACCGCAACGGATTTATCTGCTCGACAATCGTGTTCTCCCCCGAAAACGAAAGAACGGCTCTTGTAAAGTCAATAAAGGACTTTAAGAGCGTAGCAGTGGACACAATAAGCAAGGAGTTCAGAATTGTGGGCGAGATGAGATATGTCCGCTATGCCTGCTTCCTGCTTAAAAACTACTTCCCGCTTCATGATGACCTGTGCTTTGATGAAGGCAAGCTTCTGCACATGGCGACCTGCGGCACAGAGGATGAAAAGCGTGATGCCGTTGCAGTTCTTAATGTAACAAAAGACAAATTCAGAAAACAGCGCGAAAAATATTTCGCGTTCCGATAAAAAAACACGGAGTTTATACTTGTTTGACAAAATCAACCGGGAGCGTGCTCTCCCAAAGCTGTTAAAAGGTCTCGGCATAACGTCCTTTATCGGCGCAATCGCACTTGCGGTAATTTTTGCCGTGATGCAGTTTCCGTCCGTTCAGGCAAAATATGACCAGTATCTTGTAATATTGAGTGATTTCGAAAACACGGTCGCCGCACTTGACAACAAATGGCTGATTATTATTGTAATTCTGCTTTTGTATTTGTTAAGGAGCCTGTCGGCCGTAGTTCCGTATGCCGTGATTTATATTACGAGCGCCATGGTGTTCAGACCGACGGTGTCATTTATGCTCAATTTTGTCGGAATGGCGTTTACGGCGGCATTCAGATATTATACGGGCATACAGATGGGTGAAGGGTATCTTAATCATGTGCTGAACCGTAACCCCATAATAGCGAAAATATTTGAGGTTGACGGCAAAATGAACCCCATTGTGCTTTTTGCCCTGCGGATAGTGCCGATATTTCCGTATAATACGATAAGTCAGCTTTACGGCACGTTTGAATATCCGTTTGTAAAATATATGGTAATCTCGATGGCGACACTGCTGCCGAGGCTTGTATCATATTCATTCATAGGCAACAATGTCTATGACCCGTTCTCAACGGCATTCTATCTGCCGCTGATAGTTCTGCTTTTAATAACAGGCTGCTCGTTCTTCTTCTTGAGGGCCGTTATCATGTTCAAATATCAATACAATCAAAACCGAAAAGGAAGCGAGACCAATGAGTAATATCAGTTCAACAAAAGCAAAAATCGCGGACGGCTCTTTTGATGAGGCGTTAAAGCGTGTTTACGGCACGGCAAACAATGCGTATGACCGTGAGAGATATACATTTCTTTGTGACTTCTATAATGAGAAGTTCGGCGACGCGGAGGACATTCGCTTTTTCTCCGCACCCGGCAGAACGGAAGTCTGCGGCAACCACACCGATCACAACCACGGCAGAGTTCTTGCCGCCGCAATAAATCTTGACGCTGTGGCATGTGTCGCAAAAACGGACGACAATTTTATAAAAGTGTATTCAAAGGGCTACCCCGGAGATGTTGTCGATATAAATATTCTGACACCGCAGGAGAAGGAATTTGACAAGTCAATCTCACTTGTAAGAGGTGTTGCCGCACGCTTTGTACAGTTGGGCTACAAGATAGGCGGCTTTAATGCCGTTACGGTAAACAATGTTCTTAAAGGCTCGGGTATGTCGTCCTCGGCTTCTTTTGAAGTGCTTGTGGGAACGATTCTGAATTATCTTTATAATGACGGCAAAATATCACCGGTTGAGATAGCACAGATTGCGCAGTACGCCGAGAATGTATTTTTCGGCAAGCCCTGCGGACTTATGGACCAGATGGCGTGCAGTGTCGGTTCGTTTGTCGAGATTGATTTCGAGAACCCCGACAAGCCGATTATCACTCCCGTAAAATTTGATTTCGCTTCATGCGGTCACGCACTTTGCATAGTTGACACACGCGCGGACCATGCGGATCTTACGGATGAATACGCCGCAATACGCAAGGAGATGGAAGCTGTCGCCGGATTTTTCGGCAAGAAGTGCCTCAGAGAGACACCCGAAAAGGATGTGCTTGAAAATATAGGCGAAATAAGAAAGAATTTAGGTGAGAGACCGCTTTTAAGAGCACTCCACTTTTATGAAGATGACCGCCGTGTGGCAAAGGAAGCCGATGCTCTGGCAAATGGGGACTTTGAAGCATTCAAGTCACTTGTAATAGACTCCGGCAATTCTTCTTATATGTACAATCAGAATGTATTTTCGAAAAAATCGGACTCACAGCCCGTAAGTCTCGCCTTGGCGGTAAGTCACCGTCTGCTTGAGGGCAAGGGTGCGTGGAGAGTTCACGGCGGCGGATTTGCCGGAACAATTCAGGCTTTTGTGCCGAATGACATGCTGGACGAATATAAGTCGGCGATGGAAAAAATCTTCGGTGAAGGCGCGTGCTATGTGCTGGCGATAAGACCGTTTGGCGGAACGGAAGTAAGATAAA
>CAVFPQ010000046.1:0-15815 GCA_963624415.1 Acutalibacteraceae bacterium | reverse complement strand
ATGTGATATACGATAAATCGAATGATATACTTGCTTTGGGGGTGTGATATAAGATTCGTTCCATTCATTTGCCTTAGGCATATATCACCGCACGAAGTGCGATATCATTTCGCAGATATATCACCCGTTCTGCAGGAACGGATATCATTAAAAAAACAAGTCCTAAGACTTGTTTTTTTGTGGGCCGCCCGTCGGGGCACCCGGCTGTCCGTTCGGTCAGCTATTCGAAAATTTATCAACTCTTTTACCGGACAGCCGGGTACCGCCTCCGGGCGGATGCCCCTCCCTCGCTTTCATTTGTTAAGCCGCAGAGGGCTGCGACTGAACAAATTCAGCTCACTCGGGGCATTGCCGTCATACGCTGACGCTTCTGACGGCAGGGGCGCCGCCTCGCTATCCGAGGCGGCGTGCCGCTCGTCGCTCGCTAACGCTCGCTCCTCGCGGCTGCCCTCGCTCCGCTCGGGCTCCGGCTCGCTTCGCTCGCCTTATGCGCTCGCTCCGCTCGCGCCCCTCATCACTTATAAACCGCAAATCATTTTTTACAAATAATTGTCCTATTCTAACAATATTTTGCACTCTACCCACAGTAGAGTGCTTTTTTCTACCGTAAGTAGAGTGTTTTTTGCCTTCGGTAGAGCTATTTTCATTCGAGTAGCGTGATTCTTGCTCGAAAAGCTGTATAATCATAACAACAGGAATTTTCCGGTACAACAGGCATCCCCGGAGATCCCACCTCCGGCGAAGCCATACAATCCGGGTCCGCAGAACTATTCAATGCACAATGCACAATGCATAATGCACAATGCATAATGTAGAATGCACAATGCATAATGCATAATGAAGGAAGACGCGCAGTGTCTTCTTTATTTCCCCGACCACCGCCACCGACCACTCATTGCTAATTGCTAACTGCTAATTGCTAATTATATAAGTCCAAGACATTCAGTGTCTTCCTTATTTCCCCGACCACCGCCGCTGACCACTCATTGCTAATTGCTAACCGCTGATTGCCGATTGTTCATAAATCTCTCCTCTTCAGAAAGGATAACATAAATGTTCGACCTCAAAAAAGTTCCGATCCCCAACTACTCCCGCACAGAAGACATGGTAAACTCAATTACACACGCTCCCGGCGCCGTATTCGCCGTCGTCGCAATGATTATGTGCTTCAAAAAGGCAGGCCCTGCTCGCACAGGCGTACAGACTGCCGCATTCATAATATACGGTATTTGTATGTTCATTCTCTATTTCGGTTCGGCATACTACCACGGCAGACATCCGGGCTTTGTAAAGCAGGTAGCGCGTGTCATCGACCACTCTAACGTATTTCTCATGATTACCGGTACGCTTTCTGCCTATTATCTTTTAGGTGTCATGCCCGTAAAATACGGAATCGGTCTTGCGCTGTTTATCCTTTCATGGGTGATAACCGTTGTCGGAATACTGCTTACATTCATGGATCAGGAACGCTTCAAAAAATTGCAGATGGTTATGTATCTTGTTCTCGGATGGTCTGCGGCATTCGTTCTTAAATCGGTATGGACACTTAAGGACAACGGCAGAGAGTTTGTTCTGTACATTCTTATAGGCGGAATTGTTTACACCGTCGGTGCTGTACTTTACGGAATAGGCAAAAAAGTCCCATATATTCACGCCGTGTTCCATGTATTTATTCTTGCAGGCACTATATTGCAGTTCTGCGGAATCTATCTCTACGCAATCTGAACTCATACAAGATCAAAAAGCTCCCCGACTTTATCCGTCGGAGAGCCTTTTTTGTTAACCTTCAGCGAAGCCGTATAATCCAGGGCCGCAGGACTTTCTCAGTCCCCGGTCCCTGACCCCTTTTATTGCTTTTTTTCAATCTTATCAATCATCCCGATAATCTGCCCCGAGATAACAACCGTCACAAGAGAGTAAGCAATACGCTTAACGGGAATATACGTAAGCGAGAGCGACAGCACAATCAGGTCGCTGACAAGATAAATCCATCGGATATCTACCTTTTTCAAAAGCCGTGAAAGCCCCATGGCGAGTGCATCATCACCGCCCGGCGCTCCGCCGTAACGAACGCATATTCCGACACCGACACCGACAAACAATGCTCCGATTATACATGCCGCAATAGGATAATTCGCAATGTCGGGATAAACGGGATCAAACTGTTCAAACACGGCATAAAAAGCAGAGAACGACAGCCCGGCAACAGCCGAGTAGACAACGAAAGTACCACCCAGAACAAAGAAGCCGAATATGTAGCAGATAATGTTCATCACAAGACTTGACACCGACGGCGAAATGCCGAAATGATGATGAAACAGAAGCGTCAGTCCCAGAACACCGCCTTCGGTAATATCGGCAAACGAGTGGACATTATACAGTCCGAACGCCAGAATAGCCGAGCCCGGAAGCTGTAAAAGACAGTTCTTAATTTTTGCGGACTTCATTTCCTCAAAAGTTTTCACCGCATATTTTTTCAGATTAATCGTAACTTCCCCCTTGTAAACTTAACGGTATCTTTTCCATATGTTATCATTTTATCAAATCATTTATCAAGTCATTTATCAGGTCATTTATCAAGTCATTTATCGAGTCATTTATCGAGTCATTTATCAAGTCATTTATCGAGTCATTTATCAAGTCATTTATCGAGTCATTTGACACCGTAAATTTTTTTTAATTCTGTTCACCACTTCGTAACCGCAAAAAGTCAGTAGCGGCAGCGGTCCGACAATCCGAAGCTTTTAATGGAAGCGGCGGATGTCACGAACTCGTTCGTGACGTAGCAAGCGGACTGTTTTTTTAGCCAACAAGCCAACCTTTTCGTAACCGCAAAAAGTTGGTAGCGTAGTATTTTCGTCGTGAGTGCGTTTACAAACGAACAGAAAATACAAGCGTGACTTTTTGCGGGAAGGAGGAATAATGGAAGCGGCGGATGTCACGAACTCGTTCGTGACGTAGCAAGCGGACATTATTCCGACGCGGCACACGGAGAACCGCAAACATTCACCGGATGTTTGCTATCGCTGCGCGATTTCTCCTTTCGAGCCTCGTCTTTTCTGTATGCCAAAAAAATAAGTCCATCCACAAGGGATGGACTTATTTTTTTGGAGCGGATGACGAGGCTCGAACTCGCTACCTCCACCTTGGCAAGGTGGCGCTCTACCGGATGAGCTACATCCGCATGGTGCTCTTTTCGGAACGTTTACCATTATACACGGCGAAAAGGGCTGTGTCAAGAACTTTTTTTCTTACATTCCTCTTATTTCGGCAATCTGAACCTTGTCTTTAACAACACTCAGCATTGCGTTCATTTTTTCTTCGCTTGCGGCGTGAGATGATAATTCCGACAGTATTCCCGAATCCTTGAATGCCTGAAGAAAATACCGTTTTGCGCCCTTTATAATCTCGCCGATTTCGGCTATATCGTCGACCGTGTGAAACTCATCGACAACCGTTGTGCGAAATTCATAATCAACGCCGCTTGCCATAATAAGATCAATGCTCTCTCCGAACGGCGTAAAAACAACATTCTCAATACCCGTGGTAAGTGCGTATTTTGACGGCGTATTCTTTATATCCATTGCGACATAATCGACAAGCCCCGATGATATTATACGCATCAGTCTTTCGGGGAACGCTCCGTTTGTGTCAAGCTTTACGGCAAATCCGCTGTCTTTTATTCTTTTCAGAAAATTCTCCAGATCCGGCTGAAGAAGCGGTTCTCCGCCGGTGACGGCAACACCGTCCAGAAGGCCGTGACGCTTTGACAGAAAATCGAAAAATTCATCCTGTGAAATACCGTCCTCACCCGTTGGGTCAAGCACAAGCGGAACATTATGGCAAAACGGACATCTTAAATTACATCCGCCCGTAAACAGCGTGCATGCGGTATGCCCCGGAAAATCAAGCAGTGTTAACTTTTGCATGCCCTGAATGTTCATTAAGATACCCTTCGTCCGAAAAAATTATTTGAGTCTTTTGTCAAGTTTTGCGGCAAGGTGCGTGCCGATACTCTGGAACACCTGAACCATAAGCACAAGCAGAATAACAGCAAGAAGCATAATGGCGTACTTATATCTGTAATAGCCGTAGTTCATGGCGATTTTGCCGAGACCGCCGCCGCCGATAACGCCGCTCATTGCGCTGTAACCGAGAATTGTTGTTATTGCTATTGTTATGTTTGAAATAAGTGACGGTACGCTTTCGGGAATCATCACTTTTATTATAATCTGCATGGGTGACGCGCCCATACTCTGCGCCGCTTCGATAAGATTGTGATCAACCTCTCGAAGGCTTGTTTCAATCAGTCTTGCGACAAACGGAAACGCTGCGATAACAAGCGGAACAATTGATGCCGTTGTGCCGACTGCCGTGCCGACAATCGCACGTGCAAGCGGAAACGCCATAACCATCAGAAGCAAAAACGGAACGGAACGCAGAATGTTTATAATCGCGTTGAGTATTCTCATAAGCCATGACGGCAGGGGCAATACTCCGTTTTTGTCGCCCGCAACAAGCAAAACGCCGAGGGGCAGACCGATTACAAGAGAAAACAGAGTTGAGACAACGGTGACATAGAATGTCTCCCAGAAGCCCATTAAGAATTCGCT
The DNA here is from genome assembly GCA_963624415.1 of Acutalibacteraceae bacterium. Classification (GTDB taxonomy): domain Bacteria; phylum Bacillota; class Clostridia; order Oscillospirales; family Acutalibacteraceae; genus RUG806. Next base: position 11,202 of record CAVFPQ010000046.1, on the reverse strand, counting down.
TTTTACTACTTCCCACGCCTGAACCCAGGCATCGGCTGTAAACAGACTTTCGTACATCAGTCACGCACCTCCTCAACTGCAATATCCGGAACATTTTTAAGAAATTCCATGGCTTTGTTTACTTCCTCATCGCCGCCGGGAATACCCAAAAGCATATTTCCGTATGCCATACCGCCGATGGTCTTTGTGGAAGCGGCCATAATATTTGCGCAGACTCCTATTTCGAGAGCCATTCTTGCTATCATGGGAGTGCCTGCCGCATCCGCGCCGTTATATACGACTCTTATGCGTCTTTCGTCCGAGAAACTTTCGACAACAGTTTCGTCATAGCCTTCGGGGAACACCAGTCTTCGTGCCGCCTGTGATTTGGGAGCGGAGAAAATTTCTTTTACCGTACCTTCTTCGGCAACCTCTCCGTTATCGAGAATTGCAACTTTTCCGCATATTTCTTCGACAACGCTCATCTGATGAGTGATAACAATAACGGTTATGCCCGTCTTGATATTGATTTCTTTTATAAGCTGCAGAATCGAATGTGTCGTTTTGGGATCGAGCGCGCTTGTTGCCTCATCACACAAAAGCACCTTCGGATTTGTCGCAAGGGCACGGGCTATCGCGATTCTCTGCTGCTGACCGCCCGAGAGCTGAACGGGATAAGCATTGGCTTTATCGGGCAATCCGACAATTTCGAGCAGCTCCTTCGCGCGTTTTTCGGCATCGGATTTATTTACGCCGGCAAGCTCCATGGGGAAGCAGATATTTTTGAGGCAGGTTCTCTGCATGAGCAGATTAAAGCCCTGAAATATCATTGTTATGCCGCGGCGAGCTTCTCTGAGCTGTTTTGCGGAGAGCGAGCCGATATCTGTGCCGTCAATAAGCACCTGCCCGACTGTGGGACGCTCAAGCATATTTATACAGCGTACAAGTGTGCTTTTGCCCGCACCCGACATACCGATTATGCCGTAGATTTCACCGTCGTTTATTGTAAGGTTGACATCTTTAAGCGCGTGAACCTCGCCGTCAGCGGTGTTGAAGGTTTTTGACAGTCCGCTTATCTGAATCATATGTTATCACTTCCGGATTTAGTCTGTAAATCTGATTTCCGCCGCCGAAGGGAAACTCCGACAGCGGAAATTTCAAATTGCTATTGTACTATTATTTTGTGATTGCGTCAAGTGTGGTCTGCTTGCCGCCGTAGATGCCCATGGGTTCAACATGAATAGCGGAAACGCTTACAAGGTTTGTGCCGTTCTCTTCGTTGAAGTTATCAAGATAGGGAGCGTGCTGGAAATAGTTTGCGTCAACTTCACCGGAGTCAACAACCTTGTTGGGGATGATGTAGTCGGTGTATTCCTGAATGTCAAGAGTAATGTCTTTCTCGGCAAGGATTTCTTTTGCGACTGAGAGAATTTCGGCGTGAGGAGCGGGAGAAGCGGCAACTGTGATTGTTGTGCCCTTGAGTGAATCGTAGTCAACGGATGAATCAAAACCGTCTGTGAGATTTTCAACAACGCTTACAACGGAGCCGTTATACTTTTCGGAAATATAATCCGCAACCTTCCGGCTCTCAAGAGCGGCTTTAAGAGCGAGAGTCTTGGCTGTGGTCTCATTGCCTGCCTTTACGGCAAGAATGTTTGCGTATGCGGATGCGGAGCCTTCCTGTGTCAGAGCCTGAGTTTTGGGATCGATGCCTGCGTCAATGGCGTAGTTTGAGTTGATTACGGCATAATCGACATCCTGAAGAAGATTGGGAAGCTGTGCGGCCTCTGCCTCTTTGAATTCAATGTTGTGAAGGTTTTCTTCAATGTCAAGTACGGTAGCTGTAATGCCTGCGCCGTCTTTAAGCTTGATAACACCGAGGGAGTCGAGGAGCATGAGAGCTCTTGCTTCGTTTGTGGTGTCATTGGGAACGGCAATCACGATTTTCTCGGAGGATGTGCCGGCGTTGGCGTTGTCTGTTGTGTCATTTTCGGAACCTGAGCATGATGCGAATGCGAAGATAGAGGTAATTGCGAGTGCGAGGGCAAGGATTGTTACGAGTGTCTTTTTCATGGTAAAGACTCCTTTGAAAAAAATTTTTGAAATTTCATAAACACCGGGCATAAAAAACGGGACCTGTTATTGTAACAAGTCCCACATGCTGCGTTTTGAAATTCCGTTAAATCCGTGCGGACACAGGAAAACGGACGACGGCGCAGCTGCGGGAGCCTGTCATCATGCACATGCACATTATTCCGGTTGCGGTAAAGCGTGTTGTCATGGCTTTGTTTTCCTTCCTTTGGATTTGTTGAAGACATGATAACACACGAAAACACAGCCGTCAATACAAAATTATGACAAATAACAGGGTTTTTATATGGGTGTTTTTGTAATACTTACCAAGTTGGTATGTAAATGAGATATTCTTTTTTTACAGCAAAAAAGACATGTAGTAGGGCATGGTTAATATTTCGTTTTCATACCCGACATTGTTTTCACTTAACTTTATACAGAGATTGACGTTGTATTTTTCTTTGTTGTTAAGCACCGTTTTTGCCGATTTTGTGTTGCCGCTGACAGCCTTTACTTCAATTATCGCCGTTTCATTGCTATACATTGTCACGAAGTCAATCTCAAGTCCGCTGTCTTTATGAAAATAGTACAGCTTTTTATCTTTTTTCGAAAAACAGTCCGCAATGATATTTTCAAAAATCGCACCCTTGTACATTCCGAGATCACCGCTTAAAATTCGACCTGCGGTTCCTCTTTCAAGCATTGCCACAAACAGGCCGCTGTCCTGCATATATATCTTGAACATATTATCAAGCTTGTTGCCCTCAAGCGGCAGCGTCGTATTTGACAGGTTATAGCATATGTTTATTATACCCGCATCGTACAGCCACTGAATTGCCGCCTGATAATTTTCACCTCTTGCTTTTTTCTCAAGCTGTGCATAGGTGAATTTTTTATTTTCTTTTGCAAGCTGTGCCGGAATGGAATCGAAAACACGGTTTATTCTGGCAAGGAGCGTAAGATCAACGGACTCTCTTTCATTTTCGTCAAGATGTTTACCGAAATCGTCCTTATACTCTTCTATAATGTCCCTTTGTTCGCTGTAAACAACATTCATATCATTTGTCGATATAAATCTGTCAACCACATACGGGAGTCCGCCTACGCAGATATATTCCTTAAAGTAACGAAGCATGGCCTTGTGAATAGCTTCACTGACGGGAGTTCTGTTATCAAAGCACCGCTTAATCTCGTTTATAACCGGCTCGCCTATTCCCTTAGCCCACAGAAATTCTTCAAAGTCCATCGGCTTCATGTATACTATATGTTCAAAGCCTGTCGGGATACCCTTTCCTTTTTTCTTGTTGTAACCCTTAATGCCGAGAAGTGAACCGGTACAGATAATGTCGTACCTGCCGTCAAGCATAAAAGCTTTTATGCTTGCTCTTGCATTGGCACACTCCTGTATCTCATCAAAAATTATAACTGTCTGACCGGGAACGAAATTAATCCCCGGAAGCATGGCGGATATATCTACCGTCATTCTGTCTACAACAAAGTCACCGTCAAAAACCGTTTTTATCGAGTCGTTGTCTTTAAAATTTATGTATACAACATTTTTATAGTTCTTTTCGGCAAATGCTCTGACGATATAGGTTTTGCCTATCTGCCGCATCCCTTTTATGACCAACGCTTTTTTCTTGCCGTCGCTGTTTTTCCATGCAGTCAGCTCTTCTGTAATTTTTCGTCTGAACATAAAATTCACCCCTGTCTGCTTCTATTTTATTCAACTTAAAACCGTATGTCAACACTTTTCCAAGGGAGTTTTCAGCTGTTGACTGCACTTTTCCAAGGGAGTTTTTATCGCCAAACCGCACTTTTCCAAGGGAGTTTTTTATGCCGGACTGCACTTTTCCAAGCGAGTTTTAAATTTCGGTTTGAATTTTTTAAGACCGGGCAATCGTTTTTTTGAACGTATAACGTATTTTTACTTTTTGTCTGTCATTGCGTTTATAATGTCGGAAAGGTTTTTATCGGTGATATAACCGGACGGCAATTTGTTTTTTGATGCGGAATAGCTCAGGTTCGGTCTGTCCTTGGTTTCGTTTACAAGCAGAGCGGTAAAAAATCGTTCCCAGCTGAAGTATTCACTGCTTTCGATAAAATCAACCGGCTCTTTAAGAATCTGCCGAACGCTGTCGTTTTTGTCGAAAATTTCGGATTTAAGAATAAGCCATTCAAAGCTTTCGGGCAAAAACAAATCAACACTCTTTCCGTTTGCTTTTATAAAACGAATCAGCTCGCGAATTTCAGATCCGAGCGCCGCCGCATCGGCGACAATAAGAACATTTTGTCCTCCGCATTTTTCCAGCGTATTTACGATATTGCTTTTTCCGAAGGCAGATACACACTCGGCATTCAGCTTTTGGGCGACCTTCGTAAAGAAGATATAACCGGAGCCGGAATCCTCCGTTACGATTAAATCATACTTTTTCTTTGTAATGTCTTTTATCCCGACATTTCCGTAGATTTTTTCGATTTTCGGCAGACGGTCATTCTTTACGATTTTCTTTATACTGTCAACACTGTAAGAAATCTGCGGCAGGTCTTCTCTTGTTATCAGCACATAATAGTTGTCCGTATTGCGTACGGCCTCGGCAAATTCATGAGAGGTCACAAACTTTGTGCTTTCTTCGATGAACACAACACTGCTTTTTATGTTTTCAAGCTGATAAAGCCAGTTTGTACCTTCAAGAACAACGCAGGGTCTTGAACATCTGATTACAACGCCGCTGTTTTTGCCTTCAAGCGAATATGCCCTGACCATATTTATCAGTTTTGTTTTTCCCGTACCGCTGTCGCCGGTTATCACCGTAACATTTCTTTCAAGCTCAAGTCTGAATGTAATATGCCTGTTTTTGGCGGAAAAAGAAATTTTACCCTTCATTATTTCCACCTCTCAGGTATTTATGCGCAAGAAGAATGTATTCTTTGGTGTCGGTAATAACCTTTCGCCGTCTGTCATTTATCACTTTTATCGCGAAATCATCACCGAAATCCATAGTGTGATGCAGAGTTACTTTTATGTCTCTGTCGGACGCAAGCTCCAGAATGTATTTTGCGCAGTTGTCTCCGCAGTTTGAAATATTGAAAATTTTGTTCGGAAAATTCTTTATAAGAAGAAGTGTTTTTACACCTGCGGACAGCTCATTTGAACTGAAAGTGCCGAATATTTCATTCTGTATCATATCGGGGGCTATAACCTCGGAGTCGTCAATATCTTTGATTATTCTTTTTGCAAAGTCATCCGTCACCCAGTTTTTATCATACTGATTTTCGTAAAACAATGCGGTATTGTACACCTCGTCATCACGAAAACCGAAATAAACCTTCAGCATGAATATTCCTCACTTCTTAATCGGTAATTTTGTCAGTCAATCAAAAAAGTTACTGTTTAGAAAAGCCCGACTATTTCGCCGTTTTCGTCAACGTCTATGTTTTCGGCGGCGGGGCGTTTGGGGAGACCCGGCATTGTCATCACGTCACCCGTCAGCACCACGATAAATCCGGCGCCGGTTGCGGGACGAACGCTTTTTACGTTTACGGTAAAATGCTCGGGAGCGCCGAGAAGCGTGGGGTCATCCGAAAAGCTGTACTGTGTTTTGGCTATGCAGACGGGCAAATCGGAGAGTCCCTGCTCTTTTAGTGTCTTTATCTGTTTTTGTGCGGCGGGGGAGATATTTATACCGCTTGCTCCGTAAATTCTTTTTGCGACTGTCTCGATTTTTTCTTCAATGGAAATATCGAGCGGATAACAGAAACCGAAATCGCCCTTTTCTTCATCACACAATCGCACAACCTCTTTCGCAAGTGCTTCGCCGCCCCTGCCGCCGTCTGCCCATACGGTAGACAGAATAGTATTTACACCGAGAGCACGGCATTTATTCGTAACGGCTTCAATCTCGGCATCGGTATCCGTCGGAAATCTGTTGACGGCAACGACACACGGAAGCTTATATACATTTCTGATATTCGAAACATGGCGGAGAAGATTAGGCAGACCCTTTTCGAGAGCATCGAGATTTTCTCCGTTCAGCTCATTTTTGTTAAGTCCGCCGTGCATTTTGAGAGCACGAACGGTAGCGACTATTACAACGGCATTCGGAACAAGACCGGACGCACGGCATTTGAGATCGAGGAACTTTTCAGCTCCGAGATCTGCACCGAAACCGGCTTCCGTAACGGCATAGTCACCGAGCATAAGAGCCGTTTTTGTGGCGAGAACGGAATTGCATCCGTGTGCTATATTGGCAAACGGGCCGCCGTGAACGAGTGCCGGAGTGCCTTCGAGCGTCTGCACAAGATTGGGTTTTAACGCATCCTTAAGAAGTGCCGTCATAGCACCTGCCGCCTTTATGTCACGGCAGAAAACGGGCTTGCCGTCACGGGTGTATGCAACTGTCATATTGCCGAGACGCTCTTTTAAGTCGGAGAGAGAATCTGCAAGGCACAGCACTGCCATAACCTCACTTGCAACGGTAATATCAAAGCCGTCCTCCCTCGGAACACCGTTCGCACTGCCGCCGAGACCGTCAATAACGTGACGCAGCTGGCGGTCGTTCATGTCGACGCATCTTTTCCATGTAATACGGCACGGATCGATATTAAGCTCGTTGCCCTGCTTTATGTGATTGTCAATCATTGCCGCAAGCAGATTGTTTGCCGCGCCGATTGCGTGAAAATCACCGGTAAAATGAAGGTTGATATCCTCCATCGGAATAACCTGAGCGTATCCGCCGCCTGCCGCTCCGCCCTTAATGCCGAACACGGGGCCAAGAGACGGCTCACGCAGAGCTACGACAACATTTTTTCCTATACGGCGAAGTCCGTCCGCAAGTCCGATTGTCGTTGTGGTTTTGCCCTCGCCCGCAGGTGTCGGGGACATGGCGGTAACAAGAATAAGTCTGCCGTCTGCCTTTTTGCGGTCTTTAAGGATAGACAAATCAATTTTTGCCTTGTATCTGCCGTACTGTTCAAGATATTTTTCTTCTATCCCCGCTGTTTTTGCGATATCTGTTATATTTTTCGGTGTGACGCTGTGCGCTATCTCAATATCGGACTTATACTGCATAATAAAAATCCCTCATATTTTTTTATACAATTATAGCGGTATTTCCGTTAAAAATCAACCTTTTTGCATTTTCGGGTATTTTTACTCTTTTCAAACGCCGACTTATGTGTTACAATTCCCATGTACCTACCGAGATACTATATTATTCGCAACCGAGGTTATTATGAAGCTTGACCCTATCGTAACATCACTCCTTGACACCGACCTGTACAAATTCAACATGAATCAGGTCATTTTCCACAAGCACACCGATCTTTTGGGGCAGTATTATTTCAAGTGCCGCAACGAGGGTGTCGTATTCACGCCCGAAATGGTTAATGAAATAAAGGCACAGCTCGACTGGCTGTGTTCACTCAAATTCCGCAAGGACGAGCTTGAGTACCTGCGTTCCATACGCTTTATAAAAAATGACTATGTTGAGTTTCTGCGTCTGTGGAGACCCATTAAAGATTATGTTACCGTTCGTCTTAGTGACAACGGCGAGCTTGAGGTTATAATCGACGGTCCGCTTTTCTCGGCAATGCAGTTTGAGATACATCTGCTTGAGATAATAAACGAGGTTTATTTCCGTTTCAATTACGATTATTCCGTTCTTCGCAAATCGGCGGAGGAAAAACTCAATCAAAAAATAAAAGACGTGCAGGACGGCAAGTATACATTTTCGTTCGCGGAGTTCGGCGCACGCCGCAGACTGTCAAGAGAGTGGCAGGATGAGGTAATCCGCCGTTTTGTAACGGAAACAGACAAGTGCATCGGCACATCGGACGTATATTTTGCAATGAAATACAACACAAAGCCCATAGGCACATACGCACATGAGTTTGTGCAGATGTATCAGGGCATAGACAGCATTCCCCTTGCGTATACAAACCACTACGCCATGCAGGACTGGTACGATGAATATAAGGGCGATAACGGTACGGCGCTTACGGATACGATAACAACCGACCTGTTTTTGCTCGACTTCAACCGCTCGATGGTGAATAACTATAACGGTGTGCGTCACGACAGCGGCGACCCGTACGAGTGGGGCGAGAAGATTATAAAGCACTACAAAAGCTACGGCGTTGACCCCAAGACAAAGCTTCTTCTGTTCAGTGACAGTCTTGATTTTGACCGTGCGCAGGAGCTTTACGATTACTTTAAGGACAAGACTAAGACTTCTTTCGGCATCGGCACTTTTGTGACAAACGACACGTGTGCGGAGCCGCTGAATATAGTTATAAAGCTTCAGTATGTCAACGGCAGACCCGTTGCGAAAATTTCGGACTCCCCCGGAAAATCAATGTGCAGGGACAAAGAGTATCTTGCGTATCTTATCCGCTCTGTTGAATTCAGAAAACAGAGGGAGAGTATATTAAATCCGGATCTGTAAGACTGTGATATAAGGGGCCGGGGTATTGAGGAAGTTCTGCGAGCTTGAATTTTCAGCTTCGCACGAGGGACGCTTTTTCGCCTGATTGCGGGCTCGTCGCGGGGCCGGGTCATTCAGCCGCCCGGCAGTGACATTCCTTTCAAGCGAAGCAAAGTCCGCTCTCTTCCGCAAAGTGCCGGAAGCCACGTACCGGGCGGCTGCCCTTCGTTCGCCTTCGCTTGTCCCGCTGTCAAAGACAGCGTCACAAGCTCGACTCACTCGGGGCAAAGCCTCGTCACTCACTCCCGCCTGTCGGCGGTTCGCTCGCTCCTCGGCTCCCCACCCACCCACCCCAAAAAAATAAATTTTTTTCGGTAATTCATATGACAAATACAAAAAAATCAACCCTTCTCTCCGGCTCCGCTTTCGGGCTGACAGCCGCGGGAAAAGTACTTATATACGCCGTTGCGACTGCGGCTTGTCTGTCGCTTAATGTGTGGTACGGCCTTGTCAGTGCCGTGCTGTGCTTTATCGTTTCGGCGTTTGACAGCCGGAATAAAATTCTGTGTCCGCACCCGTTTTTCCTTGTTCCGCTGACATTTGTCGCCGTCGGACTTGGTGTATCGTATCTTCCGCTTACGGTGATTTCGGCGGGAGTCGTTTTTTCGCTGCTCTCTCTGCCGAAAGGAAAGGTTGAATTTCCGGAAGCCGTAAGAGTCGGCGCTTCCATAGGACTCGCTTTCGGTGTCACGGCACTTGCGACTACATACTATTTCGGAATAGGCGCATCGGGCTCTACCGTATGGGAAATTCTCAAAAATTACCGTTATCTCGGCTTTCACGCCAACTGGAGAGGCGTTTTCTACGGCACTATCACGCTTTTCTTTATGATAACATATCCGTTTAAGTGCAAAAAGCTTTCTGAGTATGTCCCGGCGGAAACGCTGTCGGTCGCGCTGCCGCTTGCAATAAACCTGATTCTCAATCCCGATAAAGATACCACTCCCATTACAGAGCTCGGCAATCTCGCAGAAATATCAGCACTCGAAAAGCTTTCGGATTTTCTGCCTGTAATCGGTACGGGTTCCGTTAATTTCGAGAAAATTTTAACCGTTCTTTCGGCATCGCTGTCTGTTGTCATGATAGCATATATGTTCAGTGACAACGGCAAAAAGAATATTCTGCCCGCATCACAGACTTTTGTTTCGGGTATTTTCGGCGGTTTTCCGTCAGTCCCCGAAGAAATTCTTTGCTACACTCCGATGTCGGCTTTTGTCGCCGAGATATGCAGTGCGGCTGTAATTATATTCTGTCCCGGCGTTATCGGCAGAATACCGCTTCACTCTTTGGCGGTCGTGCTTATCGTATCGGCATGGAAGAGAGTCGGGTTTTCCGCAGTCGGCAAGATTATAAAGACCGAAAAATTCACGGGTGCGCTTATAATAGCCGTCTCGGCACTCTCATTTGTATTCATTGATATTTTTAAGGCGCTTGTTGTCTGCCTTTGTCTCGGAACATTATTCGGCAGGAGGAAAAAGGCATGACGGCAGAAAAAACACAAGCAGACAGGGGCAGACTCGCACGACGGATAATGACATATATTATCACATTTGTAATGTCCTCCGTTTTTATTCTTGACATTTTCACACTTGTAATGTGCAATAAGTACGAGAAAAATTATACTTTTACGGACGAGGACTTTTCACTGTCGTCAGGGGATGACAGAATACATTTTCTGAACACGGCAAACTCCGACTGCATTTTAATTGAGTCAGACGGCCACTACGCACTTGTGGACGCAGGCGAAGGGAATAACAATCCCCGAAAAAAGACCGCGTACCACGGCACACGTGACGAAGTTCTCGCCTATATAAAAAAAGTTGCCGCAGGTGATGACGGCAAGGCTCATCTTGATTTTATTCTCGGCACGCACTGCCATTATGATCACTACGGCAATTTTGAGGATATAATCAAAGACGACGATATTATAATAGAAAAAGCGTATTTTAAAGTATACGACACTTCCTCAGGCTCGAAAATCGAGAGCGACACATGGGGAAATGTCGAAACATACAATAAGATTATCACGGCAATTAAAGAGAAGAATATTCAGCTTATACAGGATTTGCCGAGTGATGAATTTATGTTCGGCGACTTTGAAATACAGCTGTACAATACAGTAACCCCCGAGGAGCTCAGAGGCAACGGAGAAAACGCGGCATCTGTCGGAATGAAGCTCACAAAGAGCGGAAAAACGGCTTTTCTGGCGGCGGACTTCACGGCATCATCGGGACTTGAAGAATACTACGGCGACGACATAGGACAGGTTGATCTTCTGAAAATCGGTCACCACGGATATTTCGGTTCATCGTCCGCATCGTTTCTTAAAAAGCTTCAGCCGAAAATAGCAATTGTCACAAACTATCTCGGCAAAATATATCCCAATGTAAAATGGAATCTGACCGTTGCCGCCAAAGTGCCCATATATTCGTGTGTCAACCGAAACGGCATAGTGGCAACCTTCACAGACGGCGGAGAAATTGTTCTGACCGAACACTCGATGGGCAAGACAGCCGAGGGCGGATACGGAAGGTACTGTAATTAGTGGTCAGTGGTCAGTGGTCAGTGGTCAGTGGTCAGTGGTCGGCAGTCAGTGGTCAGTGGTCAGCAGTCAGTGGTCAGTGGTCAGCAGTCAGTGGTCAGTGGTCAGTGGTCAGTGGTCAGT
>CAVFPQ010000045.1:0-16004 GCA_963624415.1 Acutalibacteraceae bacterium | reverse complement strand
ACTGATGATTTGTCTTTGTTTTGTAACAATACTTCCTTATCAGCACGTGGCTTATCACCACACCTTTTTTGTGTTATCAAAACAAATCGGGGCAGGCAGGTGAGGCACTGTCCCGATGTGTTATTTTATAATTCAGGCTTTATGCCATTTTACGCCCTGAGGAGTATCCTCAAGCACGATGCCCATTTCGGTGAGCTTGTTTCTTATCTCGTCCGCTTTTGCCCAGTTCTTTTCTTTTCTGGCGGCGGTACGCTCGGCGATAAGCTGTTCGATTTCGGCGGAATCATCGGCGGCGTCATTTGTGCCGTCATTATAGACTATGCCGAGAATGCCGGTAAGCTCGTCAAACACCTTGATTGCGGCTTCGACTGCCTGCTTTGCGGGAGCGGATGTAAGAACATTCTTGTTTATGAATGTTGTCAGATCAAATATTGTGCCTATCGCGGCGGCAGTGTTGAGATCGTCATCCATTGCCTCACAGAAGTGCGTTCTGAAGGAGTCAAACTCCTCATTAAGCTTTTTAAGCTCGTCGTCGCTTACTTCACCGTTTGCGTTCGCAAGGGCAAAATCAAGAGAATCACGGCAGGTGTGAAGGCGTGTAAGAGAAGTCTTGCACTGCATAAGTGAATCATAAGAATAGTTGATGGGGCTTCTGTACTGGCACGAAATCATAAGCAAACGGATGGGCTCATAGCCGAACTGCTTTGCAACATCACGAACGGTAAAGAAATTGCCCTTTGATTTTGACATTTTCTCATTGTCGACCGTGATAAAGCCGTTGTGCATCCAGTAATTCGCGAACTGTACGCCGTTGCAGGCCTCACTCTGCGCTATTTCGTTTTCATGATGCGGGAAAATAAGATCCTGTCCGCCGCAGTGAATGTCGATTGTTGTGCCGAGGTAGCGGCAGCTCATGGCGGAGCATTCGATATGCCAGCCGGGTCTGCCCTTGCCCCACGGTGAATCCCATGAAGGCTCGCCGGGCTTTGATGCTTTCCACAGAGCAAAGTCCATGCTCTCTCTTTTAAGCTCGCCGACATTTATTCTCGCACCTGCCATAAGATCATCAAGCGGCTGATGTGAGAGTTTGCCGTAGTCCTTAAATCTGAGTGTGCTGTAATAGACATCTCCGCCGGACTCGTAAGCATAGCCCTTTTCGATAAGGGTTGATACCATATTTATAATCTCGTTTATGTTTTCGGTTGCCTTGGGATGAACGGAAGCATCCCTTACATTAAGGCCGTGAGCATCGGTTTTATACTCGGCGATATATTTTTCGCTGACTTCCTTAAAAGTAATGCCCTCTTCATTCGCGCGGTTGATTATCTTGTCATCAATATCCGTGAAATTCTGAACATAAGTTACTTTATTGCCCTTATATTCGAGGTATCTTCTGAGAACATCGAATACGCAGATGGGGCGGGCGTTGCCGATATGGATATAGTTATATACGGTCGGACCGCAGGCGTAAATTCGATACTCGCCCTCGTGAAGGGGCTTGAGCTCCTCTTTCTGTCTTGTAAGAGTATTGTATATTTTCATAAGAATTTATTCTCCTTTAAGCGACTTTATCTCGTCTTCGAGTGCCGCTATGCGTTTTGTAAGTCTGTCTATTTCCTGCTGGATGGGGTCGGGAATATGCACCTGATCCATATCGTTAACACGCTTGCCGTCACGCTTTACAACTCTTGCGGGCGTGCCGACTGCCGTTGAATTATCGGGAATTTCGTGAAGAACGACACTGCCTGCCGCAATATTTGTGTTGCTGCCGATTTTGAAAGGCCCCAACACCTTTGCGCCTGCGCCTATCATAACGTTATTGCCGACAGTCGGGTGACGCTTTCCTATGTCCTTGCCCGTACCGCCGAGGGTAACGCCCTGATAGATTGTAACATCATCGCCTATTTCGGCTGTCTCTCCGATAACGACACCGGTGCCGTGGTCAATAAAAAATCTTTTTCCGATTTTCGCGCCGGGGTGAATTTCTATATTTGTCTTTCTTGCGGAGCACTGTGAGACAAAGCGTGCCGCAAGGTGCATATTGTGTTCATAAAGCCAGTGAGCCCGTCTGTGAGATCTTACGGCTTTAAGTCCGGGGTACAGCAGGAGAACTTCTATATCGGACGTTGCGGCAGGGTCACGTTCACGGACGCATGCAATGTCCTCTTTTAACTGCTTAAAGTAGTCCTTAAGCATCGAGTCACTCCCTTTATATTATGTTTAACCGAAAATCGACAGAATACTGTCAACCGATGAATTGCCGTTTCCGGATGAGTCCGAAGTCTCGGTTTCGGCCGAGGACTGCTCTGCCGCCGTCTCGGCTTCGGTCACAACCGCATTCGGGTCTGCATAGACAACAATCGTTACGGTATCGCCGCTGACTACACTTGTGCCGGAGGCGGGAACGGTTTCGGCAACCGTATTTGCCGTATGCGTGCCGTCATTATATTTGTTTGCCTTTTCGCATTTAAGTCCCTGTGCCGTGAGCGTAGCGTATGCCTGTTCATATGTCTGTCCGGCAACATCGGGAAGCGTTATGGTTGCCGCACCCGAGCTTACGATAAGAATGAGCGTTGTACCCTTGGGAACGGTCGTGTTTACACTTATGCTCTGACCGACAACCTGACCTGACGGAACGGAATTGTTGCTCTGTTCCTCTTTTTTGATAACAAAATTGCCTGTTGCCGTGTTTTCCTGCACCACATCGTTATACTGTCTGCCGACAAATGACTGAACGACAACGTTACTCTGTGTTTCGGCAACTGTGGTATCCGTTTTGCTGTCACTCAGACCGATTATCGCACTTACGACGAGGCCTATGCCGATGCACAGCGTAACTATAACGGCAATAAGAACTATTTTGAGTGTTTTTACGTTCTTTTGCTGTTTCTGATATTTTTCAACTTCCTGCTGACTGACATTCTGCTTTGTCTGCTTTTTAACAGGCTCTGCGGGACGCATTTCGGGATCATCGGCAAGCGGATCACGAAGAGTCGGTGCGGGCTTTGTCACACGGGGAGCAGTCTGCACACGAGGTGCGGTCTGAACACGGGGAGCAGTCTGAACACGGGGTGCACTCTGAACGGCGGCACGAACAGGCTGTTCGGTCGGATAAACTCTTGCGCTCGCACTGACGGCTCTGGGGGATGCCGACAGATTACTGCGAAGCTGCTCTGCGTTTCGTGTTCGGTCGGACGGATCTATCTGCATACCGTTTATTATGGCGTTGATTATATGCGGAGGGATAATCTCGGCGAATTTTGCCGGAATCATCATCTGATCGTTCTGTGCACGCTGAACGGATGAAATGGGAGTAGAGCCTACAAGAGAACGGTATATAACCGCCGTAAAGGAATATATATCCGTCCATGAACCGACAGGAAGATCATCTCTGTAAAGCTCAAGCGGTGCAAAGCCGTCAACAAGAACACTCTCAAGCTCGCCATACGCACATGAACACTGAGGAATGACATAATCGCTTATTTTAAGCTTGCCGTCCTCCGAGAAGAAGAACGATGACGGATTTATATTTCTGTGCACAACACCGGATGTATGAAGTGTTCCGAGGGTTGAAAGCACGGGCATAAACAGTATTCTCGCCTGATCCCACGGGATATAGCCCTGACCGTTATCGAGAAGATATTCCCTGAGAGTCATCTCTTCCACTTCTTTATATACGGCATAGGAAGTAAAATTCGCGGAGAAGAGGTCATATACCGATACAAGCGCGGTAAGCCCCTTAAGACGCATAATTTTATTCCACAACTCGCCGAAGGATGCTCTGCAGTCGGCATAAACATCCTCTGCGCCGGGCTTTACATTTACCGTTACGCCGTCGACATCTCTGTCACAAAGCTCGGGAGGGCAGAACTCCCGCACGGTACATCGCTCGGCTTCTTTTATATCGTATGCAACATAGCTGTGTCCTTCGCTGTTTGTGCGAAAACATCTTCCGATATAATATCTGTCGGAAATTATCGTTCCGGGTGCGATTGCAAGCGGAGAAAAATCCGTCGGAATGCCGATATTTCCGCAGTGAGGACATACTCCGCTGCCGGAAGTATCGTTCATGCAGAATAAACAAAGATTTTCAAGTTCTGTCATTATGCGGTTCAACTCCGTACTTTTAGATTTGTATATAAGATGTTAGTTGGGGTGGTAGTGGTCAGAGGTCTGGGGTCGGGAACAGGAAACACTTCGCAAGAGGCGAAGCCATATAATCCAAGGCACACCGTGCCTTCCGACATTATGCATTATGCATTCTACATTCTGCATTCTGCATTCTGCATTCTGCATTAAACGGCTATTTTCGCTTGTTATGCGAAGCCATATAACCCAAGGCACACTGTGCCTTCCGACATTGTTAATTGTTAATTATTATAACCTGTTTATTATACCACCCGCATCCGCCATTGTCCATATTGAATTATTCGCTTGTTTTGGGAAGGGTGACATAGACAAACTGTCCGCAGACGGAGCAGGTATAATGCGCTCTGCCCTCGGTGTCGGAGGTCGGCTCGGTATCGACAACATAGCTGCCCTCTTTTTCGGTATGATCAAGCATTTCTATCGTTCGCTCGGCGGTCACTTCGCCGCAGACCGTGCATATACGAACCGATTTGCCCTCACTTACACACGATGCGACAGACAGAACAGTCCATTCGCCGCTCTTATGGCCGCCCTTGCTCGGAAGAATGACGGTATCATCGGCATCATCGGAATATACGCCGCAGACGGTGCATTGTTCACGCTGTTCGCCTGTTTCGGTGCAGGTCGGTTCTTTTGTAATAACGGTCTCCCATGTATGATACCCGGGGGACTGAGTAACTATCTGTTTTTTCTCTCCGCAGACTTTGCAAGTGAGCGTTGAGTTTTCGGGATTAAGGCATGTGACCGTCTTGCCTTCCCACTCATGCTCGGTGGTTTCTATTGTGCCCTCTTCCATTATCTTGCCGCAGAACTTGCATACCGTTTGATATATACCCTTTTCACTGCAGGTGGCTGCTTTTATTATCTGTTTGCCCGAAGAAATATGATTTGTCCGAGGCACACGAATATG
The DNA here is from genome assembly GCA_963624415.1 of Acutalibacteraceae bacterium. Taxonomy (GTDB): domain Bacteria; phylum Bacillota; class Clostridia; order Oscillospirales; family Acutalibacteraceae; genus RUG806. The sequence goes on along the minus strand of CAVFPQ010000045.1, from coordinate 10,945 downwards.
CTTGAATGTTCTGCCGCAATATCTGCAAATGTAAGCGGAATCGCCGTCCTCGGAGCAGGTGGCGGGGGTGATAACCGCCATAAGTTCGCTTGCCGCATGTTCGGGACGACCGTCAAGATGAACCGCAATTCTTAAAACCAATCTTGCGTCGGATGTGTCAATATCGTTGTCGCAGTCAAGGTCAAGCGCGGCACTCTTCTGTCTGTCGGCTTTTTCAAAATTCACGGCGATGCGAAGGGTTGTTCTGGCATCCGCTACGCTTACTTTGCCGTCACCGTTTGCATCACCGCACACCTCGCACATATTGGAAAATTTTACTTCTTCGTACTCCGCAGCCGAAGCGAACACAGCCGCAAAAAAGACTGCGAAAACCGCAAGTGTCACAGTGAGACATGAACATATAATTTTTTTCATAATTGTTGCCGTTCCTTTCCGTAGGTGACAGTTATAATTGAAAATTTTATCCCTCGTAATTTTTTGCCCATGCTCTGACGGCATCCTCATTATAGACAAGCGGAATATTCTGTGCCGCCGTGATTGTTTTTACCGCTTTTTTGACTGTTGCGGCAAGCATTGGCAGCAGCTCGCTTGACTTAGGCAGAACCGCCCTGAGCTTAGAGATAAGATAACCTGCCGACACGCTGAGATTTGTGTCAACCATTGCAATTTCTTTCTCGGTGAGAATTTTGTTTTCCATGAAGAAATCAACCGTGGCGGGATCAACTCTTGTAAGAAGTCCTCTTGCGGCATCGATTATAAGAAGGTCATTGCCGAACATTTTGAAATATCTGTACTGATAGCTCCACAGCCTGTCAACGGTATACTCATTGTCTTTTGCGGACATAACAGCCCCTGCCAAAAGATTGCCCGCTTTAAGTGACAGATCGATTCCGCTGCCGTTGAGCGGTACTGTCATACAAGCGCTGTCGCCTATCGCCGCATAACCGTTCGCTACGATTATGGGCAGAGTTTTTCTTATCGGGATAACATTCAGCGTGCCGCCTCTGATAATTTCGTCGCCGAGGCATGAATATTCAGTCTTGAAGTCACGCACGGCTTCATTTACTTCGTCCATGGTAATAGGTGAGAACTTGCCTATAAGCAGGTCAACAAAATCGTCGCCGGTTATGACCCAGTCAAGCCCCTTGCGGTACATATGATAAAAATAAACCGTATATATGGGGTCTGTTTTTGTGTCGTCGGTCTTGTTATAGTATGCTCTGTAAACATAGAACAGGTCCTCGGGGCTTACTTCGTTCAGCACACCCATCTTTTCGGGCAGAGAACGCCTTACGGGGGAATTTACGCCGCACCCGTCAATTACAAGATCGCCGTAAACAATCTTTTCACCGTCGCCGTCCTTAATTTTTATGCCGCAGACGCTGTCACCCGCAATTGCCGCACCGGTTATCTCGGTATCAAATTCAAACTTAACGCCGGCGTTTTTCGCTGTTGTGATAAGATGATGAAGCAGCTCTTTTCTGTCGATTGTAATCGCCGTTGACTCCGGGCCGCCGTCGGCACCGACAAGCTTTATATTCTTTTTGGGGTTCTTGAATGCCATCTGTGCAAGCGGCTCATATTTATCCTCGGGCAGACGTTCAATCCCGGCAAAATCAAACGCCGGAAGGCTCATGGCATCGTGCCAGTCAAGTCCTATATCCTTCTCGGAGGATTTTTCGTATACTGTTACGTTATAGCCGTTTTTCGCGAGTGTAATAGCCGCACTCAAAGCACCGTGGCCCGCACCCGCCGCAATTATTTTTCTCTCGTTATCCATTTGTTGTACTCTCCTCTGTTGTTTCTTCAATAGCCTTTGTTTCCTCTGTTTTGTTTATCTTGACCTTGCTGCCGTCCGACACGGGATACTCGGGGTCAAATGACACAACGGACAACACAATTTTTTTGTTTTTCTTGAGTCCGCCTGTAATCGCCGTGTTTCCGTCAACCGAAAGCGAGGTTGTTACATAGCATTTTTTTATGGATTTCGTAAATCCCGAATACTCCCACACATATTTGCCGCCTTCATCGGTATTTATGCAGGAATCGGGTACAAATACGGTATCGATTACCTCCTGCGTGATGATTGTAACCGTCACTGCGGAATCATTAGCGAGATTTACCGTGCCTTCGGGCTTTACGTAAACCAGAACATTTGACGTTGAAGAAATCGTGACTGTCGGCAGAACCTTTTTTATCTCCGCCGTAAGAGTGCTGTTGCCGGCTTCATCGGCAATAAGATTGACAGTGGCGTTGTAGTTATTGCCGTCGGAGTCGGTTATAATCGCACGCAGTCCCGTTTTTATGCCGTCAACATCGTATGTGTTTTCGGGTACAACCGCGTATGTGTCAATGGGACTGCCCGACACCGAGGTCGTGATTATTGCACCGGGGAACTCATATTTTTTCGCGACATCGCCTATTGTGGTTTCGTACAGCTCCACAACGGGCTTTTTGGAGCTTATCACAAGTCCGCGAATTACAAAGATGCCGATAACTAAAAGCACGACACCGATGCATGCGGCAAGAAGTCTTCTTCTGCGTATGACTCTGACTCTTGCGGCATTGTTTCTGCGGCGACGCTGACGCGCGGCTTCAACACGCTCTTCATCCGTTTTTTCGTGCGGAATGTTATCTTCGGGATGAGCGTTTCTGCCCGTGCGGCTGTTTTCGGTCGTTGCACCTGTACGCTCGGATGTTCTGCCGGTACGCTCGGTTGTTTTGCCGTAGTCGGCTGAAGAGGATGTATTTTCAAATTTTTCAAATGAATGGCTCGGTATTTCGTTTTCGTCTATATCAAATATTCCGGATATATCGGGAAAGCCCGAATTGTCTTTATTATTTTCCATTTTTATCACTCTTCCTTCGGATTTGGGCATATAATTATACTATTTTATTACAGTATAATACAAAAGAAGGAAAATAGAAATATAAAAAAAGAAAAATTTTGTATTTTTTTGATTTTCGGGGCGGTTTTTTTTGTAAAAACGGCAAAGAACAGACAAAAGACAGTTTGACAACAGCGACATTTTGGTATAAAATAAAGTTGTGAAAATATATCCGAAAGGAGCGGCGGCAATGGAAAATCTTCCCGGCGCAGTACAGGTACTCATTGACTGGGTCATTCTTCTCTTCTCAACCATAACAACATTCTTCAAAAAGTTGGGCGAGGATGACAGTGCTTCCGAAGAAACAACGGCAGCCTGATTGTTTTACTGAGTTCCGAAAATCAATTGTGATATTTTTATCGCAAAAGAAAAAATCGAGAGGATCCGAATCTTTCTCGGTTTTTCTTTTTTTTGCCGATTTTTGCCGATTTTCAAGAAAATTTTATTTTACTCTTGACATGGGGAAACATATAGTGTAATATGACAGTAGAACAGTTGAATAAATGTTCAAGTGTTTGCAAGATTTGACGGAGGTGTCGTTATGAATGAGATACTTTACCCCAATGCAGAGGCTCCCGTATGCACGGAGCATGAGCATCACATTGACAACGAAAAAATAAAGAGCGTTTTGCCGGATGAAGAAAATCTTCTTGACCTGGCGGAGCTTTTCAAGATTTTCGGCGACTCCACCAGAGTCAAAATCCTCTATCTGCTTTTTGAGAGTGAAATGTGCGTGTGCGACATTGCGGACATACTCGGCATGACCGTTTCGGCGATTTCTCATCAGCTTCGCATACTTAAGAACGCAAAGCTTGTGTCATATCGCAAGGACGGAAAAAGCGTATATTATTCCCTTGCAGACGAACACGTAAGCAGTATTCTCGAAAAAGGCATGGAACACATCTGCGAATAATTTTATTACCGAAAGGAAGCATTTATCATGAAAAAATCATTCAGAGTTGAAGACCTTGACTGCGCCAACTGCGCAAGAGAGCTTGAAGAGGCACTTGCCGCAATTCCCGGCGTAAACAAAGCCGTTGTAAGCTTTATGGCACAGAAGGTCATGCTTGACATTGACGAATCAATCGTTGACAGCATCGAAAAGGACGCCGTAAAGGCCGCAAAGAAAAACGTTCCCGAATGCACTCTTGTATTCTGATTTCCCATTAAACAACACTGTGCTATGAGGTGATTTGCCGTGACAAAAAAACAGAAAAAGCTGCTGACAAGAACAATTACGGGCTGTGTGCTGTTTGTGATTGTCTTTGCAATTGACAAACTTACGGATTGGAACGAATATATTTATCTCGCGATGTATCTTGTCCCCTATTTTGTGACAGGGTGGGATGTACTGTACAAATGTCTCAAAGGAATCATGCGAGGCGACTTTCTCGATGAAAATTTCCTTATGGCACTTGCAACCGTAGGCGCGCTGATAATAAAGGAATATCCCGAAGCTGTTTTTGTTATGGTATTCTATCAGGTAGGCGAGCTGTTCCAGAGTCTTGCGGTTGAGAGAAGCCGCCGCTCCATCTCGGCACTTATGGATATACGCCCCGACAGTGCCGTTGTGCTGAAAGACGGCGTTGAGGAAGAAGTTTTCCCCGATGAAGTAGTCCCCGGTGATATTGTCATTGTTCGCCCCGGTGAAAAAATTCCGGTTGACGGCAAGGTGCTTGAAGGGACATCGGCACTTGACACAAAGGCACTGACAGGCGAATCCGTTCCGCTTGACGTTAATGTCGGTGACAGTGTAATAAGCGGCAGTATAAACATGAGCGGCATTCTGAAAATAACGGCGGAGAAAACATACGGAGAGTCATCCGTCGCGAAAATTCTGGAGCTTGTCGAAAACTCATCACTTAACAAAGCGAAAAGTGAGAACTTTATAACGAAGTTCGCGAAATATTATACTCCGGCGGTTGTTATCGGCGCACTGATATTGGCGATTGTGCCGTCGATAATCACTAAAAATCCGACAGAGTGGATTTCACGCGCGCTTATTTTCCTTGTTGTTTCGTGTCCGTGCGCACTTGTAATTTCGGTTCCGCTGTCATTCTTCGGAGGCATCGGCGGAGCTTCGACTAAGGGTATTCTTATCAAGGGCGCAAACTTCCTCGAGTCACTTAACGACACTTCAACGGTTGTTTTTGACAAGACAGGCACACTGACAACAGGCACATTCAACGTTACGGAGGTTCTGCCGGCGAACGGATTTTCAAAGGAAGAGCTTCTGAAATATTCTTCCTCTGCGGAATATTACTCAAATCATCCTATTGCGGTATCGCTTAAAAATGCCGCCAAGGAAAATACATCCGAGCCCGAGACAACAAAAGAAATTTCGGGACACGGAATACAGGCATCGGTTAACGGCAAAAATGTTTTGTGCGGCAACAGAAAGCTTATGGAGCAAAACAACATAAAGTGCGAAGAAAACACACACTCCGGCACGGTCGTCTATACTGCGGTTGACGGTGTATTCGCAGGCTCGGTTATAATCGAAGATACGATTAAGCCCACATCGGCCGATGCGCTTAAAGCACTTAAAGATGCAGGTGTAACAAAAACGGTAATGCTGACGGGCGACAGAAAAGAGGCCGCCGAGGCCGTCAACAAAAAGCTCGGTCTGTCTGAAATTCACTATGAGCTTCTGCCCGAAAACAAGGTTGAGATAATGCAGGCTCTATGCGAAAACAAGCCGAAAAAATCAACGGTCGTGTTTGTAGGCGACGGCATAAACGACGCACCCGTTCTTACACGTGCGGATGTCGGAATTGCCATGGGCGCATTAGGCTCGGATGCAGCGATTGAGGCCGCCGATATGGTTATAATGGATGACGATCCGTCAAAAATCGCACTTGCGATAAAGATATCAAGACGCACAAGAAAAATCGTTCTTGAAAACGTAATATTCGCTCTCGCCGTAAAATTTGCCGTTCTTATTCTGGCGACACTGGGCATTGCGAATATGTGGATAGGTTCATTGGCGGATGTCGGCGTTGCGGTTATTGCGATACTCAATGCGATGAGAAATCTGAAGGTTAAGGAGCAGTGAGGCGAGGAGCGACAGCGACGAGCCGTATGCCGAGCTATGCTCGGCACTGCCCGGAATGAGCAAAGGCTGCGAGCCTGTCCCCGAACAGGCGAGCAGGCGAATGCGAATGGAGGGCAGCCGCGAGGAGGCGGTGCTTGTCTGTCCGGGGCAAAAGCCGATATATACGAAAAAAATTAACCTACCGGGCAGATAAGTGCCCCGACGAGCGGGTCAGCCCGCCGGTACGGCAAAAGCCCGGCGACACCCAAAGATCCCCACCTCCCGCGAAGCCCATAGCCAAAATTCCGTAAAAAGCCCGGAAAAGCCCTATAATCTAATCTTTTTCGAAGCTCTATAAATCAAGCCCGCAGGACTTTGTTAACTGCTAATTGTACAAATACAAGACACGCAGTATCGTCCTCAGCCACTGTCCGCTGCCGACTTACATAAAGGCTTGACGAGAAGCAAAAAAAGCTGTATAATATCCGATAGGTTTCCGCCGGTGGCGCAGTCCGGATAACGCAGCAGATTCCGATTCTGAAGACCGGGGGTTCGAATCCCTTCCGGCGGGCCAGAAAAAAGCGTCCGAAAGGACGCTTTTTCAGTACACAAAAATCATTTCAAAGAAGGGCAGCTTATCGGCTGGAGTTCACCGCATGAAAAACTTAAATTTCGGTTCACTTAACAAAGATATGGTATATTCCGTGTCATCAATTGTGCGTCCCGGTGAGACTGTCGCCGCAGCGAAGCTTGAATATTTCAACGGCGGAAAAGGGCTTAACCAATCGATTGCGCTTTCAAGAGCGGGTGCTCAGGTTTTCCATGCCGGAAGAATAGGAAACGACGGCACTTCCCTTACGGATTTACTAAATGAAAACGGAGTAAACACCGATTATGTTTCGGTCAGTCGCTCCCCGAGCGGTCACGCCGTTATACAGGTGACAAAAGAGGGGCAGAACGGTATTCTGGTTTACGGCGGCGCAAACAAAGAAATCTCGACAAAACAGATTATGAATGTCCTCTCGAATTTCGACGAGGGCGACAGGCTTTTTCTTCAGAATGAAATAAACGGCGTTCCGGCTCTAATAAATTCCGCCGCTCGCAAAAAAATGGAGATTATATTCAATCCCAGCCCCATAGGACAGGATATTCCGTCTTATCCGCTTGACAAAATATCATGGTTTGTCGTGAACGAGACGGAAGCTGAGGCAATTACGGGAGTTGAAGGCTCCGAAAAGGTTCTTGCCGCTTTCACAAAAAAATATCCGAATGCCAACGTTCTGTTAACTCTCGGTGAAAACGGAGCTTATTGCAAAATAAAAAACGAAACATATTTTCAGGACATTTTTCACACTCCGGTTGTTGATTCAACGGCGGCAGGCGACACATTTCTGGGATATTTCTTCGCACTGCTCGACAGCAAGGGCGTAAAAGAATCGCTGAGATACGCCGCGGCGGCATCGGCGTTGTCGGTATCAAGAAAAGGCGCGGCAACGTCAATTCCCAAATCTGATGAAGTTGAAGAATTTTTATCAACTCAAAAATAACATTCAGCATCAAAAAATCCGTACGGCACTTTTAAGCCGCACGGATTTAATTATTTTTGACTGTCCGACACCTGCCGACCGGCGTACTATTTCTTTCTGCTTTTTATTGTCTGCCAATACTGCGCCGCAGTCTGTTCATTCTTGTTTTCGCCCGGGGTATAGTAAATTTTATCTTTTATTTCATCGGGAAGATACTGCTGACTTGTCCAGTGATCCGGAAAATCATGCGGATATTTATAAAACTGCCCGGGATTATCATTGTCCGCTCCGTCACAGTGTTTGTTTTGAAGGTGTCTCGGTACGGGGTACGCAAGACCGGATTTTATATCCTGCCCGGCTGTGTTTATCGCCATATACGCAGAATTTGATTTGGGTGATGTCGCAACAAGTATAACGGCATCGGCAAGCGGTATTCTCGCTTCCGGCAGCCCCACCTGCATGGCAATGTCACAAGCGGATTTTACAATAGGCATAATCATCGGATATGCAAGTCCGACATCCTCTGCGGCACACACCATAAGGCGGCGACAAGCGGAAACAAGATCGCCGGCTTCGAGTATCCTCGCAAGATAATACACGGCGGCATTCGGATCCGAACCTCTCATAGACTTCTGAAAACACGAGAGCATATCATAATACTCATCGCCGTTTCTGTCAAAATGCACGGATGAACGGGCACATATTTCCTTTGCGGTTTCGTTTGTGATTTTGCGGGACTCCCCCGCTTTTGGATTTGCCGACGACAATGTACAAAGCTCGGCAATGTTCATCGCCTTGCGCATATCACCGCCGCAGACATGAGAAATATAATCGAGAAGTCCGTCCTCAAGCTCGAATGTTTCGCCGTATTCTTCTTCAAGAAGCATAAATGCTCTGAAAATGCCCTTCTTAGCTTCTTCGGGCGGCACGGACTTAAACTCAAACACGGTACTGCGTGACAGCACAGCCGAATAAATATAAAAGTACGGATTTTCGGTTGTGGACGCAATAAGCGTTATATCGCCGCTTTCGATATACTGCAAAAGCGACTGCTGCTGTTTTTTGTTAAAGTACTGAATTTCATCAAGATAGAGCAGAAGTCCGTTCGGCGCGGCAATTGTGTTTATCTCTTTTATCACATCACGTACATCGTTGAGCGAAGCGGATGTGCCGTTTAATATATGCAGTCTTTTGTTTGTCGAAGCGGCTATAATTCTCGCGACCGTTGTCTTGCCTGTACCCGGAGGCCCGTAAAAAATCAGGTTCGGAATTTTGCCGGACTCTATTATTCGCCGAAGTGCCGCACCCTCGCCGAAAAGGTGTTTCTGTCCGGCTATGTCATCAAGTGTCAGCGGACGTATTCTGTCCGCAAGAGGTTTGTTCATAATATTCTCCGATTAACAGACGGGCGAAAGACTGTTCTCAATCTCGCCTATTTTTTCAAGTGTAAGAGGATAAAGATTTTCGGACTTGTCGGAAATCATAAATCTCGGATATTTTTCATTTTGGTACACAGTCGGCTGTTCCTCGCACTCAATGAGCCACAGAACAAAGAATGTGTACTCGGAATTATAGTAGCATCCGACATGGCGGGCGTTTCTGATGAACCATGTTCTGTCGGCATACTTACATGTATAGGCATTTATACATCCGTCAACGGACAGATATTCATCGGGAACACCGGCTGTCTGTTCATCGGACAGAACATCTCCGACATTGCTTACAGTCGCACCGAATGCACAGCCGTTTGTGCCGAGAATACCGTCCCCCTGGAGTGCGGCGGACTCATATACGCATATATCGGGGCGGTTATAGTTTGCAATGATTGTAAGGTTCATGCCGTTTTCCATCGCAGTATTAAGAGTTTCGTCACGTTTTGCGACAATATTATTCTGAATATCATCTATTATTTCGATAAACGATGCGTATTCTTCCTCTTTGCCGCCGAATATGTACTGCTTTGCCGCCTCGTATTCATCATTATAGACAAGTGCCCACACGGCTGTGTTTGTGCCGAAAATGGGAATCAGAACCTCATCGTAGATTTTATCTTTATATTCATCGACAAAATTATTAAGTGAATTGCATATTATATCGAGAATGCCGACTTTATTAAGAAAATGTATAAACCACTTAGCACCCGAAAGATAATACGAAAGATACTGTTCTGCCGCATCGGGTTCAAAAACAACCTTGCCCTGCAAAAGGTCGCCTGTTACATCCGTGCCGTACATAACGGAAGTGTCGGACACAACCGTATGCACCTTGTCACTGCCGTAATTTGTGAGGTATGCGAGCGTAACAAGTCCGCCCATTGAACAGCAGACAATATTGACCTTGTCGCACTCGGGATTTTCGGACAGAGCGGTATTTATGACATCATTCAAGAGCGAAGCGTTATAATTGGGATTAAGACGCCAGTCATATTTGAAATAGAAAACCTTCTGTTCACCGTAACGCTCGGCGGCAGTCTGTGCTAAAGTCTCCTCACCCTTGCCGCGTGAATACAGATAGGTATAATTTGAAATATTCTTGTCAAATGTCTTGCATACAACGGATTTATCGAGTGATTCGCCGTTTTTGTCGCAGGCGTAGTCCTCGAAAATGTCATACGCAAAATCACACAGTGCGTCTACTGCGGCATCCTTGCTGAATTTTGTAATACCCTGAATAAAGACATTTGAAAGGCCCTTTATTATTGTCTTTGCGGAAAAATCCATACCGACAGTTGTCTCTTCCGGTGTATCGGGATTGCGTACAAGACCCGTTATAAAGTCCATTCCTCTGACGATAACCAGAGGTCGGGCATCGTCGACGGTCACGGTATCCGCAGTTGTCTGTGCGGACACGGGAATAACAATAACAGTCATCATCATTGCGATACATAAAATGATTGAAATAAGTTTTTTCACGGAATATCCCTGCTCCTTGCCGAATTGATGGTTACGAATTAACATAATGTTAACATAATTCTTTCATAAAATAAAGAAAAATATTTGAATTTTATGTTTTTAATATCATATTTTTCTGTGTGATTTTAACAAATAATCGCAAAAGACGGAAAACAGACAAAAAATGTGTTGACATAAAATCGAGGTTGTTGTATAATCCTAAAGTGTCAAAAAGAAATTGACCCACGCAATTGCGGAGGGAGGGAATATACAATGAGTCAGGTAAAAGTTAAAGAGAATGAATCTCTTGACAGCGCTCTCAGACGTTTCAAGCGTCAGACTTCTCGTGACGGCGTTATCCAGGAAGTACGCAAAAGAGAGCACTACGAGAAGCCCTCTGTAAAGAGAAAGAAAAAGTCCGAGGCTGCTCGTAAGCGCAAGTACAAATAAGTGATATTTCTGTTCACTTGGCAGGTCTTTGGTTGCTAAAGCCGCGTGCTGATAAGGAAGTATTGTTTCAAAGCAAAGACACATTTAATTTAATGTACAACAAACCGGGTATTTGTAACAAATTTAAGTTATACAATTTTCCCGGTTTTTTGTTTT
>CAVFPQ010000044.1:0-16244 GCA_963624415.1 Acutalibacteraceae bacterium | reverse complement strand
CGGACTCATGCCGAAAGAAGAGCTTGTTAAGCTTATTGAAAACATCTGACAAATATTTTCAAAAAGCCGAAAATGTCAATTTGAGAATATGATTAAAGGGCTGTATGCGAAGTGCGTACAGCCCTTAATTATCGGTTTTTCACAGATTTTCGTACAATCGAACGAAAGAAACGTAATATTATATATGCAGACTCACCCGCCGTTTAGCTCCAGCCATTCGGTTTCAAGTTCGTCTTTTTTTGCGGTAATGTCATTCAGCTCATTTGTAAGCACGGTTATTTTTTCGTAATCGGATGCGATTTCCGGCAAAAGCAGAGTGGTGTTTATGTCGGCGGCTCTTTTTTCAAGCTCGGCAATTTCTTCCTCGATCTTTTTTATGCGTGTTGCCTTTTTTCGTTCCTCACGTTCTCGCTCCTTGCGTAAAACGTATTCATTCGGCTTCTTCTCCGGTTTCTGTGAAGCGGAGGACACCGCCGGCGTATTTTTCATAAAAGCGACATAGTCGTCATAATTGCCGTCAAGAGTGTCGATTTTGCTTCCGCTGAAGCTGAGTATACGTGTCGCAAGGCGGTTAACGAAATAACGATCATGCGACACACAAAGCAATGTTCCTTCAAACTCTGAGAGCGCCTCTTCAAGCACTTCACGGGAGGCAGCATCAAGGTGGTTTGTCGGCTCGTCCAGAATGAGAAAATTCGGCTTTTTCAGAATGAGTATAAGCAGTGCAACCCTCGCACGCTCACCGCCGGAGAGATCGCACATCCGTTTTTCTATCTCATCATTGCGGAACATGAACGCACCGAGATAGCCCCTTATTTCGGGAATTGACAGCCCCGGAAAACGGTCATATATCTCGTAAAGAACGGTTTTGTCGGACATAAGCTCACGTTGGGTCTGCTCAAAATAACCGATTTTGACACCGACACCAAACCGAAAAAGTCCGTTATCGGGAACTGTTTTACGCATCAGCACAGACAAAAGCGTAGACTTGCCGCAGCCGTTCGGCCCGATAAGAAAAACTCTTTCACCGCGTGTCATTCTGAAATTGACGTTCTCGAAAAGTGCCTTTTCACCGTATGATTTTGTCAGATTTTCAACAAAAAGAACATCATCACCGCTTCGTGTGACATCGGTAAACCGCAGTTTATATGTCCCTTCTTTCGGCGGCAGTTCGGGGAGAGAGGCACGGATACGTTCAATCTGCTTCTCTTTTGAGGCGATTGTGATATAGTTTCGCTCCATTGAAAAGGTCTTTTGCTTTTCTATCATCTTTTCGATACGCTTTATTTCAAGCATACCTTTTTCGTACTCACGCCTGTCGCTTTCAAGACGCAGAGCCTTGTTTTTCATGTACTCGGTATATGCGCCCTTGCCCGCAATAAGTCTGCCGACGGTAATTTCAAGCGTGCGTGTCGTAACACGGTCAAGAAAATATCTGTCGTGCGAAATGACAATAAGACTGCCGTTGTATTTTGACAGAAAATCCTCGAGCCATTCGACACTTACTGTATCAAGATGGTTTGTCGGTTCATCGAGAAGCATAAGATCGGGTTCGCTTAAAAGCAGCTTGCCGAGACTCAGCTTAGTCCGCTGACCACCCGAGAGTGACGACACAGGCAAAGACTCATCATCCGCCGTAAATCCGAGGCCCAGAAGGCAAGAATGCGCGCGGGCACGGAAAGTAAGCCCTCCCCTTGACTGGAAAAGCTCCGTTAATTCACTCTGTTTTTCGATATATTCGGGAACCGAGCCGTCAGTCATTTCAACCTTTTTATGAACATCCTCAAGCTCCCTTTCGAGAGCCTCAAGTGATGAAAAAACGGTCAGCATTTCTTCATAGACACTCTTGTAACTTGAAGCACAGGCATGCTGTTCGACACAGCCGATTGCCGTATTCGATGCACGGACAACCGCTCCGTCTGAAGGCTCGATATTCCCGATTATCGTATTAAAAAGAGTTGTTTTGCCGCACCCGTTTGAGCCAATCAGCCCGATGCGATCACCCTTTGCCACATCAAAGGACACATTTCGCAGAACGTCACGCTCACCGAAGGACACGGTAAGATTCTGCACGCTTAAAAGAGCCATTATCTAACCTCTCAGGTTCTTGTTTCGAGTGCGGTAAAGCTGCCGCTTAATGTATATTTGCCGAAGGATGCGGGAATAAATACACTCGCGCCCTTTTTAAGTTCAATTGTATTTTTGCCGTCTGAGATACTGCCCTGTCCGTCAAGCACAAGAATTGACACAAATGATTTTTCGTTTGCACTGTCAACAAAAGTGCCGTTAACACAAAGACGGGTCATCGAGAAAAATCCGCAGTGTGTAAGAGCCTGTTTTGTCGCTCCGTCAAGATGGATTATATCGCCTTCGGGAGAAAAATCGGCATCAATGTGATTAAGTGTCACGACATCGCAAGCTTTTTTTACATGAAGCTCACGTTTGTTTCCGTTTTTGTCACGGCGTTCATAGTCAAACACACGGTATGTGGTGTTGGAGCTCTGCTGAACCTCGGCAAGAAGAATGCCCGCACCGATTGCATGAAGCATACCGGACGGAATAAACACAACGTCGCCGGGCTTGACTTTTACACGGTTGCAATTATCGAGAAGTGTGCCGTTTTCGATGCTCTCGGCAAACGCTTCACGAGTCATATCTTTATTAAGACCGTAGATAAGCTCGGCGCCCTCCTCGGCCTCAAGAACAAACCATGCCTCTGTTTTGCCGTTCTCATTTTCGACACGGCGGGCATATTCATCACCGGGATGAACCTGCACACTGAGCTTGTCACAGGCATCTATAATCTTGATAAGCACCGGAAAGCCGTTAATTTCGGCATTGTTTGTGCCGAGAACCTCTCTGCCCTCGATTTCTATAATTTCAGCCAGCGTTTTGCCGTCATATTTTCCGCCGACGGCATAGGAAGGGCCGTCTTTATGGCACGACAGAAGCCACGCCTCAGCGGCGTTGTCCTTATCGGTCTGCATACCGAAGTCATCAATAAGCTTTCTGCCGCCCCATATGGTTTCTTTTATTGTAGGGCGTAAAAGGGTTATGTCCATGTTGTTACCTCTCTTTGTAATATATGCGAATCTGAAAAAAATATAATAGTTTACGAATGAAATTTTAATAAAGGGGCCGGGGGTCGGGGAAAAAGAGGAAAACGCAAAAGTGTTTTGATTTAAGAAGCTACGCAAAAAAATAACACTTTTCTTAAAAATCGGCTTTTAAGTCTGCGAAGCTATATAAAATCAAGTCCGAAGGACTTCCGCCATTGTTAATTATTAATTGAGAAAGTTTCTTTTCTTTGTTGTCTTATCGGTCAACTTTTATATTTTATCAAATTTTCGCCTATTAGTCAATGTCAGTGCAGTAAAAAACGCCCGCAAGGGCCATTTGACCGATGCGGACGCAATTTTATGGGTTATTCAACAAAAATTATTCGTTGATAGCGATAACAACGCCTGAACCAACTGTTCTGCCGCCCTCACGGATAGCAAAACGAAGACCCTTTTCGATAGCGATGGGCTTAAGAAGCTCAACATCCATATCTACGTTGTCGCCGGGCATGCACATCTCTGTGCCTTCGGGAAGGGAGATAACGCCTGTAACGTCTGTGGTTCTGAAATAGAACTGAGGACGATAGTTGTTGAAGAAGGGAGTATGACGGCCGCCTTCATCCTTAGTAAGGACGTAAACCTGACCCTTGAACTTTGTGTGAGGATGAATTGAACCGGGCTTTGCAAGAACCTGACCTCTTTCGATCTCAGTTCTCTGAACGCCACGAAGAAGGCAACCGATGTTGTCGCCTGCCTCTGCATAGTCGAGGATCTTTCTGAACATCTCGATACCTGTGCAGACAACAGCTCTCTTCTCTTCTACAAGACCGACGATCTCAACGGATTCGTTTGTCTTGAGCTGGCCTCTCTCAACTCTGCCGGTAGCAACAGTACCACGACCGGTGATCGTGAATACGTCTTCAACAGGCATAAGGAAGGGCTGATCAGCCTTTCTGTCGGGAGTGGGGATATAAGTATCAACAGCGTTCATGAGTTCCCAGATGCAAGCAATCTCGGGAGCGTTTACATCGTCGCCGGCATACTCAAGAGCCTTAAGAGCGGAGCCCTTGATGATGGGTGTGTCATCACCGGGGAATTCATACTCGCTAAGAGTCTCACGGATTTCCATTTCAACGAGTTCGATGAGCTCGGGATCGTCAACCTGATCGCACTTGTTCATGAAAACGATGATGTAGGGAACGCCAACCTGACGGGCAAGAAGAAGGTGCTCTTTTGTCTGAGCCATGGGGCCGTCGGTAGCAGCGATAACAAGGATAGCACCGTCCATCTGAGCAGCGCCGGTGATCATGTTCTTGATGTAGTCAGCATGGCCGGGGCAGTCAACGTGAGCATAGTGACGAGTCTCTGTCTCGTACTCAACGTGAGCGGTGTTGATCGTGATACCACGAGCTCTCTCTTCGGGAGCCTTATCGATGTTAGCGTAATCAACGAAGTCAGCCTCACCCTTCATAGCGAGAGTCTTTGTGATAGCAGCTGTAAGGGTTGTCTTACCATGGTCAACGTGACCGATGGTGCCGATGTTTACATGGGGTTTAGTTCTTTCAAACTTAGCTTTTGCCATGAGAAATTTTCCTCCTTATGGTAGAGTATCAAATTTATTTACCTTTGAATTATATCAAAGAAAAAGTATAATTGCAATAGCAATTTTGAATAATACCGATTAAAATCGGATTATTTCTTGCATATAGCTTCGGCTATTGACTTGGGAACCTGTGCATAGTGGCTGGGCTCCATTACGTACTGACCACGGCCCTGTGTCTTTGAACGAAGGTCTGTGGCATAACCGAACATTGAAGAAAGGGGCACGTCGGCATTAACCTGAGTTGCACCGTTTCTGTTCTCCTGATCGCGGATCATACCGCGGCGGGAGTTGATATCACCGATAACGGTTCCGAGATAATCATCGGGAACTGTAACGGCAATCTTCATGATGGGCTCCATAAGAACGCAGCCCGCTTTGTTAAGGGCATCCTTAAGAGCCATGGAGCCGGCAATCTTGAACGCCATTTCGGATGAGTCGACCTCGTGATAAGAACCGTCGTAAACGGTGCACTTAATGTCAACTACCGGATAACCGGCAAGAACACCCGCTGAAAGAGCGCCTCTGATACCTGCTTCAACTGCGGGGATGTATTCCTTGGGAATAGCACCGCCGACAACTTCATTGACGAATTCGAAGCCCTTGCCGGGGTTGGGCTCAAGTCTCATCTTGACGTGACCGTACTGACCGTGACCGCCGGACTGACGCGCAAACTTGGTGTCTGTCTCTGCGTTCTTGGTAGCCGTCTCACGATATGCAACCTGAGGAGCACCGACATTTGCCTCAACCTTAAATTCACGAAGCATTCTGTCAACGATGATTTCAAGGTGAAGCTCGCCCATGCCGGCGATAATTGTCTGGCCTGTTTCTTCGTCTGTATAATACTTGAATGTGGGGTCTTCTTCGGAGAGCTTCATAAGAGCTATGCCCATCTTCTCCTGACCTGCTTTGGTCTTGGGCTCAATGGCAACTCTGATAACGGGCTCCGGGAACTCCATCTGTTCAAGGATAATGGGATGCTTTTCATCGCAAAGTGTATCACCGGTTGTTGTGTTCTTGACACCTACAACCGCGCAGATGTCGCCGCAGTAGCACTGCTCGAGGTCTGCTCTGTGGTTTGCGTGCATCTGAAGTATACGTCCGAGACGCTCATTCTTGCCCTTTGTGGAGTTGTAAACGGTTTCGCCTGCTTTTGCGATACCCGAATAAACTCTTGTAAAGCAGAGCTTGCCGACAAACGGGTCTGTGGCAATCTTGAATGCGAGAGCGGAGAAGTTTTCGTCATCGGATACTTCACGTGTGATTTCTTCGCCTGTTGCGGGATCTGTACCGACAACAGCACCGATATCAAGCGGTGACGGCATGAAGTCAACAACAGCGTCAAGGAGTTTCTGTACGCCCTTGTTGCGGTAGGATGTACCGCAGGTTACGGGAACCATTGAGTTTGCTATTGTGGACTTGCGGATGGTTCTCTTGATTTCGTCGATGGTGAGCTCTTCACCCTCGAGGTACTTTTCCATGAGTTCGTCGTCCATCTCGGCAACGTGATCGAGAAGCTGCTCACGATATTTGTTTGCAAGCTCCATCATATCGTCGGGAATGGGAACAATCTCGGTCTTGAGGCCTTCCTTGTCGTCGTATATTGTGGCGTTCATCTCAACAAGGTCAATTATGCCTGTGAAGTCGTTTTCAGCACCGATGGGCAGCTGAATCGGAACAGCGTTGCACTTGAGTCTGTCCTTGATCATGTCGAGAACGTGATAGAAGTTAGCACCCATAATGTCCATCTTGTTGATGTAGATCATTCTGGGAACATGGTATTTATCAGCCTGTCTCCAAACGGTTTCAGACTGGGGCTCAACACCGCCCTTTGCGCAAAGCACAGTAACGGAGCCGTCGAGAACTCGAAGTGAACGTTCAACTTCAACAGTGAAGTCAACGTGACCGGGAGTGTCGATTATGTTGATGCGGTGACCCTTCCAGAAGCATGTTGTAGCAGCGGAAGTAATTGTAATACCTCTCTCCTGCTCCTGTGCCATCCAGTCCATGGTGGCATCGCCGTCATGGGTTTCGCCGAGCTTATGGTTTATGCCTGTGTAGAAAAGAATTCTCTCGGTAGTGGTAGTTTTACCGGCATCGATATGAGCCATAATACCGATATTTCTTGTTAAATCAAGTGATACCTGTCTTGGCATAATTTCCTCCAAAAAATGAACTTAAGATAAATAAGCGAATGCTTACCAGCGGAAGTGCGAGAAAGCCTTGTTGGCTTCTGCCATCTTGTGTGTATCTTCGCGCTTTTTGTATGCGGAACCTGTTCCGTTGACAGCGTCCATGATTTCGTTTGCAAGTCTTTCCTTCATGGTTCTTTCGCTTCTGCTTCTTGCATAGAGTGTAATCCAGCGAAGACCGAGCGTCTGTCTTCTTTCGGGGCGAACCTCAATGGGTACCTGATAGGTTGAACCGCCGACTCTGCGAGCCTTAACCTCGAGCAGGGGCATAACGTTCTCCATTGCGGCTTCGAAAACCTCAAGGGGTTCCTTACCTGTTTTTTCTCTGATGATGTCAAATGCGTCGTAGACAATTCTCTGAGCTACGCCCTTTTTGCCATCGTACATAACACTGTTGATAAGACGTGTTACGAGTTTTGAGTTGTAAAGCGGATCGGGCAAAACATCACGTTTTGCTATATTGCCTCTTCTTGGCACTTTACTTCCCTCCTTCATAGTAATGATATCATAGGTACTCGAGTGACAAATTCCCGTTGCGCCAATGGAAGGTATACATTATATATAAACTCACATTGGTGATAAATAATCTTGCAAAAAAGATTTTGTCTTGAGCTAAACAGCCTTTGCCTTATTTTTTCTTGGCTTTGGCTTTCTTTGCTCCGTACTTGGAGCGGGCCTGCATTCTGCCGTTAACGCCCTGAGCATCAAGGGTACCGCGAACGATGTGATAACGCACACCGGGAAGGTCCTTAACACGTCCGCCTCTGATGAGAACGACCGAGTGCTCCTGAAGGTTGTGACCTACACCGGGGATGTAAGCCGAAACTTCGATGCCGTTGGTAAGACGTACTCTGGCAAGCTTTCTGAGAGCTGAGTTAGGCTTTTTGGGTGTGTCGGTCTTTACGACTGTGCAAACACCGCGCTTCTGGGGAGAGTTGTGGTCTGTCATGATGTTCTTCTTTGAGTTGAGACCTTTTCCGAGAGCGGGAGCCTTTGACTTCTTCTCAAGAGTTTTTCTGCTGTTGCGCACAAGCTGGTTAAACGTTGGCAAGTTATGTGCACCTCCTTACAAATAGAATGATTTATTCAAAAAGGAAGCATTCATGCGAACACTTCCCTTTTTGACAATTTATCTTCGCACAATTAGGTATTTTAACATTTCAGACAATGTTTTGTCAACACCTTTTACAAAGATTTTCATTAAATTTCGTCAGTTTTAACAATAGCATAGTCCGGAAGATCGGTATCCTCATTGTGTGCGTGTCTGACTTTAACGTCATTGTAGCATTTCATGCCGGTGCCTGAGGGTAAGAGCTTGCCGATGATGACGTTTTCTTTAAGACCGACCAGCGGATCGACCTTGCCCTTGATTGCGGCATCGGTAAGAACACGTGTAGTCTCCTGGAATGATGCGGCTGACAGGAACGAGTCTGTCGCGAGAGATGCCTTGGTGATACCGAGAAGAACGGGCTCATAAGTTGCCTCGATGCAGATTGTGCCGTTTGCGTCGGCCTTTTCGTGTGCCTTTTTGTTGGCAGCCTTAAAGTCGAACTTGTCAACGGTGGAGCCGGGAAGCAGATCTGTGTCGCCGGGCTCAACAATCTTTACCTTGCGCATCATCTGACGGACGATAACTTCAATGTGCTTGTCGTTAACATCAACGCCCTGTGTACGGTATGTACGCTGAACTTCACGGATAAGGTAATTATGAACAGCCTCAACACCGAGAACCTCAAGTATATCGTGCGGATCAACGGAGCCTTCGGTAAGCTCCTTGCCCTTTTCGATAATGTCGCCCTCCTGTACGGTGCGTCTGAAGCCGTAAGGAATTGTGTATTCCTCTCTGCCCTCTTCACCGGATACAAGGATATTCTGTGCGCCCTTCTTGCCTTCGACGAATGAAACCATACCGCCTATGCGTGCGAGAATTGCGAGTGTCTTGGGGCGTCTTGCCTCAAAGAGTTCTTCAACTCTGGGAAGACCCTGTGTAATATCGGCTGTGGTTGTAACACCGCCGGTGTGGAACGTTCTCATGGTAAGCTGTGTACCGGGTTCACCGATTGACTGAGCGGCTATGATACCGACAGCCTCGCCGATTGAAACCTCTCTGCCGGTTGCAAGGTTTTTGCCGTAGCACTTGCGGCATACGCCCTGAACACAGTCACAGGTAAGAAGAGAACGGATAGCAACTTTTTTGTAGCCCGCTGCAACAATCTTCTTTGCGTCGTCTTCGGAAAGCATATGATTGCAGTCCATAACGGTCTGACCGTTTTCGTCAACGAGATCATGAAGAAGATATCTGCCGGTAAGTCTTTCGGTGAGACCTTCGATTACGTTGTCTTCATCGCCGAGAATATCGGAAACAACAAGACCTTCGGTGCAGCCGCAGTCATCCTCACGGATGATAACTTCCTGCGAAACATCAACAAGACGACGTGTAAGATAACCCGAGTCAGCCGTACGAAGAGCCGTATCGGCAAGTCCTTTACGGGCACCACGTGAAGAAATGAAGTACTCAACAACGGTAAGACCTTCACGGTAGTTAGCCTTAATGGGAATTTCGATTGTCTGACCTGCCGTGTTAGCGATAAGTCCGCGCATGCCGGCAAGCTGGTTCAGCTGTGAAGCACTGCCTCGAGCACCCGAATCTATCATCATGTGGATGGGGTTTCTCATGTTGAGGTTCTTTTTGAGCTCGTCGGAAACCTTCTTTGTGCATTCCGTCCATACCTTGATGACAGCCTGTGAACGCTCGGAGTCGGAGTAACGGCCGCGGCGATAGTTTGCCATGATAACGTCAATCTTTGCCTGTGCGGCATCAACGTACTCTTTCTTCTTTTCGGGAATTATAGCATCGAATACCGAAACGGTGATACCGCTTCTGGTTGAGAATTTGTATCCCTGATTCTTGATATTGTCAAGAACGGTCGCCGCAACATTTGTGCCGTGCATTGAAATGCAGCGGTCGATAATCTTGCCGAGATTTTTCTTGTCAACAAGGAAGTCAACCTCGGGCTTTACCATGCTTTCGGCATCCTCGGGGTTACGCTCAACAAAACCGAGATTCTGCGGAACGGGACGGTTGAAGATAATCTTGCCGAGTGTGGTATCGGTGATTGCGGTATATGTTGTGCCGTCAACCTCTTTTGAAATACGAAGCTTGATGGGAGCGTGAAGTCCCAAATCGCCTTCGTTATAAGCCATAACGGCCTCGTCCTCGTCTTTGTAGACGTGACCTGTGCCGGGCTCGTCATCACGAACGGTAGTAAGGTAATATGAACCCAGAACCATGTCCTGTGTGGGAACGGTAACGGGCTTGCCGTCTGAGGGCTTTAACAGGTTGTTGGCGGCGAGCATAAGGAATCTCGCTTCCGCCTGTGCCTCGGAAGAAAGCGGAACGTGAACAGCCATCTGGTCGCCGTCGAAGTCGGCGTTGAAAGCTGTGCAGACCAGCGGGTGAAGCTTAATGGCTCTGCCTTCGACAAGTATCGGCTCGAATGCCTGAATACCGAGTCGGTGAAGCGTGGGAGCACGGTTAAGCATTACGGGGTGATCTTTGATTACGATTTCGAGAGCATCCCATACAACGGGAGTGGCTCTGTCAACCATTTTACGCGCGTTCTTGATGTTTGTGGCCTGATTAAGCTCAACAAGTCTCTTCATTACGAAGGGCTTGAAAAGCTCAAGAGCCATCTCTTTGGGAAGACCGCACTGATATATTTTAAGCTCGGGTCCGACAACGATAACGGAACGGCCCGAATAGTCAACACGCTTACCGAGAAGGTTCTGACGGAAACGGCCCTGCTTACCTTTGAGCATATCGGAGAGTGACTTGAGAGGACGGTTATTGGGGCCTGTTACGGCTCTGCCGTGTCTGCCGTTGTCTATAAGGGCATCGACAGCCTCCTGAAGCATTCTCTTTTCGTTTCTTATGATAATCTCGGGAGAACCGAGTTCAAGAAGCTTTCTCAGACGATTGTTTCTGTTGATAACACGTCTGTAAAGATCGTTAAGGTCACTTGTAGCGAAACGTCCGCCGTCAAGCTGAACCATGGGACGGATATCCGGGGGAATTACGGGGATAACGTCAAGAATCATCCATTCGGGACGGTTGCCGGAAAGACGGAATGCGTCAACAACCTCAAGACGCTTGAGAAGAGCCGCCTTTTTCTGACCGACAGCTGTCTGAAGCTCCTCACGAAGCTCTTCGGCAAGCTTTTCGACATCGATTTCCTGAAGGAGCTCTTTTATGCCCTCGGCGCCCATTTTTGCGTTAAATGAGCCTTCATCGTACTTTTCGACAGTCTCGTCGTACTCTTTATCTGAAATAATCTGATATTTTTCAAGGGGTGTCTCACCGGGATCGATAACAATGTACTTTGCGAAATAAAGAACCTTGTCGAGATCCTTGGGGGAGATGTGGAGCATAAGAGCTATTCTTGAGGGTGTGCCCTTGAAGTACCAGATATGTGATACGGGGCAGGCAAGCTCAATGTGGCCCATACGCTCACGGCGAACCTTTGACTTGGTGATTTTAACACCGCAGCGTTCGCAGATTTTGCCCTTATAGCGAATTCTCTTATATTTGCCGCAGTGGCACTCCCAGTCTTTGGTGGGTCCGAAGATTTTTTCGCAGAAAAGGCCGTCTTTTTCGGGCTTAAGAGTTCTGTAATTTATGGTTTCGGGCTTTGTAACCTCGCCGTAAGACCATCCTCTGATGGTATCGGGAGATGCAAGTCCTATTTTGATTGACTCGAAATTGAGTTCATTATAATTGTTTTCCGTATATTTTTTTACGGTTACCGCGCCTTCGCTCATTAAGTCAGCAACTCCTTTTTTTATAAATTTAAGGGTTCACACCGCACCCTTTATCACGGGCGGATAATACGTGCGGTGTTCAAAGATTCGGAATTAATAGTCTTCGTCGCTGTCGAAGTCGTCTGTAACAAATGCGGATGTATCGGCGAAATCGTCGAAATCATCGTCATCGTCAACAAACGAATCGGAGGGAACGGTTAAAAGATCATCGTCATCGGGTTCGGGGTCATCTTCCGCATAGTCATCATATGAGTCGTCATATGAATTGTCATATGAGTCACCGCCGAATGAAGCGTTGTCTGCAGCTTCGGCTTCTTTGCTTGTGAGAGAGTAGCCGCCGGCATTTTCGGCATCGTTAACGACATTGAAGTCGGTGTTTACGGATGCATCGGGTTCACCATCATCCTCATCGTATTCCTGCTGAAGGTCAATCTGAGCACCCTCGTCATCAAATACGGAAACATCAAGTGCGAGAGCCTGAAGCTCCTTAACAAGAACCTTGAATGATTCGGGAATACCGGGAGCGGGAACATTGAGTCCCTTAACGATTGCTTCGTATGTCTTTACACGGCCGACAACATCGTCGGACTTGACTGTAAGAATTTCCTGAAGGGTATAAGCTGCGCCGTATGCTTCGAGTGCCCAGACTTCCATTTCACCGAAACGCTGACCGCCGAACTGGGCTTTACCGCCGAGAGGCTGCTGTGTAACAAGTGAGTAGGGGCCTGTTGAACGGGCGTGAATTTTATCATCAACAAGGTGATGCAGCTTTAAGAAGTACATAATACCGACTGTTACGGGATTATCGAACTTTCTGCCGGTTCTGCCGTCATAAAGAGTAACCTTGCCTGTGTCGGAGAGAAGGTGAACCTGTGACTCATCAAACTCGACACCGTCTTCTTCCGCCTTTTTCTTCGCCTTTTCTATGGCAACACGATTGACTTCGGCAAATGCGTCCTTAATATCGGCTTCGTGTGCGCCGTCGAAAACGGGTGTCATAATCTTCCATCCGAGTTCTCTGCAGCAGCGGCCGAGGTGAACCTCAAGAACCTGACCTATATTCATTCGGCTGGGAACGCCGAGGGGGTTAAGAACTATATCAAGGGGTGTGCCGTCCTCCATGAAGGGCATATCCTCCTGAGGAAGTATGCGTGAAACAACGCCCTTGTTTCCGTGACGACCCGCCATCTTGTCGCCGACGCTTATCTTTCTCTTCTGAGCGATATAGCAGCGGACAATCTTGTTTACGCCCGGGGAGAGCTCGTCACTGTTTTCTCTTGTGAATGTTTCGACATCAACGACAATGCCGTATTCACCGTGGGGGACCTTAAGAGATGTATCTCTGACTTCCTTTGACTTCTCACCGAAAATAGCACGGAGAAGTCTTTCTTCTGCGGTAAGCTCGGTCTCGCCCTTAGGTGTAACCTTACCTACGAGAATATCGCCCGAGTGAACCTCGGCACCTACGCGGATAACACCGTTTTCGTCAAGGTCTTTAAGTGCATCGTCACCGATGTTGGGAATATCACGTGTGATTTCTTCCGGTCCGAGCTTTGTTTCTCTTGCTTCGATTTCATACTTCTCGATATGAACGGAAGTGTAGACATCGTTGCGGACCATCTTTTCATTTATAAGTACGGCGTCCTCGTAGTTGTAGCCTTCCCATGTCATAAAGCCGATGAGAGCGTTTTTGCCGAGTGAGATTTCGCCTTCGCTTGTTGCGGGGCCGTCGGCGATAACATCGTCAACCTCAATCTTCTCGCCTACATTAACAATGGGACGCTGGTTTATGCACGTACCCTGGTTTGAACGCATGAACTTGAGAAGCTCATATGTATCAACCGTACCGTTTTCGGTTGTAACTTCAACCTTGTCGGCGGAAACTCTTGTAACCGTACCGGCACGCTTGCAAAGAACGCAGACACCGGAGTCACAGGCGGATTTATATTCCATACCCGTGCCGACCATGGGGCTTTCGGTTTTAAGAAGCGGAACTGCCTGACGCTGCATGTTAGCACCCATCAGCGCACGGTTCGCGTCGTCGTTTTCAAGGAACGGAATCATAGCCGTAGCGACGGACACAACCATTCTGGGGGATACGTCCATGTAGTCCGCCAAGCTGTGGTCAACATCCTGGAACTCATCACGATAACGAACGATAACACGGGAGTTCTTGAAGTATCCGTTTTCGTCAAGGGGTTCGTTTGCCTGAGCAACTCTGTACTCGTCCTCGACATCGGCGGTCATGTATTCAACCTGCTCGGTTACACGGCCGGTATCTTTGTCGACCTTGCGGAACGGCGCTTCGATAAAGCCGTATTTATTGATTCTGGCGAATGTGGCAAGATAGGAGATAAGTCCGATGTTGGGTCCTTCGGGAGACTCAATGGGGCACATTCTGCCGTAGTGTGTATAGTGAACGTCACGAACCTCGAATCCGGCACGGTCTCTCGAAAGACCACCGGGGCCCAGAGCTGAAAGACGTCTCTTGTTTGTAAGCTCTGCGAGGGGGTTTGTCTGATCCATGAACTGCGACAGGGGTGAAGAACCGAAGAACTCACGCACAACCGCAATTACGGGACGGATATTTATAAGCATCTGGGGAGTAATGTCGCCGCTGTCCTGTGTGTGAACGGACATTCTTTCACGGACAACTCTCTCCATACGTGTAAAGCCTATGCGGAACTGATTCTGAAGAAGCTCGCCTACCGAACGAACACGACGGTTGCCGAGATGGTCGATATCGTCAAAGTTGCCGACACCGTGAGCCGTGCAGTTAAGGTAGTTGATTGTGGCGAAAATATCTTCTCTTGTTATATGCTTCGGGATAAGATCACCGAGCTTTTCGATAATGGCATCTTTAAGGACATCGTGTTCGGCATCCTCACCGACTTCCTCGAAGATTTTCATGAGAGCGGTGTAGCATACCTTTTCGTTGACACCGATTTCCTCAAGCTCTTCGGCGGTAAATCCGGGGAGATAAGGAAGCGCGTCAACCATGCCGTTTGAAATAACCTTTACGGTTACGCCTTCAACATCGACATATGCGACACTTACGCCCGCCTGCTCGATTTCGAATGCAAGCTCCTTGCTTATCTTTGTGCCTGCCTCTGCCAGAACCTCACCGGTTGCGGGGTCGCAGATGTTTTCCGCCGCAATCTGACCGCGAAGACGATCATGAATGCCGAGCTTTTTGTTATATTTATAACGGCCGACTCTTGACAGATCATAACGATGCTCATCGAAGAACAGTCCGTACAGGTGGCTTGTGGCGGTGTCTACCGTGGGAGGCTCACCGGGACGCAGACGTTTATAGACTTCAAGAAGAGCTTCTGTCGTATTCTTGGTTACATCCTTCTCGAATGTCGCCGTGATGCGGTCATCGTAGCCGAAGAACTCGCTGATTTCCTGGTTGGAGCCGAGGCCCAAAGCTCTGATGAAGGTGGTAATCGGAAGACGCTTGCTCTTGTCTATTTTAACATAAAATACGCCTGTGGGGTCGGTCTCGTACTCAAGCCATGCACCGCGGTTGGGGATAACCGTTGCCGCATAGAGCTTTTTGCCGAGCTTATCACGGGTCATATCAAAATATACGCCGGGGGAACGGACAAGCTGAGAGATAATAACACGCTCCGCACCGTTTATGATAAACGTGCCGCTGTCGGTCATTATCGGGAAATCGCCCATATAGATCTCGTTGATCTTAATTTCACCGGTTTCTTTGTTTAAGAGTCTTGCGGTAACACGAAGAGGCGCATTGTATGTAGCGTCACGCTCCTTGCACTGCTTTACCGTATACTTGGGTGTGGGATCAACACGGTAATCGATAAAATCGAGAACCAGATTGCCTGTGTAGTCGGTAATCTCACCGATATCTCTCAATACCTCTTTGAGACCTGTGTCAAGAAACCACTTATACGAATTCTTCTGCACTTCAATGAGGTTGGGCATAGGCATAACTTCATTGATTTTGGAGAAGCTGTAACGTGTTTTCCTGCCAACTTTTACGGGTTTCACTTTCACCATTTAGAAAATCACTCCGTTCAATTTATTATCCGCTGAGAAAGCAAGGCAAATCGGAAAAATAACCGAAAATGCCCGGATAATGAACACGATTTTTTGACTTTTTGCCACTGTTTTTTCAGAGGCTAAAAAATCAAAGGATATTCGTATCCATTATAATGCAGTGTATTATTGTACACGCCTGCAAGGGAATTGTCAAGAGGAAAAGAGAAAATTTTTTCGGTATTAGGAAAAAAATTCGGGAGTTTGGCGATGCACGGTTCAAAAATCACCCGAAAGGCAATATTTTGTTTGCGATTGCCGGCGGCAAAACAATAAAGATTGTATATCGGACGACAAAAAGACAGATAGTGTAACGTGCAATCAAAAAATTGCAAATAGCCTCACAAACCGCTCTGTTAAGCGGGTTGCGGGGCTTTTCAGGCTCAAGGGGTGTTAAGAAAAAATCAATAGTTTTTTGTGAAATTGTAACTCGGAGTTGGGGCGAGGAGCGAAGCGACGAGCCGTACGCGAGCGAAGCGAGCGAAGTGCCCGAGCCGAAGGCGAGGGCAC
>CAVFPQ010000043.1:0-16549 GCA_963624415.1 Acutalibacteraceae bacterium | reverse complement strand
AGCGAGGCAAGGGCGGCGAGCATAGCGAGCCGCAGGGCCGAGCGCAGCGAGGCAAGGGCGGCGAGCATAGCGAGCCGCAGGGCCGAGCGCAGCGAGGCAAAGGCGGCGAGCATAGCGAGCCGCAAGGGCCGAGCGCAGCGAGGCAAAGGCGGCGAGCATAGCGAGCCGCAAGGCCCGAGGAATGAGCGACAGCGAATGACGAGGGCAAAGCCGAGCGAGCGGCGACAGCCGTGAGCGAGGCATATGCCCGCAATGAGCATTCGGCTGTGAGCTTGCCCCCGAGCAAGCGAACAGCCGAATGCGAATGGAGGGCACCCGCCGGGAGGCGGTACCCGGCTGTCCCGCCTTTGCAATCGGCTTATGCGAATAAGCTACCCGGACAGTCGGGTGCCCCGCCCGGCGGGTGAGACGCCCGGCAGAACAACCGGCCCGGCAACGCAAAAAAAGCCCACCTCCCGCGAAGCTTTACAATACAAGACACACAGTGTCTTCCGAAATTGTTAATTATTAGTTATTAATTGTCAATTAAAAAAGGTGCTTTATGAACGAAACAAACACATCCCCCCTCTCCGGTCTTACCGACAGCTTATCCGATGATATTGAAGTCGCCGAAGAACAACGCCCGGAAAAACCGAAAAAAGAAAAGAAAAATCGTCACGGCGGTGCTATGGCGGCAGGTATAATCACTCTTATATTTGCGGTTGTGGGCATTGTCGCCACAGTCATGTTCGGTGTCGGAAAGATAAAGACCTACTCAGACGAAAAGAAGACTGAAAAACTCAACTATTACAATAATCTGCTTATTGCGGCGGCGGCAATTGACATTGAACCGTTTGACGATATTACATCAGCCGATATGAGCGAGCTTGTTGAAATGTCGGTATGGAGTGTTGTTTACAATTATTCCAAAACGGAATCATTTGAATATTCATCCGGAAATCTTGTCGTCCCCGAAGAAAATGTAGAAGCTGAATTTACAAAATATTTCGGCACTCAGCGTCAGATTGAACACATGACTGTCACCGGCTACGGCTATGAGTTTACATACGATCAGACCGAAAAAGCGTATCTTATCCCGATTACAACACTTACACCTATTTATACGCCGAAGTGTACCGAGACAGAAAAAAAAGGCAATGCCGTCACTGTAACGGCAGGCCTTATAAATTCGGATATGTGGCTTCAGGACAGAGAGACGGGCGACATTACTACACCCGAGCCCGATAAATACATAAAGGTCACATTCCGTGAAGAAAATGACAACAGCTATATAAGCGCCATACGAACACTCTCGGTGCTTGAAACCGCATCAACGGCATTCTCCGGTGATACTTCTGTCGTCACCGGCAGTGATACTTCGACTGAAACCGAATCATCCCGGGAAACATCTTAAATAGTTAACAATTTCTGAAGACACGGAGTATCCCGGATTTTTTGGCTTCGCTAAAGGTGAGCCCTATTTGCATCGCCGTGACACATACCGTTCATCCAAATACTCGATTGCTTTCGGTTGCAGGTCAGTGCGTCCCTCGGCAAAGCAGAGTGCCCGTCCCCTCCGCGGCGACATCGCTTTACCTTACGAAAAGACAAGCTGAACCATGTGCCCGCGACGCCCCCTTGTCGGGGACCCCCTCGCTCCATTTTTTTGCGTCCGCCGCACGGCACACGCAAAAATGCTGTCGCTCGGGGTGTGGCTCGCTTCGCTCGCCACATCGCTCCCTCCTGTCGTCCTCTCGCTCCTCACGTCGCTCGCTCCCTCCCGTCGGTCGCTCCCAACCTCACCGTAACCCGCAACAAAAAAATCGGCAATCATCTGCCGACACTCGCCAATTTCAAAAATCCTTCATTGCCGATCGCCTGTTGCTGATTGCCGATTAAACAAAACTCTTTGCCAACCTGTTTTTTTACCACTTGTTCTCCACATACTCGCAGAACGCATACATATCCTTGACTTCAACCTTTGTGCCGTCATCAAGAATCGCAGTGCCGTTCCACATACCGTGAACCTGATGCGAATGCATTCTCAGTACATTCAGAGCGTTCGTGTCACAGTGGTGGTCATAGAACGGTGTCATGACAAAATCAAATCTGCCGTCCTCCGACTTAAAGTGCCACGGCTGCATATATTTATCGGGCTTCGGAAAGTGCTCAACATCCACAGCACCGAATTTGTGAAGCTTGCCGTCATAGAATATGGCGGTTTCGGTAGCCTTACTCTCATCACCTATGCCCCATGTGATTTCAAAACCGAATGTATGCTTTTTGCCGTCCTTATCCGTTATATATGTCGAGCCGTTGCCCCAGTACCACACAAGCTTATAGGGCGTATTGACACGTCCCCAGTCAAGGGAACAGAAGGTGTCTTCCTTTGAAAACTCGACTTTCAGGTCTTTCTTGCGGAAATATCCTTCGCACGGCATACAGTTCTGCTTTGTGGTCATAAAATAACTCTTGGGGTCATCCTTAAAGGGCAGAACGGTTGTAATATTTTCAAGCCCATCGGGAATATCCATCTCAAGACGGCACTCTGTATCCTTTGAACGGAAAAAGAGTGTCCTTTTATTTTTCTCCGTAATAAACTCGCAATAGGCACTTCCGATACCCTTAACATTGAAACGCACCTTGTTCGGCACATCTCCCTTCGGAGGCAGAATATATTTATCCTTGCCGCCGACAAACAGAGCGACGGAATCGGCGACAACACCGGCCGCCAGCTTTTTCTTTTTGTTGGGATTGCGAAGATCCACAAGACTTGCCGACAGATAACCGCCTAAAGTAATATTGGCAAAGCTTACCTGAAGCATATATCTGCCGTTTGAAATCTGATAGAAATCCCACTCTTTTCTGTGAATTTCGGGTTTTGAGTTATTGCGGTTGTAATTAAACACATTGTGTCTTGCGTATCCTGCGGCAAGAAGTGTGCCGTCGGATGCCAGAAGCTCGGTAGGCTCGGTGTACTCACGCTGTTCGGACTTTACTTCGCCGTTTATCCAGCTTTTGTATGTTCTTTTAAGATCGGACATTGCTCTCTCTCCTTTTCTTTTTTGCCGATTTATCATACAGACTATAACACATCTATAACTTTTTTACAATATAACATTTTACTTTTTGAAAAATTTTGTAATATACGGCAATTATATTTCCTGTTTTATATTGAAAATATATTCCGAAAATGATAAAATTCACATAGCAAAATCTTAAACGGAGGTATTTTTCATGCAATCACTCAAATCACTTGACATAACCTCCGTGCCGCTTATCGGCGAAAAAAAGGCAGCCCTTTTCAAAAAGCTCGGCATTATGACAGTTCAGGACCTGCTTTATTTTTTTCCGAGAGCCTATGCCGATTTTTCGGACATAAAACATCTTAAAGACGCAACCGAAAACAAAATGTGCGTCCGCGTAAAAATCACAACCGAGCCGAAAACCGTTACATTGAAAAACGGAAAAGTACTCACAACCGTTTCGGGAACGGACGGCGAAAACATCTTAAAACTCTTGTTTTTCGGCAGATATTCATCGGGCGGCATAAAAAAAGACGGTTCTTTTCTGCTCTACGGCAATTTTGTCCCCGAACGGCTCGGCATCTACTCATCCAAAAACCCGGAGGTGTGGGACGACACACCCGAAAACATATATTTTCACCCGGTCTATCACTGCACCGCGGGAATAACATCACGCTTTATTTCAGCCTGCATGCACCGGGCGTTTGACCTGTTTTCCGACGGGCTTGACGATAATCTGCCGCCGGAGCAGCTCAGAAAATACCGTCTGCCCGACATAAAAAAGGCAATAGAGCTTATTCATTTTCCGAAAACCGCCGACGACATAAAACAGGCAAGAAGACGGCTTATCTATGAAGAACTGCTTATTCTGTCTTTGGGGCTATGCTCCGAAAAAACAACCGGCAGAGTTTCATCCGAATACAGAATTCACCGGGATTATACAGCGGATTTTTCAACACTTCTGCCGTTTAATATGACATCCGCTCAGAAAAGGTGCGTCAGCGACTGCATAAACGACTTAAAGTCCGGTCTGACAATGCGGCGTCTCATTCAGGGCGATGTCGGCAGCGGCAAAACGGCTGTTGCGGCATCTGTCATATATACAGCCGTAAAAAACGGAATGCAGGCGGCACTTATGGCACCGACAGAGGTGCTGGCAGCACAGCATAAAAAGACATTCGATTTATTTTTTAAGAACACAGGCATAAAAACCGAGCTTCTGACCGGCTCAACCACGGCAAAAGAAAAAAAACGGATTAAACAGTCCCTCGCAAATGGCGATGTCGATTTATTAATCGGCACGCATGCCGTTATAACGGATGATGTGACTTTTGCACGCTTGGGGCTTGCGGTCACCGATGAACAGCACCGTTTCGGCGTATCTCAGCGAACAAGGCTCGGCGACAAGGGCGACACTCCGCATATTCTGGTCATGAGTGCGACACCCATTCCGAGGACTCTGTCACTTGTCATCTACGGCGACCTTGATATAAGCATTCTTGACGAAAAGCCCGCCGGGCGAAAGGAAGTCAGAACCGTAAAAATCGGCTCGGACAAACGCCAAAGAATGTTCGGCTATATAAAAAAAGAGCTTGAAAAAGGTCATCAGGCGTTTATCGTCTGCCCCTTAGCGGAAGAAAAAGACGAAGAACAAACGGAGCAGGAAGAAAAGGCACAGCTTGCAATCGCCGAAAAATATTATAAAGATATTTCAGAAAACGAATTTAAGGGCTACCCCTGCCGACTTTTGCACGGCAAGATGAAACCAAAACAAAAAGACGAAATAATGAAGGCCTTCTCGAGCGGAGAAATAAAACTGCTCGTCTGCACCGTTGTCATAGAGGTCGGAATTGACGTGCCGAACGCCACCGTTATGGCAATAGAAAACGCCGAGCGATTCGGTCTGTCACAGTTACATCAGCTCAGAGGTCGGTGCGGCAGAGGACAGAACGAAAGCCTGTGTGTGCTTATAAGCGACACAAAAGGCGAAATATCAAAAAAGCGTTTTGATATAATGTGCAAAACAAACGACGGCTTTGTCATAGCGGAGGAAGACCTGAAGCTTCGAGGTCCGGGTGACTTTTTCGGCAACCGACAGAGCGGACTTCCGACTCTTAAAATCGCCGATCTTATGACGGACTCACGCATACTTTACGCCGCAAAGACAGAGGCGGAACGGATTTTATCCGCAGACCCCGAACTCATTTCACCGCAGAACGCAAATCTGAAAAAAGAAATCGACAAGCTTTTCAACAATATAAATTAAACAGGAGAGAAAAAAATGAGCGACATTAAAAAATCAAACTGGATTAAAGCACCCTACGAAAACAACAGCACCGCAATATGCTTTTATAAGTCCTTTGACGCAAAAAAAAGCGTAAAAAAAGCGGCGATCACTCTTTCATCAATCGGCACATTTACGGCGTACATCAACGGCAGACGCATCGGACACGATATTCTGACACCGGGCTGGACGGATTATTATAACCGCATTCAGTATTTCACATATGATATCACATCCGAAATAAAAGCCGAAAACAATTTGGCTGTTGAAGTCGGCAAGGGCTGGTTCTTCCACTCATGGTACAATCTTAAACTCTGCGGCGACAGAATGAACAGAACCGCAATTATAGCCGCAATTGACATTGAATACGCCGACGGCACTTCCGACACGATTTACACCGATGACAGCTGGACGGTAAAGGAAACCAACGTCCGCTACAACAATATCTATAACGGCGAGACAGTCGACTATAATTTCATCCCCGAAAAATCGGACAGTGCCTGTGTTATTGACAGACCTAAGAGCATTCTTATCCCCAAAGAGGGCGTATCCGTGCTCGAGCAGGAGACTTTTAAGGGCGAGACGCTCATTATTACCCCCAAGGGTGAGACTGTCATTGACTTCGGTCAGGAGGTTACGGGTTATGTAACATTTGACTTTAAGGGCAATAAAGGAGACAAAATCACTCTCAAGCACTTTGAAATGCTCGACTCCGAAGGCAATGTATACACCGAAAACTACCGTTCGGCAAAATCGGAATTTACCGTTATATGCGATGGCGAAAAACATACCGCAAAGCCGAAATTCACATTTTACGGCTTCAGATACATTCATGTAACCGGCATGAAAGTTACCGACCCCGGTGTGTTTACCGCAATTGCCGTATATTCGGACATAAAGAAAACGGCTTCAATCACAACTTCAAGCGAGCTACTCAACAAACTCTATTCAAATATCTGCTGGGGTCAGAGGGGCAACTTCCTCGACATTCCGACAGACTGTCCTCAGCGTGATGAGCGTCTGGGGTGGACCGGTGACGCGCAGGTTTTCTGCAAGACGGCGGCGTTTAATTTCGATGTATACGAATTTTTCCGCAAGTGGTGCGGCGATCTCAGGGCAAATCAGCGTGACGACGGTGAAATACCCGATTATGTTCCGGCAAACATTGATGACTGGGGCGGCTCGGCGGCATGGGCGGACTGTGCCACAATTATCCCCTGGCAGATTTACCGCACATACGGCAAAAAACAGATACTCGAAGAAAATATAGACCTTATGAAAAAATGGGTCGATTATCTTGAAAAAACCTCCCGTGAGGGCACACATTACGATGACGAGCCCAAAAAGGGCAGCGAATATCTTAAAAACACCGGTCATCACTTCGGCGACTGGCTCTCACTTGACCTCGGTGACAAGGAGGCAACCGCAGGCGCTACCGATGATTCATTCATTGCGACGGCATTTTTCTGCTATTCCGCTTCGCTCTACATAAAAGCCTGCGAAGTTCTCGGCATTGAGTGCGAGCATTACAAAGATCTTTATAAAAACGTCAAAAAGGCGTTTATCGATGAGTACGTAAACGACGACGGCACTCTTACAAGCGACACGCAGACGGCATATGTTCTGGTGCTTCACTTTGATCTTACACCCGACAGAAAGACGGCGGCAAAACGTCTTGTGGAACTGCTTCATTCCTTCGGTCACCACACAACGGGATTTGTCGGCACACCGTATCTTCTGCACGTTCTTTCATCAATCGGCGAAAACAAGCTCGCTTATGACCTGCTGTTAAGAGAAGAATATCCGTCATGGCTCTATACGGTAAAATCAGGCGGCACGACAATGTGGGAACGCTGGAACGGCCGCTGGCCCGACGGTCATTTTGCTTCCGCCGGAATGAATTCATTCAACCACTACGCATACGGTGCGGTCGGCGACTGGATGTTCGAAAAGTGTGCCGGCATAAATCAGACAGACGACAGTGCGGGATACAAAAAAATTGTCCTCTCCCCTGTTACGGACGAGCGGCTTACTCATTTCAAGGCATCGTTTGACAGCGCAAGCGGCACAATTACAAGCGAGTGGACAATAAAAGACGGCAAAACGGAATACATTTTCACCGTTCCCGAAAACGCCGAAGCGACAGCACTTCTTGACGGAAAGACATATAATCTGAATGCGGGAGTTAACAAAATCTTGCTGTAATTTTTGTGAAATTTTATAAAAATTGCTAAAATAAATTAAAAGACTTAATTAACTCTTTATTTTATGTGACTGTTAGTGTATAATTACATAGCCTGTAAAAATACGGGTTCTGTTTTTGTCACCTTAAATTCAAGTGTGCCGTTTATACGGCTATCGATTATATATATGGAATGTATGAAGGAATACGCGGATGCACATCAGGGAAGGTGTCCGAAAAATTCCTTAATTCAGGGAAAGGTAAGTGCCCTTTTGGAAAAGTTTATTATTCACGGCGGCAGACCTCTTCACGGTGAAATTGACATCAGCGGCGCAAAAAATGCCGCAGTAGCCATTCTGCCCGCTACGCTGCTCGCAAAAGACATTTTTACAATAGAAAACGTACCCGATATAAAAGACATATCATCCATGCTTCAGATTCTTGAAGAAATGGGCGCAACAGTCAGATATACCGGAAAAAGCACCATTCAGATAGACACACGCACATCTCGCTCAAAGGAAGTACCCTATGAGCTTACAAGAAATTTAAGAGCATCATATTATCTTCTGGGCGCACTGCTCGGAATGTATAATTATGCTTATGTCGCAATGCCCGGAGGATGCAACTTCGGCGGCGTTCGCCCCATTGACCTGCATATAAAGGGCTTTATAGCTCTGGGCGCGGTTGTATCAACCGAAGGCGGCATTGTGGAGGCACGTGCCGACAAGCTTGTAGGCTCAAGCATATACTTTGACAAGGTGTCGGTCGGTGCTACAATCAACATTATGCTGGCTGCCGTAAAGGCACGCGGCGTCACCATCATAGAAAACGCCGCAAGAGAGCCGCATATAGTCGACCTTGCAAACTTCTTAAACCTTATGGGTGCGAATATAAAGGGCGCAGGTACGGATGTTATAAAAATTGAGGGCGTATCCGAGCTTCACGGATGCGATTATTCGATAATTCCCGATCAGATTGAAGCCGGCACATACATGGTAGCGGCGGCGGCAACGGGCGGAGATCTTCTTATAAAGAATGTCATCCCCAAGCACCTTGATCCCATATCGGCAAAGCTTCGTGAATGCGGAGCCGAAGTCGAGGAATTTGACGATTCAATAAGAGTAGCCTCTCACGGCAGACTGCACGCCTGCAACATAAAAACAAGACCGCATCCCGGTTTTCCGACCGATATGCAGCCGCAGTTTACGGTGCTTTTATCCCTTTGCGAGGGCATAAGCATTGTTACCGACAGCGTGTGGGACAATCGCTTTAAGTATGTCGATCAGCTTATCCGCATGGGCGCTCAGATTCAGATTGAGGGCAAGGCGGCAATAGTCGAGGGCAGTGCAATTCTTAAAGGCGCACCCGTAAAGGCGGATGACCTCAGAGCAGGTGCGGCTATGATTATAGCAGGACTTTGTGCTAAAGGCACAACCGAAATAGAAGAAATCACTCACATAGACCGAGGCTACGAGGACGTAGTCAAAAAGCTCTCCGCAGTCGGCGCGCAGATTGAAAGAGTAAATGTGTCCGAAGGCGAAATCAAAAGTGCGAAAAGAGCATAAGTTCAATTAACAATTAACAATTTATAAGCTTCGCCTGTTGCGGAGCTTATTTTTTTTATTAAAGTATGCCTCCTGCGAAGCTTATAATCCAAGGCACACCGTGCCTTCCGAAATTATGAATTATGCATTATACATTATAAAAAGCTGTACCTGCCAAGCTAAGCGATACAGCTTTTTTTATTTATGTTTATACTTATGCCTTTGTAAACACGGGGATATTTTCGGTTTTGACGGTAATTTCACCGTTTCCGACTTTTTCACCTGTAAAGTAATCGTACCACGTATCACGAACGGGGAGATATACCGTGCGTTCATCGCCCTTGCCCTCAAGAATGGGAGCTACAAGCAAATCCTCGCAGAACAGATACTCATTGTATATATCATAGGTTTTGGGGTCGTCGGTATAATCGCTGACAAGCGCACGCACAGGCGGTTTGCCGGTATTTTTGTAAATATCGAATGATTTTTTAAGCATGGGCACAAGCTTTTCACGAAGCTTAAGCAGCTCACGAACCTCGTTTTCACATTCAAGCTTAATCCACGGCGGATCAAAAACCTGCCAGGCGTTTATGACACACTGAACACTGAAAACAACGCTCTGCATACGGCGGATCATCTCGTTTTTGGTCTGACATCCACGCACCTCGGGTGACCACAGAAGCCCCGAAAAACCGGACACGGCAACACCTCTGATAAAGTCCTTATGGTCATACAGATCACTGTACAGAACATACGGATAAGAAGCGGCAAGCGCACCCAGATTTCGTACTTCCGACAGAGTTTTTATATCGCCGAGAGAATCCTGCATTGCCTGACAATAGAGTGTTCCGAAAAGCGAATGGAACTGTTCTCCGTCAAGCCCTGACGGAAACTCGGTTATAAGCGGAAAGCTCCAACAGCCTGTGTAATCGCTGGAATCGCATTCATCAAGCTTATAGCCGTCAATGCCGAGCGATACTATATTATCACGGTGATAGTCGGCAAATGCCTTCTGTGCTTCGGGCTGTCCGAAATCGGGAACAAGACCGTTCCACACATCATAGTCACCGTGGCGTGCGCCCAAAAGCGAACAGATCGGAGAAGTGGGATGACAGAAAGCCTGTTCCCAGAGATTGACATGGAAGCCGTCCTCTTTAAGCTTTGCTATCATTTTTTCGGGCTCGGGAAAACGCTCACTGAAAACATGAGAGCTTGAATAGGCGTGAGTTTCCCATCCGGCTTCAAGACCGATAATGTCGCACGGAATGTCATTTTTGCGGAAATATTCTGCGGTTTTCATGACATCCTCGCCCGTCATGCTTGCCTTGCAGCGGTACAGCACGCCGAGTCCCCACTCGGGTACATCCGGGCCGCCGCCCGAAAGCATATTATACTGCGACACAATATCGGTTATATTTTTGCCCTCGATTATATAAACGTCAATTCCCTGTGCCTCGGGAATAAGAACACTCATAATACAGTCCGTATTTTTTCTGAGTGCGTAAAGCTCCGCAGTATCTGTGGCAATTTTTCGAGGCTCTTCGTCTGCCTCGGTTTTGCCCTGTGACTTTTTGAAGCCGCAATAGACTTCAATGTAACGCGCGGTATCAAAATACATTCCGTAGCCCTTGTTTGTGACGAAAAAAGGCACGGGAGCGTGTGAATCGCCGTTTGCGGAAACCGGATCGGCGGTAACGCTCAGTTTAAGCTTTCTGCCTCTGTGATTAAGCTGTTTAAGCTGAAGACCGAAGCCGTAAATACCGGCATCATCCTCAATGGGGAACTCAAGCAGAAATCCTCGTTTTGTCTGTCTTGTCGTGATTGACGACACCGGAAAAGAAATCTCCGTTTCGACATAGTTGAAT
The DNA here is from genome assembly GCA_963624415.1 of Acutalibacteraceae bacterium. Lineage (GTDB taxonomy): Bacteria > Bacillota > Clostridia > Oscillospirales > Acutalibacteraceae > RUG806. Next base: position 5,669 of record CAVFPQ010000043.1, on the reverse strand, counting down.
TTTTTGCAGTAGATTGAAGGCACAAGAGTTTCAGGTGTGCCGAAGGTAAGCTTTTTCATAGCCTGTCTCCTTTGCAATTATTAAATCAGAGTGCGGGGGGGTGTACAATCAACAATCGGCAATGCCATAAGAATCGGGGAAACAACGAAATCCTGCGGACTTGATTTATGACATAAAAGCAATTATACTGCGATAATCTTACTTTTTTTGCGCAGTCTTATAATCAGAAACACACAGTGTTTTTCTTCATTGTTAATTATTAATTGTGAATTATTTTTATTCATCAAAAATAAATATTCCCTGTTTTATTCTTGTTTTCATGCACGACATACAGAATACATCATCACGCGCGAAAATAATATGGTCACACAATTTAACATTTTGCGATAAAAGCAAATCATAAAGCCGCTCGGTTGAAATTATATCATTTTGTGACGGAGCGGCAAGCCCCATTGTGTGGCAATGTGAAAAAAGTATGCTTGAAGGCTTTCGTTTTTTCAGTTCAGACAGAATTTCATCTGTTTCAAGCGTTGTACTTTCACTGTCGCCGTGCCGAAGTCTGACACTGCCGAGTATTTTTCCGGCGGCATCAAGAGAAATCATAACGGCAAATTCCGCTGAAAAATCCGTATAGAACGGTCTCAGAACATCGACAGCCTCATGACGGCAAAGAACGGTTGCCGAGTCTTTATTGCGGCTGATATAGTATTCTCCGCTTAAAGCAGGAATAAATTTTATAAGTGTGGCTGTGCGTTCACCGATACCGGGAACGGTCAGAAGCTCGTCAATCGGAGCATCAAAAACTGCCGACAACGAACCGAAACGACTTAAAAGCTCCTTTGCAAGCGGCACTGTATCCTTTCGGGGAATGGCATAGAACAGAAGCATTTCAAGGACATTGATATCCGAAAATGTGTCAAGCCCCGACTCGATAAATCTTGAACACAGGCGTTCACGGTGACCGACGTGCGAAACGGACAACTCGAGTGTATCGCCGGGCGTTAATTCTGCTTTCCTCATTATTTCTCCTCCATGAGCAATCGGCATTTACAATTAACAATTATCGCTTACTTCAAGTTACCGAGTTTTTTACAGCGTTCCATCATAAAACGCTTCTCTGAACCACACGTTTTGGGCTTCAAAGCTTTTGCCTTTAAGGTAGTTCAGAATACCTGCGTCGGTTGTGAAGTCAAAGACTGTCTTATATGAATAAAGACACTGCTTTTTGTAGCCGCCGAATTTTTTATTCTGCGCGTTTGTGCCGTATTTTCCGTCACCCAAAAGCGGACAGCCTATGTGTGCCATATGGGCTCTTATCTGATGCGTTCTGCCTGTGAGCAAATCGACCTCAACAAGGCTTATACCGTCCTTTGAGTCAAGCACCGTATATTTTGTCTTGATGTCCTTTGAACCGGGCACAGGCTCTTTATAAACTGTGACTTTGTTCTTTTTCTCGTCTTTTATCATATAGTCGCAGAGTGTCGCCGTTTTCTGTTTCGGACAGCCTATTACAAGACAGAGATATATTTTTTTAATCTCTCGGTTTTTGATTTTTTCATTGAGAACACGCAGAGACTCGGCGTTTTTTGCCGCCATAACAATGCCGCCCGTATTGCGGTCAATTCTGTTGGCAAGAGCGGGAGCGAAGGAGGCTTCGTTTTTCGGGTCATACTCCCCTTTTTCGTAAAGATAACGCTGAACTCTGCCGATAAGCGTATCGACATATTCGCCCTCATCGGGGTGCGACAGAAGTCCGACCTTTTTATCAAGGAGCATGATATTTTCGTCTTCATAGATTATATCAAGCGTTTTGCCCGCACCTAAGAATGAATATTTTTCTTCACGCTCGACAAAAAATTCATCGTTTATGTACATATCAATGCTGTCGCCTTCATTCAGGCGAGTTGCGGCATCCGCTTTTTTGCCGTTGAGCTTTATGCGTTTAAGGCGAAGATATTTATATAACAGTGATTTCGGCAGTGACGGCAGAGTTTTGGTCACGAATTTATCAAGACGCTGTCCCGCGTCGTTTTTGCCGATAATAAAATTTTTCATATTGTCTGATTACTCCCGTGGCAAGGTATCTGTTGATAATTCTTTTGTCATTTCTTCAAATTCGGCTTCGCTTATAACTTTTATTCCAAGATCATTTGCCTTTTTGAGCTTGCTTCCGGCGTTTTCACCTGCCAAGACTATACTTGTCTTTTTTGAAACGGAGGACGCAGTCTTGCCGCCGAAATTCTCGATAATCTCGCTCGCTTCATCTCTTGTAAAGCGTGAGAGTGCGCCTGTCAGAACAAATGTAAGTCCCGCAAAACGATTGTCGGTGACTTCTGTCAGGCAATTCATATTAAGTCCGTGTGATTTGAGTCTTTCAATAAGAGTTTTTGTGCCGTCAAGCGAAAAATATTCGACAATACTCTCGGCGGAAATTGTGCCGAAACCGTCAACGGCTGTAATATTATCAACTGTTGCCGCCATAAGCGCATCGAGAGTTCTGAAATGCTCTGACAGAAGCTTTGCCGCCTTTGCGCCTATTCCGTCAATTCCCAAGGCGAAAATAAGCTTTGATAAATCATTCTGTTTTGATTTTTCTATGGCATTTATAAGATTATTCGCAGATTTTTTTCCGTGTCTGTCGAGTTTAAGAATATCATCGGCCGTAAGCGAATAGATATCCGCCACATCGTGAATAAGTCCCTCGTTTATAAGCGTTTCGCACATGGCATCGCCGAGCCCCTCAATATCCATGGCATCACGGGAAGCGAAATGGATAATATTGCGGAGTGTCTGTGCAGGGCATTCGGGATTGCGGCATTTAAGCGCACTCTCGCCCTCATTTCTGAACACGGGCGCACCGCACGAAGGGCAGGTATCGGGAAGCGTATATACGGGGACATCGGGGTTATGCGCCTTTACGCACGCAACCTCGGGGATAACGTCACCGGCCTTGCGAACAATAATGGTGTCGCCCAATGAAACACCGAGGCGGTCTATCTGCTCCTGATTATGAAGTGTGGCTCGGGAGACAGTGGAACCGGCAAGAAATACGGGTTCAAAGCATGCAGTGGGCGTCAGAACACCGGAGCGGCCGACTGAGACTTCAATATCTTTAAGCACGGTTTCTTTTTCTTCGGGCGGATATTTATAGGCGACTGCCCAGCGCGGAAACTTTGCGGTACTGCCCATTCTGCGGCGTTTTTCGAAGTCGTCAACTTTTATAACGGCACCGTCAATGTCAAATTCAAGGGTGCTTCTTATCTGCCCTATTCTTTCAAGCTCCTGTTTTGCTTCTTCTATATTCTTGCAGGGAGTATAGAATGGCACTGTTACAAATCCCAGCGAACGAAGGGTATCAAGGCTCTGCTTATGCCCCGTGAGAGTAAGCCCATCGGACTGCTGAACATTGAACACAAATATATTAAGACGGCGTTTTGCGGTAACAGTCGGATCTTTCTGACGAAGGCTTCCTGCGGCGGCGTTTCTGGGATTTTTGAAGGGATGCTTTTCGCCGTTCTGTTCCTGCTCAAGACGCAGCGAATTGAACACATCGTGACGCATGTATACCTCGCCTCTTACCTCCAAAAAGGGGATATTTTCGGTAAGGCGCAGCGGAATTGTCTTTATGGTTTTAATATTTTCGGTAATATCCTCGCCGACATCGCCGTCACCGCGAGTTGAACCTCGGACAAGCACGCCGTCACGGTATTCGAGCGACACGGAAAGTCCGTCAATTTTAGGTTCGACAACATATCCGGTCTCGCCGACAGCATCGTATACACGCCTGTCGAAATCGTCAATCTCGCCGAAGTCGAAAGCATCGAGCAGGCTCTCCATGCGAACCTCATGACGGACACTTTCAAACGTGTTTTCAGCCGTTCCGCCGACACGTGACGAGGGAGAATCGGGGCGTTTAAGCTCGGGATATTCTTCTTCAAGCTCCTTTAGTTCACGCGAGAGCCTGTCGTATTCATAGTCCGACACATCGTTGTCATTTTCGACATAATAACGATAGCTTAAGCGGTTAAGAAGCTCGGTTAATTCATCAATTCTGTTTTTTGCGTTTTGTGTATCCATATATTTTTATCCTTGTGGCGTTATCATTTTTCTTCGACAAGAAAATTCAGAGTATCATTCCGAAAGTGCCGGCAACGGACAACAAAAGTCCGACGGCGGTTTTGGGTGTAAGTTTTTCTTTGAATACTATTCCCGAAAAAGCGATTGTTACAAGCATGCTCATCTTATCAATCGGAGCGACAACGGATGCAGGTCCTGTCTGAAGCGCACGATAATAGCACAGCCACGACGCTCCCGTGGCAAGCCCCGAAAGGCAGATAAAAACAAGCTCGTTTTTGGGGGCTTCTTTTACACAGTGTGTTTTTCCGGTTACGCCGACCACAAGCCATGCCATTATAAGCACGACAAAAGTGCGAATCGCAGTACCTAAATTTGAGTCAACACCCTCTATGCCTATCTTGCCGAGAATAGAGGTAAGAGCGGCAAATACGGCGGACAGTACGGCAAAAATGAGCCATGATCGGCCTTTTTTATCGGTGTTTGTGTTCTTCTTTTTGTCTATCATAAGCAAAGCACCGACTGCTATAAGAACAACGGACACGCATTTTATCCAAGTGACGCTCTCTTTCAGTATAATGAAGGCGAGCACAACAGTAAGAGCGGTGCTTGACTTATCGACTGCGGTAACTTTATTTATATCGCCGATTGAGAGCGATTTAAAGTAGCACAGCCACGATGCACCGGTTGCAAGCCCGGAAAGAACAAGAAAGAGCCATGTTTTGGGCGTTACTTCGGTGATTTTTGAAAATCCGCCTGTTATGAGTACTATTATGATGCTCATGACAAGCACGACAATTGTTCTGATTGCAGTTGCCGCAGTCGAGTCGGTTTTGCGTATTCCGCACTTTGCGAGAATACCGGTGACGCCTGCGAAAAAGGCGGATAGGGCGGCGAGTAGGAGCCACATATAGGTCATCTCCGGAATTAATAATTAACAATGTCGGAGGGCACTGCGTGCCTTGATTTGATAAAGTTTTGCGGGAGGCGGGCTTTTCAGAGTTCTTTTTGAAAATAGCAGACATCGAGGGAGCGGTTGAATTTTATGCCGACATTTTTCATAATGCCGACTTCTCGGTATGAATGCTTTTTGTGAAAGGCGATACTTCGGGTATTTTCACCGGTAACAAGTGAAATTATGCTTGTTATGCCCTGCTGTCTGCCGAGTTCTTCAATTTTTTCGAGCAGAACAGAACCTGTGCCTTTTGAAAGCCGGTCTTTATCAAGATAAATTGACAAATCGGCGGTATAACGGTATGCCGAACGCTCGTGAAAACGGTCGAGATAAGCATAACCTATGACAAGACCGTCTTCCTCGGCGACAATAAACGGATAGTTTTTGCAGATAGAGTCAACTCGTGAAGTGAATGCTTCGAGGGTGAGAGGCTCTTCTTCAAATGATACGGTTGTATCGGTAATGTAGTAGTTGTAAATCTGAAGAATTCGGGGAAGGTCGGAATGTTTTAATGGACGGATTTTCATAATTAACCTCAAGTCAATTAGTAAAGCAAGGGGCAATGAGTGGTCAGTGGTCAGTTATAATGTAGAATGTAGAATGCATAATGCATAATTTCGGAAGTCCTGCGGACTTGATT
>CAVFPQ010000042.1:0-16874 GCA_963624415.1 Acutalibacteraceae bacterium | reverse complement strand
AATTGCCACGCGAAGCATATAATCCAAGTCCGCAGGACTTCCGAAATTATGCATTATGCATTATGCATTCTACATTCTACATTATGCATTCTGCATTATGCATTCTACATTCTACATTAATCCAAGGCACTCCGTGTCTTCCGACATTGTTAATTGTCAATTATATTACTTATGTATTATTTCACCTGCCCTGTCTGTGGGCAAACTCTTTCCCGTGACGGCAAAATCTGCCGCTGCGAAAACAATCACAGCTTCGATATTTCAAAAGAAGGTCACATAAACCTGCTTCTTGGCAGCAAGTCATGCGACAATGTGGGCGACAGTGCCGAAATGGCTGTATCCCGCCGTTCATTTCTGTCAAAGGGGTATTTTGACGCTCTGTCAGATGAGCTTGTCAGAATCGCTTTTGCACACGGTGATATAAAAACAGTGCTTGATATTTGTTGCGGCGAGGGGCATTATTCCTCATTTTTCAAAAATGCCATGCCCGATACCGAGGTTCTGGGCTTTGATATTTCCCGTGAAATGGTAAAGCGTGCGGCAAAACAGAACAAAAATGTCGGCTACGCTGTCGCAAATATGACTTCAATTCCGGTTGAGGATAACTCTGTCGATTTTGCTTTTCATCTTTTTGCACCTTTTTATGAGAGTGAGTTTAATCGGATTTTGTCCGATAACGGCATTCTTGTAAGTGTAATTGCAGGTGAAAAGCATCTGGTTGAATTAAAAAATCTGCTGTACGACAAGCCGTATCTTAATGAAATAAAAGATCCGTCGTGCGGCAAAATGACTCTGATAAACGATTATGACATTACGGACACCGTGCATATAGGCTCGTCCGATGACATAAAATCACTGTTTATGATGACCCCGTATTTTTATCACACCCCATCCGACGCAAAAGAAAAGCTCTTTGCCGAGGAACAACTTGATGTTACATTGTCCTTCCATATTTTTATATATCAGAAAACGAAAGGCGGTTAATTTATGCCCATAATTTTTGACAGCGACAAAAAAATCTTCAAGCTTGATACCCCTTCATCGTCTTATCTTTTTAAGATTTACGATGAAAATTACCTTGTTCATCTCTATTACGGCGCTTACATTCCGGATTGCGGCGGCTTTGACGGTTATGAGGATCGTCATACATACGCTTCATTCAGTGCTTCAAACGCGCATATGGACGACCGGGACTTTTCCGCGGATGTCTATCCCTTTGAAATAGGATGCAACGGCTGCGGTGATATGCGTATTTCCGCTTTGCAGATAAGAAACGCCGACGGCAACGCCTCCACCGATGTTCGTTATGTCTCGCACAAAATCTATCCCGGCAAGCCGTCACTCCCCGGGCTTCCCGCACTCTATGCCAACACCGATGACGAATGCACAACACTCGAGGTTGTGACACTCGATAAGGTGACGGGGGCGCAGGTTACTCTGATTTATACTGTTTTCGAAAAGCTCTCGGCTATGACACGCTCGGTTGTCGTTAAAAACACATCCGACAGGGCGTTTGAGATAGAAAAAGTGATGAGCTTCTGTATTGATATGCCCGATGATGATTTTGACCTGCTCACTCTCTACGGCAGACACAACTGCGAAAGAAACCTTGAACGCAGACCGCTCTCGCACGGCTATCAGGGTATAGGCAGTCGAAGAGGCACTTCTTCCGCACAGCAAAATCCGTTTATGGCTCTGCTCGGTCACAACGCAAACGAAGACACGGGTGACGCATACGGCTTCAATCTTGTTTATTCCTGCAACTTCCTCGGTGAAATTGAGGTTGATTTTAACGGCTGTTCTCGTGTTATGATGGGTATAAATCCCACCGATTTCGGCTGGACACTCGCACCGGGCGAAAGCTTCTATTCACCCGAAGCAGTTATGGTCTATTCTTCGGACGGTCTCGGCGGAATGAGCCGCACCTTCCACAGACTTTATAACAACAACCTTGTAAGAGGCAAATGGAAAAAGGCAAAGCGTCCGCTTCTCGTCAACAACTGGGAAGGCACGGGCATGAACTTCACCGATGAAAAGCTCCTCGATATTGCACGCTGGGCAAAGGACACCGGCATAGAAATGCTTGTTATGGATGACGGCTGGTTCGGTCACCGTGACAACGACCGCTCGTCCCTCGGTGACTGGTTTGTCGACAGCAAAAAATTCAGCAATGGAATGCACAGCTTTATAAACAGCGTTAAAGAAATGGGACTTATGTTCGGCATATGGTATGAGCCGGAGATGATTTCTCCCGATTCCGAGATTTACCGCAAGCATCCCGACTGGTGTATTCACTGCCCCGGGCGTGACAGAAGCCTCGGCCGCCATCAGCTTGTTATGGATATGACTCGTGCGGACGTAAGGGACTATCTCTTTAATATAATGAGTGATATTCTCGGCAATAATGATATTGACTACATAAAGTGGGACTTTAACCGCAATATTACCGAAGCGGGTTCGGCTCTTCTGCCTCCCGAAAAGCAGAAGGAATTTTTCCATCGCTTTATTCTCGGCACATATGAGCTTATGGATCGTATTACAAAGGCGTTCCCGAATCTGCTCTTTGAAAACTGCTCCGGCGGCGGCGGACGCTATGACCCCGGCATGATGTATTATTCACCGCAGATCTGGTGTTCCGACAACACCGACGCGCTTTCGAGAATTGATATTCAGTTCGGTTCTTCTTTGTGCTATCCCGCATCCGTTCAGGGTGCGCATGTATCCGCTTCAAGCCGTTCATCATATGAGACAAAACGCAATGTCGCCATGTGGGGCACTTTCGGCTATGAGCTTGACCCGGCAAAAATCAGCGAGGAAGCGAGAAACGAGATAAAAGAGCAGATTGCCGACTATCATAAATATTATAATGTAATTCATTACGGCGACTTCTACCGCATAATTTCCCCGTGGGATGACCCGTATAGATGCGCATGGGAATTTGTAAGCGAGGACAAAAACGAAGCGCTTCTTACCGTTCTTATTAAATTCCGCAAACAGTGCCGTCTGTTTATAATCAAGCCCAAGGGACTTGATCCGGATAAAATGTATCGCAATTCCTACGACAATTCCGTTCGTTCGGGTGCGTCACTTATGAATGCCGGCATAAATCTGCATAAAATGCGTGATGGTGACGGATATTCGAGAACTGTATATTTTGAGACAGTTTGAAAATTAATTTAACAATTAAAAATTTCGGAAGTCCTGCGGGCTTGGATTGTATAATTAAAAACCAAGTTCGCACGGCTTTCGAAATAAAAAAAACTCCCTTGCAGCAATAACCGCAGGGGAGTTCTGTTTATATAAGTCTATTTGTTATTCTTCTTCTGCTTCTTCTTCTTTTTCTTCTTCGGCCGTGTCATCTTCTTCGGCGTCGGCGTTGTTTTCGTTCGCAAGTACATTGAGAACTTCGGGACGCATGTTGAGATACGCATTGTTGATTGACTTTGCGCAGACAACAGCGGAAACATTAAGCTTGCCCTCAATCCAGTGTACCGTTACCGACTGAAGTCCGCCGAGTGCGAACGCAAGATAAATCATGACATCGTCAAGGCTTTCCGCAGGAACCATTTCCTTAAGCTCCTCGGACATAAGATCCGCAAGTCTGTTGAAAATACGGCTCATAAGGCGTTCACCGTTTGAAGATGTTACAAACAGACGGTAATATGCCTTGTTCTTCTCAAGGAAAACAAGCGCACGTGTTATAGCCTCCGTGGGGTCAAGAATAACATTGCGAATGCCGAGCTCACCGAGTAAATCGTCTATTGCTTCAAGCATGTTTGTCTGAATAGCAGCATACAGATCATATACATCAAGATAATGAGCATAAAATGTTCCGCGGGAAATATTCGCACGGGTAACAATATCCGTTACCGTTATTTTGTTCATGTCTTTTTCGTTCAAAAGCTCTGCGAAAGCCGTCTTTATAAGCTGACGGGAACGCACCGCGTTTTTATGAGACGATTTTTTTATCGGCGCCATGGTAACACTCCTTATAAAATTTATTTATTGTTTTCTGCCTTTTTGGAATATTTTGCTTTGTATACAACACGCATAAGAAGGCTCTCAACCGTGTTGATGGGCTTTGAACCGTAAAGCATTGCCGCTGTAAATGCCTTGCAGCCCTTTTCGGTTACAAGCTCCACTGCCTTTGCCTCATCCTCGTTTTTGCCGACACATATCGCACCGTTGTGCTCGATGAGTACGGCGTCACGGCAGCCGAGTTTCTTGACAACCTTTTTCGCTGACTTCTTTGAATTATCGGGATCGTACTCTGCGTTTCTGAGAGTTACACCGACAATCTGAGCAAAGTCATCAAGGAAGGGTCTGATTGTAAGTCCCGTGCGGGATGCCTTGAGGGTTGCGTCCTCTTTTGAATGAATAACGGCATTTACATCCTTACGCTTTTTATAGACCTCGGCATGGAGCATAGCCGTGTCGGGGCATACTGCGTCGGGGTCGAGGGGCTTGCCTGTTTCAATGTCGATAGGTGTGATTTCACCTGTCTCGGCATTCTTCATCTCGGCTACACCGAATTCTCTTACGGAGTCGTATTTGTCGAGGGTGTCCTCGGCTGCTTCGTACATGAATGTATTTGAAATATAAGAAGTCAGTGACTCGAAACCGTCTGCAACCGAGTCGGTCATCTGAGTGTAGCGGTCAAGAAGTGCCTTTTTGCAGACATCCTCAAGTGCCTTTGCGACGGTGAATGCTTCCTCTCTGCTTTCACCGAGGCACAGCGCGCCGTGGTGGAGCATAAGAACAGCCTTGGAGGAGGAACGTCTGAGTGCCTCGACAACACCGTTTCTCAGCTTCTTTGTGCCGGGCAGACCGTAGGACGCAACGGGAATATCAAGACCGATAATCTTTTTGTCCTCCTCGGGCAGGTCGTTTATGTCCATGCCCGCAAGTCCTGCAAGGGAAGCGTATGTCTGATGTGTGTGAATAACGAAATTGACATCGGGACGAAGCTGATAGCATTTTGCGTGGATGCCTTTTTCGGATGACGGTTTAATGTCGCCGTCGTAGCTTAAATCCGCTATATTCACAACAACAATGTCTTTTTCCGTAAGTGACAGATAGTCTCTGCCGCTGGGTGTGATTGCGAAATGTGTATCGTCTATACGGCAGCTTACGTTGCCCCATGTGCGCTGGATAAGGCCCTCTTTAACAAGCTCTTTGCCGGCTTCGATAACATTCAGCTTTGCCTGTAACAATTCCATTATAATATCATTCCTTTGAAAAAAATCAATAAAGAAGTGTAAAATTGTTCAATAATCGCAGGATAAAATTTTATCCTATAACATGACCATAGCGCACCGCCGACAGCTTTTTGCTTAACGACGGGTGCGCTCGGATTGTCTATTATTGTGTCTTAAGCTGTTATCTGTACAAAAGTATACAAATTAAGCTTTAATTTTCCTTAACAGCAATGTGAGAGAAGACTCTGTCGAAGCGTGCAAGTGCGTCGTCGATTGTCTCTTCCGTGTATGCGGCACTGGTGTAAAGACGTGAGCCGGCAAGTGTTACAAGGCCTTCTGCCATGTAAGCCGCGCCCATGTGTGTCATTTCCGTCTTTCTCTCGTTTGTTGCGGAGAGAACGCCGGGGATTGTCCACGGCTTTGCCCAGTTGATTGAGAACTGGAGTGTGCCGACTGTCTCGAGGTGGCAGATTGAGCCCTGGTTGAATGCTACGAAGGGAAGATGACGTCTCTCGATGATTTCGTTAAGACCCTTTGTGATTCTGTCGCCCATCTGACCTGCCTTCTGGCAAGCGTTTTCTCTTTCGATTGCTTCGAGGGTGAAGTAACCTGCCGCGCATGACAGGGGGTTGGCTGAAAGTGTGCCGCCGCAGAATGCCTTCTTGACCTTGACTGCGCCGTCAAGACCTGCGCCGAGATACTTCATGTATTCCTTCTTGCCGCCTACGCCGCCGGCTCCGGGATAACCGCCTGCGATAACCTTGCCGAAAACGGTAAGGTCGGGTGAGCAGCCGAAGTAGCCCTGTGCGCCTGCCATACCGACACGGAAGCCTGTAACAACCTCATCGAATATAAGAAGTGCGCCGTACTTGCGGCAGAGTCTTTCAACGCCCTTGCAGAAGTTGATGTCAACGGGACGAGAACCGCTCTCGGGGCCAATTGCCTCAAGATATACGGCAGCCGTGCCGCCTCTTACGAGGTTAAGACGAAGTACTCTTTCAAGTGAATCGAGATCGCCGGGGAAGAACTCCTGTGTATCTCTCATTATTCTTGCGGGAACGCCGTTTGCCTGTGTAAACTTTGTTCCGGGGATTCTTATGCCGTAGCCGAGCTGATCGCTCCAGCCGTGATATGCGCCGCCCATCTTGACGATGTTCTTCTTCTTTGTGGCGAGACGTGCGATACGTGCCGCGAGCATGCAGCCTTCCGTGCCGGACTGAAGCATACGGAACATATCGATGGTTTCCATTGAATCGTGAACCTTCTTGGCGAGCTTGTACTCAAACTCGTGGAAAAGTCCCGTTGAAGGACCGCAGGTGTTAAGAAGGTCGATAACCTGCTCTCTTACTTCCGGGGGGTTGGAGCCGAGAACCGTGGGGCCGCCCGCCTGAAGGAAGTCATAGTATACGTTGCCGTCTATATCGTGAAGATGGCAGCCCTCAGCCGCTGTAAATACAAGCGGGAAGGGATAGTTGAATGCGAGGTTGTGCTGTACGCCGCCGGGGATAATCTGCTTTGCCTGCTCGATCATGGTCTTTGACTTCTGGCATTTTGCCTCGAAATAGTTCTTTTCGTAGTCGGCAAGAGCATCGGGTGTGATTGTGTATATGGGCTTTTTGATAAGCTCGTCAAGCTTGCGGTTTACCTCGGCCGCATCCGGATAATTTGAGATTGCAAATCTTGTGTCCACTTTAAAAGTGCCTCCTTGCAAATATTTTCGTTACCATTTTAACACACGCAAAATGTGGATACAAGTACAATTTTTTCTGCTTTTGTATTATAATCGAACACTTTTGCATTATAATCCGACATTCACGCACCGAATGTCCGAAAAACATTGTCACATCGCAAAAAATTTCTCTGTTAACTACGTTAAAATTGTAATAAAAAAACAAACATTATGTAGTTCCGCCACAAATCAGTCACAAAATCGGAATGACCGGCGGTGACGGAAAAGAATTTCGGAATAATGATATACAACAAAAAAGCGTTGAGGATTTTCGTCTTCAACGCTTTAGTTATCTGTACTGTGACTTAAAGTTTATTTTACGATTTCACCCATTGCGCCTGCGGGGGCAAGTACGGCGTTTGACTCGTCGGTGTCAATGTGCATTGCGAGGGCGAACTTTTCGCTTACTCTTACAACAACATCACCGAAAATGAGAGAACGCTCGGGGGAGTCGATTTTTACGTTGACAATATCCTTGTCCTTTACGCCGAACTGCTCGGCATCTGCGGGAGTCATGTGAATGTGACGCTTTGCAACGATAACGCCTTCGCTTATTTCAACTTCACCCTTGGGGCCGACAAGCTTGCAGGGAGCGGAACCGGCAACGTCACCGGACTCTCTTACAACAGCGGGTACACCGAGTGTTCTTGCGTCCGAAGCGGAAATCTCAACCTGGTTTGCGCTTCTTTCGGGCCCTAAGATTGAAACTGCGGGGAACTGACCCTTGGGCCCGATAACCGCAACTCTCTCATTGCATGCGAACTGACCGGGCTGGGAGAGGTCTTTTTTCTTTGTAAGCTCATAGCCCTCACCGAAAAGCACATGGAGTGCCTCTTTTGTTACGTGTACGTGACGGGCAGATGTTTCTACGATAAATTTGTTTGCCATTTTGTTATCCTCCGTTATTTTGTGTCAATGCAAGTATACAACCGCCGAACGGTTTTTACAAGCTAAATTTTAATTTTTCAATATTATGTCGGAGGGAAATATAATCAGCAATCGGCAGTTAGCAATCAGCAATGAGTGGTCAGTGGCCGGTATTCAGTGGTCAGTGGCCGGTATTCAGTGGTCAGTGGCCGGTATTCAGTGGTCAGTGGTCGGTAGTCAGTGGTCAGTGGTCGGTATTCAGTTGTCAGTGGCCGGTATTCAGTGGTCAGTGGCCGAGGAAGGCACGGAGTGCCTTGGATTATAAGCTTCGCCTCTTGCGAAGCCTCACCGGATGCTGACCACTGACTGCTGATACATGATTGTTCACGAGTGAACAAAAATTCTGACAAAATTTGTCAAAATGAGTCAATTTTTTCGGAATAATTGTAGACGAAAAAAGTTTAGTGTGATATAATTACCGGGTATACGGCAGTGAGGGCGGTGTATTTTCGCCGTTTTCATTGTTAAAAAATTATCAAAAAGCATATTCATTTTGGAGGAAAATAAAGAATGCAGAAGAAAATCAGCAAGCTTCCCTTTAAGGGCACTGCCGAACAGGAAAAGCTTCTCCGTGCCGCAATAGCAAACGCAAACGGTGATAAAAGCCGTCTTATGGCGGTTATGCAGGATGCACAGGGCATTTACGGATATCTTCCTTACGAGGTTCAGGTTATGATAGCCGAAGGGCTTGATGTACCCCTTGAGAAGGTTTACGGTGTTGCCACATTCTATGCGCAGTTCGCACTCTCACCAAAAGGCGCGAATAATATTTCCGTATGCCTCGGCACGGCATGCTACGTAAAGGGTTCCGACAAGGTTCTCGAGAAAATTTCGGAAGTTCTGGGTATTGAGCCCGGTGAATGCACCGATGACGAAAAGTTCAGTCTTGAAGCGTGCCGCTGCATAGGCGCATGCGGTCTTGCTCCCGTTATGACAATCAATGACGAGGTTTACGGCAGACTTACAGCCGATATGATTCCCGGTATTCTCGCAAAATATCAATAATCCTTTTTCGGTGGGGTGATAATCCATGAAAATAAAAGAGCTTAAGGAGCTGCTCGAGGCCGAGCTTGTTTTCGGTGAGGAGTATCTCGATAAAGACGTTCACTCCGCTTGCGGCAGTGATATGATGAGCGACGTGCTGGCTTATGTAAAGGATCAGGCCGTTCTGCTCACGGGACTTGTAAATTCGCAGGTTATACGCACTGCCGATATGATGGACATGATATGCGTTGTTTTCGTTCGTTCCAAGCGTCCCACGCCCGAGATGATTGAAATAGCGAAAGAGAGCGGCATAGCGATACTGTCCACAAAAAGACGTATGTTTGAGGCATGCGGAATACTCTACTCAAACGGACTCGGCGGTTCAAAATCATGAGTGACTCAATAAAGTTCCACTTTGACGTTGACGGCGAAAACTTTGTATCGGCAGGACAGGCGTCCGTGCAGGTCAAGAAAAATCTTCGCCAGCTGGGGCTTCCCCCGGAAGTTATACGTCAGCTGTCAATTGCCATGTATGAGGGCGAAATCAACATGGTTATACATGCGGGCGGCGGTGCTGCCGACGTCACTGTATACGAAGACAGAGTAGAGATAGTTTTAGCCGACCACGGCCCCGGTATAGCAAACATTGAGCTTGCGATGCAGGAGGGCTATTCAACGGCTACCGAATCCGTTCGTGCTCTGGGCTTCGGCGCAGGCATGGGCTTGCCGAACATGAAGCGTTATACGGACGAAATGACAATAGACTCCGTTGTAGGAGAGGGGACAACCATAAAAATGTGTGTCTACCTTAACAGATAACAGGGTGATAAAGTGAATTCATACAGACATTCGGTTGTACTTGATATCGATAAGTGTACCGGTTGTACTACCTGTGCCAGACACTGCCCGACCGAGGCAATCCGAATAATTGACAAGCACGCCGAAATAAACACCGACCGCTGTATCGACTGCGGCGAGTGTATAAGAGTGTGTCCGCACAAGGCAAAGCGCGCGATGTGTTCAAAGCTTGAACACTATATGCACTATAAATGGAAAATCGCCTTGCCCGCACCCGCTCTTTTCGGTCAGTTTAACGGACTTGAGGATGTGGACGACGTTTTGCAGGGACTTCTTGATATCGGCTTTGACGATGTTTACGAAGTCGCGAAATCAGCCGAGCTTGTATCCGCCTATACACGGCTTTATCTTAAGGCGGACGGCATTAAAAAGCCTGTCATAAGCTCTGCGTGTCCTGTTATCTCCCGTCTTATTTCAATAAGATTTCCGTATCTTAAAGACAATATATTACCTATTCTGCCTCCGATGGAAATTGCCGCCATTGAGGCACGCAAAAAGGCAAAAGCCGAACATCCGGAGCTTACGGATGACGACATTGCCGTGTTCTTTATTTCACCGTGTGCCGCAAAGGTAAGCTACATACGCAACGGCTACGGCGACTACAAGAGCAACATAAACGTTGTTGTGTCGTTAAGCGAAATATATTTTCTGCTTCTCGGCGCAATGAAACGCGGCAATAACCCCGAGATAACATCCGACGCCGGCATGATAGGCATCGGGTGGGCATCCACCGGCGGTGAGTCGTCCGCCATTCTTAACGACAGCTATCTGTCTGCGGACGGCATCGAAAACTGCATAGCCGTTCTGGATGCCATGGAAAACGGCGGTATCCCAAAGCTTGAGTTTGTCGAGCTTAACGCCTGTATCGGCGGGTGTGTCGGCGGCGTAATGACGATAGAAAATCCGTTTATCGCAAAGACACGCCTTCAGACGGTGCGAAGATATATGCCCGTTTCCAAAAACTTTCTGACTCCCGGCAATAACTATATCCCCGAAGATTTTCTTACGGATTCGCTGCCGTCATATACTCCCATTTCAAGGCTCAGTGATTCAATGAGCGAGTCAATGCGGATGATGGCGAGCATACAGCAGTTGAAGGACAGTCTGCCCGGCATCGACTGCGGTGCGTGCGGCAGTCCGACGTGCAGAGCTTTTGCCGAGGATGTCGTAAAGGGCATAGCCGGAGTAAAAAGAAAGTGCATAGTAAACGAACAGCGTAAAGCACAGAAAACGGAGGACACCGAAAATGACGGTTAAGGAGCTTTCGGAAAAATGCGGCTTTTCCGTTGTCAGCTGCCCCGAACCCGACAGGGAAATAAAGGGATGCTATATCGGCGATCTTTTAAGCTGGGTTATGGGCAGAGCACAGGCGGATAACGCGTGGATTACCATAATGAGCAATATTAACATTGCCGCCGTTGCCGCACTGTCTGATGTCTCGGTTATAATTCTTGCGGAGGGCGTAACGCTCGAACAGAATGTAATCGACACGGCAAACGCCAAAAGCATAAATATTTTATCGAGCGCACTAACGGCTTACGAAACAGCCGAAAAGCTGTTCGGCAATGTCTGATAAAATGAACAGATATTACTACGATTTTCATGTTCACTCGTGTCTGTCTCCGTGTGCGGATGATGATATGACACCAAATAACATTGCCGGCATGGCGGTGCTTGCGGGGCTTAACGTTGTGGCTTTGACAGATCATAATTCCGCTAAAAACTGCCCCGGATTTTTTGCGGCGGCAAAGAAAAACGGAATTATACCGATAGCCGGAATGGAGCTTACGACTTCCGAGGATATACACGTTGTATGCCTGTTTAAGGAGCTTCAGAACGCGTTGGACTTTGACCGATATGTTGATGAACACCGTATGAAGGTGCCGAACAGAATCGACATTTTCGGCGAACAGCTTATAATGAACGGCGAGGACGAAATTGTCGGCAGGGAAGATTATTTCCTTCCGGCGGCATCCGAAATATCGGTTGACAGTGTTCCCGTAATCGTCGAAAAATTCGGCGGTATATGCTACCCTGCACACGTTGACAGACCGGCAAACGGCATAATAGAGACTCTCGGCACATTCCCCGATACACCGGGATTCAGGTGTGCGGAGTTTTATGACGGCGACAAGACGGATGAATACAAAATAAAGTATCCCGAGCTTTGCTCCCGAAAAATACTTGTGTCGTCGGATGCGCATCATCTGTGGGATATAAGAGACAAATCGGCGTATTTTGACATAGACGATGAACCGTATTCGAGTGCTCGTGTGCGTGAAGAAATATTCCGTATGGCGGAGGGATAAAAGTGAAAGAGCTGTCGCTTAACATTCTCGATATAGCTAAAAATTCCGTCAAGGCAAATGCCGACACGGTGAAAATCGAGATTGACGAAACAGACGAAACGCTTCGGATTATCATTTCCGATAACGGCTGCGGCATGACAAAAGAGCTGCTCGAGAGTGTGACGGATCCGTTTACCACGACACGCACCACAAGAAAAGTAGGGATGGGTATTCCGCTTTTTAAGATGGCGGCGGAGATGACGGACGGAACATTCAGCATAACGTCACGCTGTGAAAATGAATTTCCCGACAGCCACGGCACAAAAACATCGGCTCTGTTTTACAAAAACCATATAGATTTTACTCCGCTCGGTGATATTGTGTCGAGTGTCACAACGCTTATTCAGGGTTCGCCCGATATTCGCTGGGTGTTTAACCATAAGACGCAAAAAGGCGAGGTTGAGCTTGATACGGCGGAGATAAAAGCCGTAATCGGCGAAATATCGCTTGCCGAGCCTGAAATACTGGTGTGGATTAAAGAAAATCTGGAAGAACAGTATGATGCAATAAGCAAATAGCAATATGACAATAAAAAATATAAAATTTGAAATACAGTTTATTTTAACGTGAAAGGAAAATAACAATGAAGTCATTGGAAGAACTTGCTGCAATCAGAGAAAAAATGCAGAAAAAGGTTGTCCTTCGTGAGGGCACAGGCAACACAAGAGTTGTTGTCGGTATGGCAACTTGCGGTATCGCCGCAGGTGCAAGACCCGTTCTCAACACATTTGTTGAGGAGGTCGCAAACGCAGGTCTCGGCGACAAGGTAACCGTTACACAGACAGGCTGTATCGGTATCTGCCAGTTTGAGCCCGTTGTTGAAATCTATGAGGACGGCAAAAAGACAACATATGTCAAAATGACTCCCGAAAAGGCACAAGAGGTTGTTGAAAAGCATCTCAAGGGCGGTCAGGCAGTTGAACAGTATGTTATCAAAAACATATAATCGACAAAGATAAATCGTTAAAACAGTAAACTTAATTTGGAGGAATAATAAACATGGTTCGTGCACAGGTACTTATCTGCGGCGGCACCGGCTGCACCTCATCAGGAAGCAAAAAGCTTATATCCGAGTTTGAGATGCAGTTGGCAAAAAACGGTCTTGAAGAAGAGGTCAAGGTTGTAAGAACGGGCTGCTTCGGACTTTGCGCACTCGGTCCCGTTGTAATTGTATATCCCGACGGAACTTTCTATTCAAGAGTTCAGCAGGATGACGTAAGGGAAATAGTCGAGGAGCATCTTATGAAGGGCAGAGTCGTTGAACGTCTCGCCTATAAAGACGTTGCAGAGGGTGTTGAAATCAAACACGGCAATGTATCACTTAACGATACAACATTCTATGCAAAACAGAAGCGTGTCGCACTTCGCAACTGCGGCGTTATAAATCCCGAAAGTATTGACGAATATATAGCCATGGACGGCTATGCGGCTCTCGGTAAGGCTCTTACCGAAATGACACCCGAAGAGGTTATTCAGGTTGTTAAGGATTCCGGTCTTCGCGGCAGAGGCGGCGGCGGTTTCCCGACGGGTCTCAAGTGGAGCTTTACAGCTAAAAATCAGGCAGATCAGAAATATGTTGTCTGCAACGCCGACGAAGGCGACCCCGGTGCATTCATGGACCGTTCCGTTCTTGAAGGCGATCCTCACGCAATTGTTGAAGCAATGGCCATATGCGGCTATGCGACAGGCGCAAGCGAGGGCTATGTATATGTTCGCGCGGAGTATCCCATTGCCGTTTCCCGTTTGCAGAAGGCCATTAAAGATGCGCGTGAGTACGGACTTTTAGGTAAGGATATTTTCGGCTCCGGCTTTGACTTTGATTTGCATGTCCGTCTGGGCGCAGGTGCGTTTGTATGCGGCGAAGAGACTGCTCTTATGACATCAATCGAGGGCAACCGAGGCGAGCCCCGTCCCCGTCCGCCTTATCCCGCGGTAAAGGGTCTGTTCGGCAAACCCACAACCGAAAACAACGTTGAGACATTCGCAAATATTCCTCAGATTATTCTTCACGGCGCTTCATTCTTCAACACAATGGGCACCGAGAAATCAAAGGGTACAAAAGTATTCGCTCTGGGCGGCAAAATCCGTCACACCGGTCTTGTTGAAATCCCCATGGGCACAACGCTTCGTGAGATTGTCGAGGACATCGGCGGCGGTATTCCGAACGGCAAAAAGTTCAAGGCGGCGCAGTCCGGCGGTCCTTCCGGCGGTTGTATTCCCGCATCGCTTCTTGATATAGAAATCGACTATGATAACCTTATCGCACAGGGCGCAATGATGGGTTCGGGCGGTCTTATCGTTATGGATGAAGACACCTGCATGGTTGATATAGCCAAGTTCTTCCTTGAGTTTACGGTTGATGAGTCCTGCGGCAAATGCACACCCTGCCGTGTCGGAACAAAGAGACTTTATGAAATTCTTGAGAAAATCACATCAGGCAAGGGCACGCTTGAAGACCTTGATGAGATGGAAAAGCTGTGCAAGTACATTAAAGAGAACTCGCTGTGCGGTCTCGGTCAGACAGCTCCCAATCCCGTTTTGTCAACATACAGATTCTTTAAGGATGAGTATATTGCTCACGTTGTCGACAAGAAATGCCCGGCAGGCGTATGTAAGAAGCTGCTCTCATTTGCTATTGACAAGGATAAGTGCATAGGCTGCGGTATGTGTCTGAGAAACTGCCCGGCAAACGCAATTTCCAAAACGGCATATGTCGCACCCGGCCATAAGCTTCCGTCCCTCGAAATCGACACCGATAAGTGCCTTAAGTGCGGTGTATGCATGACGGGATGCAAGTTCAAGGCAATATCCAAGAAATAAGGAGGAGCTTTAATAATGGCTGATGTAAACGTAAAAATAAACGGCAGGGAAGTGGCTGTACCCGCCGGCAGCACCATACTTGAAGCTGCCCGCATTGCGGGAATACAGATTCCCACTCTCTGCTATCTTAAAGAAATAAATGAAATCGGCGCATGCCGTATATGTGTTGTTGAAGTAAAGGGCGCAAGAAGTCTTGTTGCCGCCTGCGTGTTCCCCGTAAACGAGGGCATGGAGATTTTCACAAACACACCTAAGGTAATCGAGTCCAGAAGAATGACACTCAAGCTTCTGCTTTCAAACCACAAGAAGGAGTGCCTTTCATGTGTTCGCTCGGGCTCATGCGAGCTTCAGAAGCTCTGCCATGACTACGGCATTGACGACGAAAACGCTTTTGAGGGTGTAAAGTCACATTATTCGATTGACGCATCCGCTTCACATATGTACCGTGACAACGAGAAGTGCATTCTCTGCCGCCGCTGTGTTGCTGTTTGTGAAAAAAATCAGGCTGTTGCGGTTATCGGCGCAAACGCAAGAGGCTTTGATACTCATATCGGCTGTGCGTTTGAAAAGCCCCTCGGCGAAGTCGGCTGTATCTCATGCGGTCAGTGCATTACGGTATGCCCCACAGGTGCACTTGCCGAGAGAGACGACACACAGAAGGTAATGGATGCAATAAACGACCCCGACAAGCATGTTGTCATTCAGACAGCCCCCGCCGTAAGAGTAGGTCTCGGCGAGGAATTCGGCTATCCGATGGGCACTGTTGTAACAGGCAAAATGGTTGCCGCTCTCAGAGCTTTGGGCTTTGATAAGGTATTTGACACAAACTTCTCCGCCGACCTTACAATCATGGAAGAGGCAACGGAGTTTATAGGCAGATATACCGAGAAGAGAAATCTTCCGCTTATAACATCCTGCTCACCCGGATGGATTAAGTATTGCGAGACATATTATCCCGAGTTTATTCCGAATCTTTCTACATGCAAGTCTCCGCAGGGTATGTTCGGTGCAGTTGCAAAGACATATTACGCAAAGCTTATGGGCATTGACCCCAAGGATATATTTGTTGTATCCGCCATGCCCTGCACAGCCAAGAAGTTTGAAGCGGAAAGACTTGATCATACGGCTGTTCCGGGACTTGCGGATATTGACGCAGTTATCACGGTTCGTGAGCTTGCCCGCATGATTAAGAAGAACGGCATTATGTTCAATGAGCTTGCCGATGATACATTTGACGCTCCGTTCGGACTCGGTTCGGGTGCCGGTACGATATTCGGCGCAACAGGCGGTGTTATGGAAGCCGCACTCAGAACGGCATATGAGACTCTTACAAAAGAAGAGCTTAAGGAGCTTGACTTTAAAGCGGTTCGCGGTGTTGACGGCATAAAGGAAGCCGAGTACACAATTGCGGGCAATGTTATAAAGGTTGCGGTGGCTTCGGGTACTGCAAATGCAAAGAAAGTTCTTGATATGGTTAAGAACGGCGAGAAGTCATATGACTTTATTGAGATTATGGCATGCCCCGGCGGATGTGTAAACGGCGGCGGTCAGCCCATTCAGCCGGCATCTGTTCGCAACTTTGTTGATGTTCGTGCCGTTCGTGCCGCAGGTCTTTATGAGGATGACAAGAAGCTCCCCGTAAGAAAGTCGCACGAGAATCCCGATGTAAAGAGAATTTACGACGAGTTCCTCGGTGAGCCCAATTCACATATTGCACACGAAATTCTTCATACGGCGTATACAATTCGCAAGAAGTACTGATATAAAATAATCTGAATAAATAAGTTAAAAAGCGTGTTCCGGTGGACACGCTTTTTAATTAGCAATTAGAAATTGGCAGTTAGCAAAGGGCCGGGACTGAGGAAGTCCTGCGGACTTGGATTATATGGCTTTTTCAATGCAGAATGCATAATGAAGAATGCATAATTTCGGAAGTGGATTATATGGCTTCGCGTGAGGTGGGCTTTTGAGGTGTTGCCGGGCTTTTGCCGTACCGGCGGGCTGAACCGC